>URBJ01000040.1 GCA_900546005.1 uncultured Alistipes sp. | reverse complement strand
CGAAACGGATAAGCTGCAGGTTCTTCTGAAGCCTTCGTGCTACATCGAACCTCCGGTCCGGGTGACCAGCTCGATCGAGTGTCAGTCGAAATATCCCGTATCCCGTACGGCCAACTATAAGTTCAACTCGTATGCACGCAGTTCACGTCCATGTCGGGCCGACGACTACATCCTGTTCACGTTCGAGAGCCCCGTGGAGTGCGAAGCCATCGATATCCGCACGGGCCTGCCCGATATTACCCGGTACAGCGTCACAAACGGAACCGTATCGTGGTCCTACAATGGAAAGGACTTCACGGAAGAGGTTCCGCTGGACGATGACGGACTCGCCCTGATCCGTCCCGAACGTCCGGTAAAAGCGGTCCGGATCACCATCCTCGGCAGCAACGGCGAAACCACGCTCTGTTGGCAAAACCTGCGTATCATCCCCAAATGTGACGAAATATAAACAAAATAGATACAAACCATGATCCGATTTTTTCTACCTCTCGTCGTAACTCTGTGCTGTTGGACGCAGAGCGTACGGAGTCAAGAACTTCCCGAATCCCTGAAGGCCAAAGTGGACGCAATGATCACAGCTGAACTCGACAAGGGAGCCTTCCCGGGCGCCTCAGTCGCCATCGGGACCCGTAACGGAATCTTCTACCTGAAAAGTTACGGATACCACGACTACTCGAAACGGCTTCCTGTCCGGAACGACGACGTGTTCGATGTCGCATCCTGCACCAAAGTGCTCTCGACTACCTTTGCAGCCATGCGTCTGTTCGATCAGGGACGTCTCCGGATCGAGGACTCGATCGGACACTACCTGCCCGAACTGGTCGGGTCGCCCATCTCCGGCATTACCCTCGAGGAGTTGTTGACCCACACTTCCGGAATGCCTGCACAGGTACTCTATTCGCCTTTCGTACATAATGCCGACGGAGGCAATATGTTCTCCAGCAAAAAATCAGACGAATATCCCTACCAAGTCGGGAAAAACTACTTCGTGTGCCGCAACGTCGCTTTCGATACCACATACTTTTCGGAAACTCCCCGCGACGGCTGGCGACAAGGGTGCGACCGGCTCTTCATCAATCCGGCGATCGACACGGTGCTCTACGCTCAAATCTTCGAGGCCTTCAAACCGGAAAATCGTGGCAAGTATGCATACAGCGACTCCAACCTCTGGATCCTGAAGCAGATTGTCGAACGCGTTTCGGGCGAGACTCTCGACCGGATGACCCGCGACCTGTTCGCCGAAATGGGGTGTAAAAACACCTATTACAATCCGTTGAGATACAGGAGCAAGGATCGGTGTATGCCGACGGAAGTCGACCACGTGCTCAAACGCGACACGGTCAACGGTTATGTGCACGACGAACTGGCCGTCATGGCCGGAGGAGTAGGAGGGAATGCCGGGCTCTTCACAACGGCGGAAGATATGTCGCGGTTCTGTGAAATGATCCTCAACGGAGGAGTCTACAACGGCAAGCGTATTCTGTCGGAAAATACCGTCCGGCTCTTCACCGCTTCGCCCCTTGCTGACAAGGGCATTTGGCGCGGACTCGGTTTCGACAAACGGGACCCCGTAAACAGCGGATTGGGCGGTAAAAACTGCTTCGGACACACCGGATTTACCGGAACCATTTTCTGGATGGATGCTGATAGCGACATCTACATGGTGTTCCTCTCCAACGCCGTCCACCCGACCCGCCTGAACAACCGGCTCAACTCCTCGATGCTCCGCACCGAACTCTGGAAAGTCGTCTCACAATAGAGCGTCGGCTCACGTGTAAAAGAACTACGCAGCCGGTTCCGATCGGCTGCGTATTACAATCCTGTTAAATCCCCTCCTTGACGACTCAGAATTAACCGATTATTCCGTAGCTTTGCGTCGTATTAAAGCTCCGATCATGGCAAAATACAAAATCCTCGTAGTCGATGACGAAGACTCGCTGTGCGAGATTCTCCAGTTCAACCTCGAAGCCGAAGGTTATGAAGCCGACACGGCCAACAGTGCGGAACAGGCTCTGACGATGAATCCAGAACGCTACTCGCTGATTCTGCTCGACGTAATGATGGGAGAGATGAGCGGCTTCAGCATGGCCCGCCAGCTCAAGGCAAATCCCAAAACAGCCCAAATTCCCATCATCTTCTGTACGGCAAAAGACACCGAAGACGATACGATCGCCGGATTCAATCTCGGCGCCGACGACTACGTAACCAAACCTTTCTCGGTCCGCGAAGTGCTGGCCCGCGTCCGCAGCGTACTCCGTCGCACGTACGGAACTCCCGAAAACATCGAATCCGCAAGCTACGAAGGACTGTTTATGGACCTCACCAGCAAACGGTGTACACTTGACGGTGAAGAGCTGAAACTAACGAAGAAAGAGTTCGAAATCCTCTTCCTGCTGCTCTCGCACAAAGGCACGATTTTTTCCCGGGAAGAGATCCTGAGCCGCGTGTGGAGCGACGAAGTGATCGTGCTCGACCGCACCATCGACGTCAACATCACCCGTCTGCGCCGCAAAATAAGCCCCTACAGCGAACACATCGTCACGCGACAAGGATACGGATATGGGTTTGAAGAGTAAATTACCGTATCACCGCCGGCTGTTGCTGTTGCTGCTGGTATCCTCATGGGTGCTTGTGGCCTGCTTCATCGTCTTCCAGTATGGACGTGAAAAACATTTCAAGGCCGAACAACTCAACAGCCAATTGCAGCTCTTCAACATCCAGTTCCTGGATGCCCTCGCCGGAGGAGCAAATGTCGATTCGCTTGCCCGGCAACACAAAAAACCGTTCGAGGAACAACGGATCACAGTGATCGATCTCTCCGGAAAAGTGTTGTTCGACAGCTCGTCCGACACCACCTCCATGACCAACCATCTCGACCGTCCCGAGGTCAGACAGGCCCTCGGAAACGGCACGGGTTACGTCATCCGCCGACACTCGGAAAGCACCCACCTCAATTACTTCTACTCGGCTACGAGAAACGACTCCTTGATTGTCCGCTCAGCCGTTCCGTACTCGGTCTCCTTACGAGAAGTACTGGCCGCCGACCGTGAATTTCTGTGGTTCATGCTGGGCATCACGCTATTGATGAGTATCGGCGGTTATTTCGCCACCCGCCGGCTGGGACACAACATCACCCGCCTCAACGAGTTTGCCGAACGTGCCGAACGCGGTGAACGCATCGACGACAGCGAACCATTCCCCCACGACGAATTGGGCAACATCTCGAACCACCTGATCCGGCTATATGCCCGTCTGCAAAAGACCAAGGAGGACCGCGACCGCGAACATGCCCTCGCCCTCCACGAAGAGCAGGAGAAGATCCGGATCAAACGGCAGTTGACTAACAACATCAACCATGAATTAAAAACTCCCGTAGCGGCCATTCGCGGTTATCTCGAAACCCTTTTGGCCCACCCGGAACTTTCCGAAAAGAAACGGACGGAATTTTTAAAAAACGGTTACGCGCAAAGCGAACGCCTGCAACGGCTGCTCAATGACGTTTCGACCGTGGTCCGCATGGACGAAGGAAGTGTACAGATCCGTAAGGAACCCACTTCGCTGAACGAATTCATCGAAGAGATCGACACCGAAATGGAGCTGCGCCCGCAAGAACGGCAACTGCGCATCCACTGCGATTTTCCGCCGCATGTCGAAATCGAAGGCAATCCGTCACTGATCGGATCGATATTCCGAAACTTGGCAGACAATGCCTCTGCATACTCCGGAGGAAGCGACATATATATCCGATTACTCGACGACACGGCAGAAGAGTACCGTATCTCGTTTGCCGACAACGGAGTGGGAGTGGGAGAGGAACACTTGTCCCATCTGTTCGAACGGTTCTACCGGGTCGACAAAGGCCGTTCACGCAAGATGGGAGGCACGGGTCTGGGGCTTGCCATCGTAAAACACGCCGTACTGTTCCACGGAGGAACCATTACGGTTCGAAACCGAAAAGAGGGCGGATTAGAGTTTATTTTCACCCTGAAAAAACATGCCTGATCGCCCGATGATTTTTGCTTACCATACCTCTCCGTTCGCTACAAGATCTTTTATGATACAATTTGTAAGAAAATTTCTTAACTTCGTATTCGACGTATCAAAAATCTGAGAATATGAAAATCCAGCACATTGTATCGTTTCTTTTGATCGCTATGGCGGTAGCTTGCCGTAATGGAAAGCAGACCGAAACATACCCCTTATTTCCTGAAGAACCGTCCCGAACCGCATACGAAGGTTTTACTTGGGAGAAAGTCAGCGGGGCAGGCATCCAACTATGGGCTCAACGCAACCCCAATATACATATCGTTTTAGATGATAATTCACAAAGTGCGTTTGTCGAACGCGGAGGTGAGCAACCAAGTCGTTGGATGGTCATAAAGGTCTTTACATTGAAAGATAAAAACATCGACGACGTACTCCGTCAATTACAACAATCACCCGAATGGGATACAACCCAGACTTGTACATTCAAAGAGGGAAAAAGCAACAGGAAAGGTGTCAAACGCTACGACCTCGTCCCCACAGGCGACTATGCAAAAAAGATACAGGACCTCTCTTCACAGGAACCAATCCCCTCAACATGTAACGGCTGGGGTATGGGGAACAGCGGGATCCGGTATTTCGAAATCCACGATAGCCATCCCGACAAAGCGATATTCCTCGAGATCGGTCAGGATGCCCCGCTTTTCGACGAACAGAGCATCATCATAACAAACAAATAGCCCCAACCGCCCCTCTCGCAAACGCAGATTTCGGATCATCAAACCATATTCCCTAAAAATATTTTTCTTATCCGACGATTCCAGATATATCGATTTAACCCGATCTCAACAACACAAACGGAATTTGTATATCATCCGCTTTGCAAATCATCGATTTTTCGTATATTTAAGGTCACAACCCCTATTTATTTTCGTTTGAAATAAAAACAACACGGTTTATGATCTCTCTTTCGTTGTTGATGACGACCTTATTATCGTCCATAACTGCATGTTATACAACCACTACAGATTCACTATCAGAGAAAAACACTCCGTCCTGTGAATTTACCACGAATAATTGGGTATATACCGACTGTTACGACCGGAGCGTCGCAAATTATGAACAGTGCGGCCCTAAACGGGATAAATTAGTCGGTATTTTCTATTTCTTGTGGCACAGCGACCGCAACAAAGCAATCAACACCACTGATTTCTTTAAAGGACACCCTAACGGTATCAATCAGCTGCAACCCGGTTACAGTTATTATTGGGGTGAACCGGAAGATGGATATTATTGCACTAATGACCCTTGGATCATCCGGAAACACCTGAACATGTTTGCCGTTGCCGGAATCGACTTTCTCTATTTCGACATCACGAACGGAAGCTATGAATGGGTCTATTCGGCCGTCGACGCCATCGCAAAGGTCGCCATGCAGATGCAGGCCGAAGGGATAAAAGTTCCCAAATTCGTCTTTACAACGAACTATTATCAAAAAGAGACGATCACGGCCGTATACGACCGGATCTATCGGCCGGGCAAGTATAAAGATCTATGGCTCTATTGGGAAGGGAAACCGGTTATCTTGGCCCCCCGTACTGCAGCTCCGAATGAGGAAATCGCTGATTTTTTCACTTGGCGGTACGGATGGTCCAGCTGGGGAGAAAGCCTGCAGGATAGTTGGCCATGGCACAACATCGGAGGCTACGGATACACAAACGATCCGAACGACATAGAACAAATGACTGTTTCGAAAGGTTCGCACCCGACGATCAACGTCGGTTCGAGCTATCGGCTCGGACCGGAAGGGATCATCCGATTCGGAGCTGACTTCAAGGATCAATTTGGCGGTGAACAACCCCCAATCAACACCCTCTACCGCTGCGAAGAAACCGGCACCGGTGCCCTTTTCGAAAAACAATGGGACAAAGTCTTCGAACGTGACCCCGACGTTTTGATGATCACCCAATGGAACGAATGGATCGCCGTCTGTTGCTCTCAACGATACTGCATCGAAGTATGGAAAAACCGGGATATGACCAACGAATACTTTTTGGGCGAAAAACTGGAATATGACGACCGCTATTTCGTCGACATGTTCAACGACGAATACAATCGGGACATCGAACCCATGAAAGGGGGCTATGGAGATGTTTTTTACTATCGTATGGTCCATTATATTCGCAAATTCAAAGGGATGGACGCACCGGATCCCGCTTCGGAATCCCGTACGATCACTATTGATGGCCTCTTTAACGAATGGAAAGAGATACTTCCGGTTTATACGGATCTGAAAGGAGATGTCATGCACCGCGACTATCCCTCTGTGGACAACACTACTCGATATGTAAACCGGACCGGACGCAACGACATCGTCGAGTCCCGTGTCTGTCATGACAACAAGAATCTCTATCTTTATGTTCGAACTGCTGCTCCGCTAACTTCGCATACCAACTCGAATTGGATGTTACTGTTTCTAAATGTTGACTGCAACAAGAAAACAGGATGGGAAGGATACGATTTTTTGATTAACGCCAAGGTTAAGAATAATCGCACCTCGTCAATTCATCGCTGGGATGGTACACAATGGACTCCTGTTGCAAAAATCCGTTACCGATACTCGGGCAACGAAATGGAGTTGAGTGTTCCACTCGACGTTTTAAACCTCGATCCGAATACTGTCGCACTCGATTTTCACTGGGCTGATAATCTGCAAAACCTAACCGACATTACGGAATTTTGTATCAGCGGAGATTCTGCACCTGACCGAAAGTTCGATTTTCACTATGACAATCGAACCAATTCCAAAAACAAATAAATTCTAAAGGCCCTTCACACTTTACACTACGTAACTCAAAAACGGAGATATTGCACATTTCCGCTTGAAGTCATAAACCGAGGACAAAAACGCACGCTTTCCGGTAGTTTCAACCGGGTCTATTCGGCATTCTGGTAGGCTTTCGGCGAGCATCCTACCTCTTTCTTAAAATAGACACCGAAAAACGACTGATTGGCAAAGTTCAACATGTCGCTGATCTGCTGGATCGTATACTGCCGACTCTTCAACAGCGCCTTAGCCTCCAAAATGACATAGTCCCGAATCCAGTCGCCGGCGTGTCGTCCGCTGACGGCATACACCATCTGTGACAAGTACTTGGGCGTAATACACAACTTATCGGCATAAAAACCGATGTTGCGCTCCTCGGTATAATATTCGTGAACCAAATCCATAAAATCGTCGTAGATTTTCTTCTTCCGGTTTCCGACATGCTCCTCGCGTACTTCCACGTAGGGAGTGATCAGTTGACATAAATTATAGGCCAACACCCGCATATACCCAGTAATCACCTCTTTTTTATAAAGATAGTCCGGCTGTTCGATCTTTCGTCTCAACGCCCGGTAGATCTGCATCTGCTCCTCCATATCCGATTCGCTGACCCGAAGCACCGAGTGCCGAACCAAAAACTTTCTTATTATGGCTGCTCCTTGTGAATTGGATTCCATCGCTAAATACCCCTTCGAGAAGGCTATAAAAACCATTCTACAATCTGCTGAAATATCGAGACATTGTCCGATCGACCCTTGCTGAAGAAAGAAAATATCATTTTTTTGCAATTCATATTCCATAAGATTCGACCGTACCCGAATGGATCCGCCCAAACAAAATAAGATCATCGTAAACTCTATCTTGAACGGATAGGGAGATGCGACAAAAGATTTGATCTTAGGACTGGACAAAAAAACATCCGATTTTTCCGTCACATTGAAATTATCGGCCATGATAAATTCATCCTCAATAATGCACGCGCGTTCATCGAGCGGTATCATCAACAGACTCAATGTACGAATTCGTTCTGATTGCTGCATAAGACAATAACGTTTTTCAGCACAAATATACCTATTCAAATAAAAATAACCCATAATAGTTGTTTAAAATAGCCATATTGTCATCCTTTAGAACAATTATATCGAATACATAGACATTCGAGATACATCAAAAAATAGAACTTTGTGCTCAATAAAATCATTCAAAAAAAAGCGAACAACACCATGAAAGCATCACATTGGATTGTAGCCACCACAACCGTATGTCTGTTGGGATCCTGTGCGGGTGAACAGCAATCGACCCCGTTCCTCCGCAGTGTATATACCACACATCCATCCACTCGGGGAGAGGAGTCCTCAAGTATCTACTCCGGCATCGTCGAAGAGTCTCATGACGTCGGACTCGGATTCAAGACGGCGGGCCAACTGAAAAACATTCTTGTCGAAGAGGGCGATTTCGTCCGGAAAGGAGAGCTGCTGGCCGAACTGGACGATGTTGATTATCAGTTGGCTGTCGATGCCCTGCAAATCCAGTACGATCAACTGAAGGATGAAGTCGACCGTACGACCCAACTCTTCGAACAACGAAGTATCTCGTCGAACGACTACGAAAAGGCGACTGCCGGATTGCGCCAATTAGGAATTCAATTAGAGGCAAATAAAAACAAAGTAAAATATACCAAGCTTTACGCACCAACTGACGGATACATTCGGAGCGTAAACTTCTCTCCGGCTGAAATGGTAGATGCAGGAACGGCCGTTTTCCGTCTGATGGATGTATCCCGCCTCGAAGTCGCTCTCGACATCCCGGCAAAAGCGTATTCGGGAAGAGAGCACTTCTCTCGTTTCGCATGCAAAACTCCATATTCAGACCAAGACCTTCCGATGACCCTGCTCAGCCTTACGCCCAAAGCCGACGGGAACCAGCTCTACCGTATGCGGCTCGCTTTTGCCGAACAGCCTTCGAAACAGCTGACAGCAGGAATGAATATCGAGGTGCGAATCCTTTCGAGAGTCGACAGTACAGGATATACACTCCCGTTGTGTTCCATTTTTCATGAAAACGATGACTCGTTCGTATGGGTGATCGGCGATGACTCGACCGTCCACAAACGCAACGTTGTCCTCCACGGTATAGATTCTGAAGGAGATGCAGTCGTCGCATCCGGACTCTCGGGCGATGAGACAATCGTCCGGGCCGGCGTTAACTCCTTGCAGGAGGGCGAAAAAATCCGCATCATCGAACAACCGAGTAAAACCAATGTAGGAGGAGTGTTGTAATGAAAATGAAAGCGACCGAATTCTTCATGCGGCGGCCCGTACTCTTCTGGTCCCTGATGACGGGTATCCTGATCGCCGGTGTCCTCTCTTTCATACAAATGCCGAAACTGGAAGATCCCGCCGTTTCGATAAAACAGGCCATGGTCGTAATCCCTTGGCCCGGAGCTACGGCTCACGAAATCGAATTGGAGGCAGCACAGCTGATGGAAGACGAACTGAGAGCACTACCCAATGTCAAAAAGGTCAAAACCGAGTGTCAGGACGGATCGGCTACCCTGACCGTCGAGTTCCGCATGACCGTTCTCAGCGACGAGCTCGAACAACACTTCGACCTGCTGCGACGCAAAGTGAACGATGCCGCAATACGCCTGCCGCAAGGGTGCTACGATCCCATCGTCATCGACGACATGGTCGATGTGTACGGAATCTTCTATGCACTGACCAGCGACGGCTACGACTATCCCGAAATGTATGAATACGCAAAGTTCATCCGTCGGGAGCTGCTGGATGTCTCGGGAGTCAAACGGATCAACATCTCCGGCAATCGGGACGAAGTGATCGACATCATCCTGTCGAAAGAGCAGATCGCCCGCAACGGAATCATTCCCACACAGATTATGGCGGCACTGCAGGGGGCAGGGAAGACCGTTGAAGCGGGAAAATACCGCAGTGGGGACGACCGGATCGCGATGCATGTCGATTCGGCCATCGAAGATGAACAAGATATACGCGATCTGCTGATCTCAACGATGGACGGACGTCAGATCCGACTGAGCGACATCGCCGAAATCCGGCGCGGATACGCCGAACCCCAACAAAACGGATTCTTCGTCGACGGAAAACCCGCACTGGCCATCTGTCTGGCCATGGAGAACGATGCAATCGTCCCCGACGTAGGAAAAGCCGTCGACCAACGACTCGAGGAAGTGATGCAGCGAGTCCCAGCCGGATTGGAGGTGCAAAAGATATTCTTCCAACCCGACAAGGTCAGCGATGCCATCTCGTCGTTCATGTGGAATCTGCTCGAGTCGGTCGTCATCGTCATTCTGGTACTGATCTTCACCATGGGTGTCCGGAGCGGACTAATCATCGGATTCGGGCTCATTCTGACCGTCGCTATTTCGTTCCCCATTCTGTTGGAGTGTGGAACAACGCTACAACGGATCTCTCTCGGTGCCTTTATCGTGGCGATGGGTATGCTGGTCGACAACGCAGTCGTCATCATGGACGGCATTCTGGTCGACAAGCAGCGCGGTCTCGGACCCAAAACCTACCTCTACCGCATCGGTCGCAATACGGCCCTACCTCTGTTAGGCGCTACGGTCATCGCCGCCTCGACGTTCCTTTGCGTCTACCTGTCGCCCGATTCGGCCGGTGAATATGCCCGCGACCTGTTCCTCGTACTCTGCGTAAGCCTTCTGGCCAGCTGGGTACTAGCTTTGATACAAGTACCGGTGTGCGCCAAGAACTGGCTCCCCGCACGGAACCGCCAGAAGAATACGACCGATTCGGGCGTAATGAACTCTCCGGTACATCGTTTCGTTCGTCGTTCAATTTCATTCCTTATCGACCATAAACGTCTTACGATCTCTGTCGCCATTCTCGTACTGATCGTCTGTATCGCTGGAATGACCCGGGTCAAAAACCTGTTTTTCCCCGACTTCGATTACAAACAGTTCATCGTCGAGTGTTTCTATCCGGCTCAAACCTCCTCCGATAAAGTCCAGCACGACCTGCTGGAGATGAGCGATCTGCTCCAGAAAAACCCGAACATTGAACGGGTTGCGGTGAGCATGGGCAGCGCTCCGGCACACTATTGTCTGGTCCGTCCGATGACCGCCGGGGGTGACTGCTACGGAGAATTGATGGTCGACTGCAAGGACTATAAAACCGTCATGAAACAGATCCCCATCGTACGGCGCGAACTGCGGGAAAAATACCCCGATGCCTACATCCGTATCCGAAAATACAACTTCTCGATCTCCTCGTCGCACACCGTCGAGGTCGAATTCACGGGGCCCGATCCGGCGGTATTGCGCAACCTGAGTGCTCAGGCCGAAGCAATCATGCGCCGCTGCCCATACGTGGACACCTATTCCGTAGAGAATAACTGGAAACCCACAGGGAAAGCGTTTGTCGCCGAATACGTACAACAAGATGCTCTAAGATCCGGTATCGGGCGGAGCGACATCGGGAACGCACTGCTGGCCGCAACGGATGGTCTGCCCGTCGGGCTGCTGAACGACCACGACCGCATGGTCAAGGTCAACCTGCAGGTCCGTAACGAAGACGGCAGCCGCATAACCGACCTCAAGGAGATTCCCGTTTGGAGCACCATGAACGTCCGCATGACGAACGAGGAGATGCAAGCCATGCTCGCCTCGGGGAAGGGCATGAGCGAACTGCAGGACCGCATTTTCCAATCGGTTCCGTTGGGAAATGTCGTGAACGACATCCATCTCGACTGGGATGAACCCGTCGTGCTCCGGTTGAACGGACGGCGAGCCATCGAGGCCGAATGCGACCCCAATCCCGACATCGACGAAGCCACACCCGCTAAGGTCGTATCCATGATCAAGGACGACATAGAGTCGATCGCACTGCCCGAAGGCTACTCAATGCGCTGGGTCGGCGAAGGCGAATTACAGGGCGAAGCGATTGGAAACCTGATGAAATACATGCCGATCACCATCTTCATCGTACTGGCGATCCTGTTGCTGCTTTTCAATAGCTGGAAGAAGGTGTTGCTGATCATATTCTGCTTCCCGTTCGTCTTCTGCGGCATCACCCCCGCACTGCTGCTGACCGGACAACCCTTTACGTTCATGGCCCTCATCGGTATGATGGGTCTGATCGGTATGATGGTCAAAAACGCCATCGTGCTGGTCGACGAAATCAACCGGTTGCAAACCGAAGAGAAAGCTGTTCCGTATCGTGCCGTTGTGGAAGCAACCGTATCTCGTGTCCGTCCCGTACTGATGGCCTCTCTGACCACCATCGTCGGCATGATTCCGTTGATAGGCGATCCGATGTACGGCCCGATGGCCATTACGATCATGGGTGGACTCACGGTAGGTACGATCATTACCCTGATTCTGCTTCCGCTCTTCTACACAGCCCTGTTCCACATCAAAAAAACAACGACCCCCATTCAAATGCAATAGTCATGAAACGATCGATCATATTTTTGGGTATAGCCCTTATGGGGTTACCCGCATCATTACCTGCACAAGAGCCTCTCTCCCTGTCTCAGGCCGAATGCCGCGAACGGGCTCTGGCCCACAGCGAAGAGTTGCAGCAGGCCGAAAACGCACTCCAACAAGCGGGTCTTGACCGCAAAATCGCCAATTCGGCCTCCCTTCCCAACTTCGAAGGTTCTGCCCTCGGCGCCTATATGCTCCCCGACATCGACATGATGGGCAGCGAGCTTCGCATGCGGGGAACCTACATGGCCGGTATCTCACTGACTCAGCCCATCTATACGGGAGGGAAAATCTCCTCCGGGCGGCGTCTGGCAAAAATCGGTGAAGCGGTTGCCTCCGAACAACGGCGGATGACCCGCATGGAGGTGATTGCCGAGGCCGACAATGCCTATTGGAGCTACATCGCCGTTGAGCGGAAGGTCAAAATGACGGAGCAGTATAAAACCCTCATGGACACCCTGTTTCACCAAACCGAAACGGCCCTGAAGGCCGGTATGGCAACAGACAACGACCTGCTTCGCATCGAAGCCCGCCGCAGCGAAATCCTGTACCAGTTTCAACGGGCCCGTAACGGAGCCGACCTGTGTCGGTTATCGCTATGCCGCATTATCGGGGTAGATTCCAATACGGAATTCATTCCGACCGATACCCTGATAACCGTTACGACTCCGAGTCAGCTGAGTGCCGACATTGACTCTCGTCCGGAGCTGCGCCTGCTCGAAAAACAGATCGAAGCCAACGAGCAGCAGATCCGTATGACCCGAGCCGACATGCTGCCCACCGTTGGGTTCAGTGCCGGATACACCTATTACGGCAACATCAAACTGAAAGGTACGGCCGACATCGGGAACGGAACCCTGATCCCCTTTACCCAACAATTTCGTGATGGTATCGGAATCGCGATGTTGGCCGTCAAGATCCCTATTTTTCACTGGAACGAAGGGCGCAACAAAGTACGAAAAGCCCAGTTCGACCTCGACAACGCCCGTCTCGAGATGCAAAAAAACTCCCGTCTGCTCGACCTCGAAGTGCAGCAGGCCATTCGTAACGTAGAGGACGGATTCCGGCTGATCGAGGCAGCCGATCTCGCTTTCCGCCAAGCCGAAGAGAACCTTCGCGTCATGCAGAACCGTTATGCGGCATCGATGGCTCCACTTACCGATCTGCTCGACGCCCAGTCGCAGTGGCAACAGGCATCAAGCAACCTGATTGAAGCACAAACTCAATACAAGATTTACGAAACCGACTATTTACGTGCGACAGGAAAATTAGAATAGCTCCGCCCACTATCTGAACCTACTCATAATCTTATACATTGAACAAACGATATAGCATCGTTTGAGGATGCTTTGCCCCTTGTTTAACCCAATGCATTTTTCTTAAAACAATAACTACCAATATGATACACATCAAGATAAACCCAAAATACTCTCATCTGGAATCTTATTTGCGTCAACTCACAGTCGGGGGAACTTTCAACGAAGGAGGGGAAATACTGTATAACAAACGCAACATTGTCAAACTGTTCGAGGTGAACGGCACACGGATCGTCGTAAAACGATTTGGAGCTCCATCGTACTTCAATCTACTGATATATAGCGCATCCATACGGAAAAGCAAAGCAGAAAGGGCCTTTCGAAATGCCATCCGATTGCGACAGTTGGACATCAATACACCCGAAGAGATCGCTTTCGTCGAAATCCGGAAACGAGGTATCTTGCAAGATTGTTATTTTGTCTCGGCCTATTCTGATTATCATCCGGTACGTCCCGTAACTGAACATTTTACCCACAATTTAGAAACCCGCCCGATCCTCGACATGCTGGCAGGATTTCTTTATAAAATGCACCAGACAGGAATCCACCACAAAGACCTACACATCGGCAATATCCTCTACAAGGAGAATGGTTCGGGAGGATACGACTTTCAGATTATCGATACGAACCGGATGAAGTTCGGTGTTTTTCTGACCCAACAGCAACGCCTGATCAATCTGCAACGACTCTCTTGTTCCGCCGCTGCCTACATCTACATCCTCGAACAATATGCACGGCTCGCACATATCGATCCCGAGTACCTACAACTCAAAGGATCTTTTACGCGATTGACCTACGAATTCCACCGCTATTACAGACACAAACTGAAAAACCGCCTCCGTAAGATGTTGCACAGAAATCAATAAAAACGATTGCGTAGGGCAGTGGAGAAGCAAGTATTCTTCTCCTCCCACTTGTGTATAGGAGCCTCAACGGCCTCCTATACTGAGCAATTATACTCCCAAAGCAAAATCTAAAAAACGGTGGCTTTGGCCATGGCCTCTCCTGAAAAGTGCCCGAATCGCTTCATCGTCGCTCTTTCCGGTCCCAGTCCGCTATATGCCTACACCTCAAAACGGTGCCCCCAATTCACAAAAAAGTCTCCACGGAGTACGCGGAGACAATAGGTTAAAAACCTTCGGCATGTAGCCTTATTGTGGTAAGATGTAGAAGTCTTACTCTACAAATTTATATAAAAAATCGGATTTCTGCAACTTTTTATTTAATTTTACAGAAAACCTCTCTTTTTATGGACAAAATATTGGGATTGGATCTCGGAACCCACTCACTCGGCTGGGCCATCGTCGAAGAGACCGAAAGCGGATACACGTTAATAGACAAAGGAGTAGATATCTTTCAGGAAGGTGTTCTCCGGGACAAAAACAATGAAAAACCTGCCGTACAGGACCGGACTCAGGCAAGAGCCTCGCGCCGCCACTATTTCCGGCGTCGGCTACGAAAGATTGAGCTTCTCAAAGTGCTCGTGGAGCATGATCTGTGCCCATCCCTGACCGAAGAACAGTTGACCCTATGGCGAAAAAAGAAACGCTATCCGCTCGACGAAGAGTTTCTGCTCTGGCAACGTACCGACGACAATCTGGATCGCAACCCCTACCACGACCGGTATCGGGTCTTGACCGAAAAACTCGACCTTTCGATCCGCCAGCAGCGCCATCTGCTGGGACGGGCAATCTATCATCTGGCTCAGCGACGCGGTTTTCTCAGCAACCGAAAGGATGCCGGGGATGAAAAGGAAGAGGGGAAAGTCAAGAGCAGCATCAAGAACCTGTCGGACGAGATGGCTGCTGCAGGCTGCCGATATCTCGGTGAATATTTTTATCGGCTATATCAGAACAAAGAGCGGATTCGCGGAAAATACACCTCCCGCAACGAACACTATCTGGCAGAATTCCATGCCATATGCGAACGCCAGCAACTACCCGAAACGTGGAGAAAAGAGCTGCACCGGGCAATCTTTTTCCAAAGAGACCTCAAGTCGCAGAAGGGGCTCGTGGGCAAATGTACGTTCGAACCCAAGAAAAGCCGCTGTCCGGTCTCTCATCCGCACTTCGAAGAGTATCGGATGTTGTGTTTCATGAACAATATCCGCATACAGGGCCCCCAAGACAACGCTCCGCGACCATTGACACAAGAAGAAATAAAGGTAATCACCCCTCTCTTCCTACGCAAAAGCAAACCCTATTTCGATTTCGAAGAGATCGCCCGGAAAATTGCCGGAAAAGGGAGATATGCGTGCAAGGATGACCGCAACGAGGCTCCATACCGGTTCAATTTCTCACGATCGACCACCGTTTCCGGATGCCCCGTAACGGCATCGCTCATCGCTCTCTTCGGAGACAACTGGCTACCGGAAATGTGCAGCCTGTATCGGCTCGGAGAGGGCAAAACCGAAGACCAAATATTTAATGACGTGTGGCATGCCCTGATCTCATTCAAAGACGAAGATTGCCTTCAGGCATGGGCCTGCGAAAAGTTGCAACTATCCGAAGACCAAGCGAAAAAGTTTACATCCATTAAAATACCGAGCGACTATGCAGCGCTGAGCCTGAAGGCTATCAACAAGATATTGCCCTATCTGCGTCGTGGCTACCGTTACGACGAAGCCGTTTTTCTGGCCAACCTCAAAGCAACCCTTCCCCAAGAGGTGTTTGCGAATAGCTCCCGACGGCTCCAGATCGAACAAGATATTGCATCGTTGCTTCTGGACTTCCAGACAAACCCACTGAACAGACACAAAACCAAAGAGGCCTGTATCGCCGACTATTTCGACGAACACGGATTAGATACCTCTCGTCTGGACCGACTGTACCACCCGTCAAAGACCGAAACCTACCGCGACGCCCAACCCAATGCCGAAGGCATCTTGCAGCTCGGTTCTCCACGCACCTCATCGATCCGAAATCCGATGGCCATGCGGGCTCTGTTTCGCATGCGGGCCTTGGTCAACCAGCTGTTGCGGGAAGGCAGAATCGATCGCGATACAAAAATCAACATCGAATTTGCCCGGAAACTGAACGATGCCAACCGCCGCAAAGCCATTGAACAGTACCAACGCGAGCGGGAAGCCGAAAATAGAAAATATGCCGAAGAGATACGCAAACATTATATGACCGAAACCGGCAAGGAGATCGAACCTTCAGAGGACGACATTCTCAAATATCGTCTCTGGGAGGAACAGAATCACACTTGTCCCTACACCGGACAACCAATTTGCATTTCGGCTTTTATCGGATCTGCACCGGTTTATGACATCGAACATACCGTGCCTCTTGCGCGCGGAGGCGACGACTCCCAAATGAACAAAACCCTGTGTAAAAGCTATTTCAACCGAGAAATCAAGCAAAACAAATTACCCTCCGAATTGTCCAATCACGCCGAGATTCTGGAACGAATCGAATCATTCGGCTGGAGAGAACGGATCGAATCATTAAAGAAGCAGATTGCGATTCAAACTCGCAAAAAGGATAGTGCAACGACCAAAGAACAAAAAGATGCGGCCATCCAACAACGTCATTTTCTGCAAATGCATCTCGACTATTGGCGTGGCAAATATGAACGTTTCACGATGACCGAAGTTCCCGAAGGATTCAGCAACCGACAGGGTGTCGACATCGGTATCATCGGCAAATACGCCCGTTTCTATCTGAAAACCGTCTTCAATCGAATCTATACGGTAAAAGGGTCCACGACCGATGCGTTCCGGAAAATGTGGGGCCTGCAGGAAGAGTACACAAAAAAGGAGCGTACGAACCACGTGCACCACTGCATCGATGCCATTACGATTGCCTGCATCGGCCGTAAGGAGTATGACCGTTGGGCACGATATACCGTCGCAGAAGAGCAATTTCGTTTTGGGAAAGGTCCGAAACCCCACTTTGAAAAGCCATGGCCGACCTTTACAGAAGACGTCAAGTCGGTGGCAAACGAACTGCTTGTTGCGCATCACACAGCCGACAATATGCCCAAGCAAACCCGTAAAAAACTACGCATTCGGGGCAAGGTTAAATTGAATGATGCCGGTCAACCCATCTACATGCAAGGGGACACCGCCCGAGCCCTGCTCCACAAAGACACCTTTTACGGGGCTATCAAACGCGATGACGAGATCCGCTATGTTGTCCGCAAGCCGCTCGAACAGCTTCAACCGACCGATGTAGACAAGATCGTTGACGAAGCTGTCAAGGCCCGTATCAAGGAAGCAATCGACGAGGTCGGCTTCAAAACCGCAATGAATACCTCCGAGTACACGATATGGATGAATAGAGAAAAACGTGTCCCCATCCGCAAAGTCCGCATCTTCACACCAACCGTTACGCAACCCATATCATTAAAAAAGCAGCGGGATCCATCGGATAAGGAATACAAGCAAGATTACCATGTCGTCAACGACAGCAACTACTGTATGGCTATCTACGAAGGAGTGGACAAAAAGGGTAAGACCAAAAGATCATTCGAGATCGTCAGCAATCTGGAAGCAGCCCAATACTTCAAGGCGAGTGCCGACCGTGACGATCGTCCCGATTTGGTTCCGATTGCCGATACAAATGGTTATCCGCTCAAGTATATCTTGAAAACGGGCACCATGGTGCTTTTCTACGAACACACCCCGGCGGAACTCTACGAATGCACCCGTGCTGAGTTGGTAAAACGACTGTATAAGGTAACCGGGATGAGTGTATTAACCCTACAACAAAAATATAGATATGGAACTTTAACTCTAAAACACCACCAAGAGGCCCGACCTGCCGGAGAGTTAAAAGCTAAAAACGGAGAATGGACCTATCAAGAAGAATATAGACCCGTTATTTCTTTATTACACACTCAATTTAATGCCTATGTCGAAGGTTACGACTTCGAGTTGACCGTTACGGGTGAGATCATATTCAAACACAGCATGCCATGTTAAAACGTGCCCTCTTTTTTTCGACACCATATTGCCTGAATCTACGGAACGGGCAGATGGTCATTCATACCCGCGAAGCTCCCGATATCCAAAAAAGTGTCCCGATCGAAGACATCGGTTTTGTCGTTCTCGAAGACCAACAAACCTCGATCACTCTTCCTCTGCTCAATGCCTTGTCCGACAATAACGTCGCTGTGATCTTCTGCGGAGAGAACCGAATGCCAAATGCCATGCTGATGAATCTGGATTCCAACAAAACGCAAGGCGAAAGCTACCGTTCACAAATCGAAGCGAGCGAACCCCTGAAAAAAGGATTGTGGAAACAGATCGTCGAAGCCAAAATTCGTAACCAATCAGCCCTATTACAGAAATTAGGCCGCGACGGAAGCAAATTAAAACCCTACTACATGAATGTCAAAAGTGCCGACGCAGACAATAGGGAAGGAATAGCTGCCAAAATTTATTGGTCTGAGCTATTCGGCACTGATTTCATTCGATCACGCGATGGTCTTCCCCCCAACAACCTACTCAATTATGGCTACACGATCCTGCGAGCTGCCGTCACACGTTCGATCATGGGATCAGGGCTATTTCCCGCATTCGGGATCTTCCATCGCAACCGTTACAATGCCTTCCCTTTGGCTGACGACTTGATGGAGCCCTATCGACCCTATGTCGACGAGTTGGTCTATAATCTTCATAACCAAGGACACGAACAACTGACCAAAGAGGTCAAAGGCCAACTATTGCGCATTCTGTTTGTCGACACACATTTTGACAAAGTCATGCGTCCGCTCGATGTCGGACTCACTTTTACGTCATCCTCTATGGCAAAATGTCTATCCGGCATACAAAAAAAGATAGTTTATCCCTTATTGAAATAATTCGATGTCAGAAATACGATTGAATGCATACCGGATCATGTGGCTATTTGTTTTCTTCGACCTGCCCACCAACACCAAAACAGAACGACGTCATGCGGCACAATTCCGTAAGGCGTTAGAGAAAGACGGCTTTTCGATGATGCAATACTCTGTTTACGTCCGACACTGTGCATCGAAAGAGAATATGCAAGTACACATCAATCGAGTTCGTCGCTCGATGCCACCGTCGGGTTATACGAGTCTGCTTGCCGTAACGGATAAACAATATGGCGCCATACTGAATTTTTGGGGCAAAATCGAACAATCAAAACCAGAAATTCCCCAACAGTTGGAGCTATTCTAAAGAAATAACTTAACTTTGTTCTTTGAAATAGTGAAAAACGCATTGAATCGACTTCGTCGGACGTTCGAATTGAATTTTAAGAGTTTGAAAAACTCTGTAAATATCGCATTTTCAATACATAACTATCCCGGCGTTGTGGTTTGATGTAGAATTTCAATAAGATACAACGGTGATCCATAAACAAAAA
>URBJ01000039.1 GCA_900546005.1 uncultured Alistipes sp. | reverse complement strand
TCCCTGTTCCAGCTGGCAGACAGTCCGCTTCTCAATCACCGGGCTTCCATTACAGCCGGCGTCCGCGCCGATGAATGCGCCGCACTCCTCAAAGATTTCTTCCGAAAAAAACGAAAAAAAAGTGAAATAAAATTGACTTTTCGAACAATATTCGGATCGGATTCCGAGTTAGTACATTGAAATATTTTGAATAATGTATGAGTTTCGGTACGCTGTCGGTGGCAAGAGCGTATCGATAAATGAAAAAAAAGTAAGTATGATGTAAATCTACCTTTTTTGTAATAACATGTAAATTAACTTTTAATTAATTGGTTTCTATGAAAAAGGGAATTTTTTGGGTCGGTGCTTTACTCCTGTCAATGGCGGTAGGTGGAGTTACGGCCTATTCGGTAACGAAAACGATGGAAAAACAGAAGAGCGGTGCAAAAAGCTCTTCGGTGAATGCGCCCGCCTCGTTTGCTTCGAAAGTCGGTTCGCATTTTACCTCTTATGATCAGGGTTCCTATCCCGATTTGACCTATGCAGCAGAAAATGCCGTTAAAGCGGTGGTAAATATCGTCAATACCCGCGAAAGCACAATGAGAAACGGATATGCTGACGGTGGTTATGAGCAGTTCTTTGATTTCTTCGGTATCCCCAGAGGTCAATTCAAAGGACAACAGCCTCGGGTGCAGAAGAGCGGTGGATCGGGTGTGATTATCAGCCCCGACGGGTATATCGTTACGAATAACCACGTCGTCGAAAATGCATCCGAACTGAAAGTCACACTGAATGACCAGCGGACTTTCGATGCAAAATTGATCGGTACGGATCCGACCACCGAAGTGGCGCTGATCAAAATCGACACAACGGATCTGCCAACCCTCCCGATCGGAAACTCCGATGACTTGCGTCTGGGAGAGTGGGTGCTGGCAATCGGTAGTCCTTACGGATTGACCAATACCATTACGGCCGGTATTGTCAGCGCAAAGGGACGTAATCTCGATGCGTTGCAGTCGCAGTATCGTCTTGAGTCGTTTATCCAGACCGACGCTGCCGTTAATCCGGGAAACAGTGGTGGAGCCTTGGTGAATGCGAAAGGAGAACTGGTGGGAATCAACACGCTGATCCAGTCGGAAACGGGTAGCTATATCGGATACTCCTTCGCCGTTCCGACCTCGATCGTGCAGAAAGTCGTGGTGGACCTGAAAGAGTATGGTGTCGTACAGCGTGCAATCCTCGGTATCCAATATACGGAAGTCAACGAACGTTTCCTCGAAAGCGAAGAGGGTAAGAAGAGTGGTATTACCGAAAAAGGTGGCGTCTATGTGGCAGATGTGGCTCCAGAAAGCGCAGCCGAAGAGGGTGGTATTAAGGTCGGAGATGTGATCATCGAAATCAACGGTAAAAAAATCGATGGCGCCGCTCAACTCTCTGAAGAGATCGCTCGTCATCGCCCGAACGATAAAGTGACGGTGGTGGTAAAAAGAGGCTCCGATGTGAAACAAATCGAAGTGGTTCTGCGTAATAAAACTGGTGACACAAGTGTGATCACGAAAGATCAGATTTCTGCCTACGATCGACTCAACGGTGAGTTCGCCGAAGTCTCCGATAAGGCCAAAAAATCCTTGAATATCAAGGGCGGTGTGGTTGTCGTAGGTGTCAACGAAGGCGGACTGCTCGCTCGTGCAGGAATCGGTCGGGGGGTTATCATCACCAAGATCAACGGATCGCAAATCTATTCGATCGATGATCTGAACCGGATCACTTCGCCTATCGAATCGGTGGAGATCATCCATCCCGATGGTATGAGAGAACGACTGCTGACGGTTCAGGACTAACGATAACCTCCGGTTGTCACCCAATGTTGCAGGATTCCTTGAGGGGAACCCTGCAATGTTGCAAAGTAATGTGTTGACTGAATCAATAGTGTAGTATAATGAGACAATTAAAGATTACCAAATCCATTACCAATCGAGAGAGCGCTTCGCTCGACAAGTACCTTCAGGAGATCGGTAAAGAGGATTTGATTACCGTCGAAGAGGAGGTGGATCTCGCCCAAAGGATCAAAAAAGGCGATAAGGCGGCTCTTGAAAAACTTACGCGTGCAAACCTGAGGTTTGTGGTTTCCGTAGCCAAGCAATATCAGAATCAGGGGCTGTCATTACCTGACTTGATCAATGAAGGCAACTTGGGATTGATCAAAGCCGCTGAAAAGTTCGATGAAACCCGGGGCTTCAAATTCATTTCGTACGCCGTGTGGTGGATCCGTCAGTCGATTCTGCAGGCTTTGGCCGAGCAGAGTCGTATCGTGCGGTTGCCCTTGAATCAGGTGGGATCGCTCAATAAGATCAACAAGGCCTTTGCCCGTTTCGAGCAGGAGCACGAACGTACTCCGTCGCCCGAAGAGCTGGCAAACGAACTTGACCTCCCGAAAGAGAAAGTCACCGATACGCTTCGGGTTTCGGGTAGACACGTTTCGGTCGACGCCCCCTTCTCCGATGGTGAAGACAATAGTCTGTTGGATGTTTTGGTCAACAACGACTCTCCGATTGCCGATCGGGGACTGATCAACGAATCGCTCGGTACGGAGGTGGAACGCGCCCTCTCGACCTTGACCGATCGGGAACGCGATATTATCAAATATTTCTTTGGAATCGGGTGTGCCGAAATGACGCTGGAAGAGATTGGTGAGAAGTTCGGTTTGACTCGGGAGCGTGTACGGCAGATCAAGGAGAAAGCGATCCGACGTCTGCGTCACAGTGCTCGTAGCAAATTGTTAAAATCCTATCTGGGTTAATACAGATCCGGAAGAAAAGATTATAGAAGCGGTTGCTGATTTTTCGGCGACCGCTTTTTTTGTCTATTTGGAAGCATCGGGGGGAGATAGATAGGGGGGAAAGGGGTACTGAGAAGGCGGAGAAGTAGGAGGTGATAAAGCGTTGCGGTTGATAGAAAAAGAAGAGGGGGGAGAAGGGGAAAATTGCTGTCAAAATTGAATGTTGACACAGATATTATATGTTCGATGGAAGATGGGGAGGTACGGGTCTAAGGTTGTCCGAAAAAGAGTCATTTACTCTGTACTCGGGGTGCCCTAACTTTCGATACTTCAGCTTACGCCCAGAAACATATACACACAAAAAGAGAGCTGACCGTGATCAGCTCTCTTCTCCTTTAATCGGATTCCGAATCTTCCTTCGAAAAGCGACTATTTAACTGTTTTAACGATTTGTTCGAATGCGGCCGGATTGTTCATGGCCAAATCTGCCAGAACCTTGCGGTTCAGGTGAATTCCTTTGGCGTTCAATTTGCCCATGAATTCTGAATAGGTCATTCCCTTGCTGCGAACAGCGGCGTTGATACGCTGAATCCACAAGCTGCGGAATTGACGTTTCTTGTTCTTGCGATCTCTGTATGCGTACGTGAGACCTTTCTCGACGGTGTTCTTCGCAACCGTCCATACATTTCCCCTCGATCCAAAGTTTCCTTTGGCAAGTTTTAAAACTTTTTTTCTTCGGGCTCTGGATGCTACTGCATTTACTGACCTTGGCATAATTGTAAAGTTTTACGAGCGGTTAGCGGCATGGTTCTCCCATACTCTTGGGGGCTAAATCACTCTTTGTTTGACATAAGGGCAAAATCGCTCCCGGTACTATTTTACCAGCAACAATTTTACGTTGGCTTCGTCAGCCTTCGAAATCAGACCCGAATAGGTCAAATTTCTCTTTTGTTTTTTGGTTTTCTTTGTCAGGATGTGACTCTTGAAAGCATGCTTTCTTTTGATCTTTCCTGATCCGGTGAAATCGAAACGTTTCTTTGCACCGGAATTGGTTTTCATCTTCGGCATTCTACTTAAATTTAATGTTAAACAGCTTGCAAAGATAACTATTTATTGTAAAATAAAAAAATATCGTGCCCCTCTTGAATGAAACGGAGCGAATATGGGTTCGGGGTGCAGGTTGTCCGGTTGCGCTTCAAACGGAAAAAACAGAGAAGGGTTGTCGTGAAACGGATGGTGGCAGCAAAAAGGATGTAGTAAAATATATTCATGAAAAATGTCGGTTTCGGCCGGTTTTGTGTTATCTTTGCAAGAAGTGTTTAACGTGTGGCGGAGTGCAATTCCGTCCCTAAAAACGGTAATTTATGGAAGAAAAGATCTTGAAAGCCCTGCAGGAAAAAGGGGCAATGCGTCCGGGTGATATAGCTGCTGCTGCCGGTGTGGGAAAAAGCGAAGCCGATAAAGTGATCAAAAAATTGGTGAAAGAGGGAAAGATCTACTCTCCGAAACGTTGCTACTATGATGTGCAGAAATAGTCGCTGGAGGCAGCTCTCAAGGGTGTTGTGTCTGGCCCTTGTCGTCTGGATGTGCGGAGCGGTTGATGCACAGGCAAAAAAAGAGGCCCCGCTGAATGTGGGATCTTTTAACATTCGCTGCAATACAACGGCCGACGGCGAAAATGCTTGGCCCTACCGGAAAGATCGGGTCATGGCTTTAATCGAGTTTCATGGGTATGATATCATCGGTGTACAAGAGGCCCGGCCCGAACAGATGGCCGATATGAAACAGATGTCCGGATACGCTTCGGTCGGAGTCGGACGTGACGGAGAGCAAGGCGGCGAGTTCTCGGCCATCTTCTATCGGACCGACCGGATTCAGCTGCTGGACAGCGGTACCTTCTGGCTTTCGGAAACCCCCGATGTGGTCAGCAAAGGTTGGGATGCTGCGCTGAACAGAATCTGTACTTGGGCGAAAATGAAAGACAAACAGACCAAAAAGGTCTTTTACTTCTTCAATACGCACTTTGATCATATGGGTAAACAGGCGCGTAGAGAGTCGGCTCGCTTGCTCTCGGATCGGATCGCGGCGATGTCCAATGAGTATCCGGTGATGTGCACCGGCGATTTCAATTCGGGGGACGGTAGCGAACCGGTCGAAATCATCAAGGAACGGTTGAAGGATGCGGAAAAAGTGTCGTTGACGAAACCCTATGTGCCCGGATGGAGCTTTACGGAGTTTTCTGTCGCTGTGCCGGAAAAATTGATGAAAAATGGAAAAATCGATTTTCTTTTCGTGAACGACCTCGTTGTCGTGCAGAAGTTCGGCATTCTGACCGATTCGGATGGAAAAAATCACCCCTCGGATCATTTCCCTGTCTTCGCTACCGTCGTGTTGCAATAGATTGAAGGGAACCTAAAAGAGAAAAATGTGACTGCAAAGGGAAATTGATCGCTCTTCCTTCATACAGTGAAAAGAGTCGATGATTGTCCTCCGCGCAGAGAAAAATAAACGGGAAGTGCTTGCCGGGAAGCAAGGGCTTCCCGTTTGGTTTCGTCAACATTTTTTCGTTACTTTGCAAACTAACATATTTAGGCTTATCCGCATGGAGTATAAACAGATCCTCAAACAATGGAGTCCGATCGTGGCCGCGCTGGTCCTCTTCATTGTAATCAATATGTTCTACTTCTCCCCGCAGTTCGACGGGAAAGTGCTCGCTCAACACGATATCCTTCAATATAAAGGAAGTGTTGAGGATATTATGCAACACCGCGAAAAATATGGGGAGGACCCCCAATGGGAGGGGAATATGTTCAGCGGAATGCCCGCCTATCTGATCAACGTACAGTATGAGGGGACGATCATCAAAACGCTCTCGCGGGCATTCTATTTCCTCGGACAGCCCGCTTCGCTGATCTTCATCGCGATGACCATGTTCTTTTTCATGCTCTGTTGCATGAGGTTCAACCCGTGGCTCGCGATCGTACCCTCTTTGGCGTACGGCTTTTCGACCTACTTCTTTATTATCATCGGTGCGGGGCACATTACCAAAATGCTCGCTCTCGCTTTTGCCCCGATGCTCTTTGGCGGAGTCTATTATGCCTTCCGACGAAACATGTGGGTGGGCGCAGCTCTGGCAGGGGTCTTCGCAACGATTCAGATCGGTGTAAACCATCCCCAGATTACCTACTATTTCCTGTTTATTCTGGCTGCATTCTGGATCAACGAACTGGTGCAGGCGATCCGGAACAAGGCGTTGCCTCACTTTGCAAAGGTTACGGGACTGTTGTTGTTGGCTGCCGCTTTGGCGGTCGGAAGCAATGCCGGAATGTTGTACTACATTGACAGCCATTCGTCGGAGACCATGCGTGGAGGCAGCGAATTGACTGCTGAAAACGGCGAAAAACAGAAGGGGCTCGATCTGGAATATGCCACGGCGTGGAGTTATGGCAAAGGGGAGACCTTTAATCTGTTGATCCCGAATTTGTACGGCGGTTCATCGCAGGGCGGGTTCTCGCAGGATGGCGATGTAGCCGAAGCGTTGCGAAACTATCAGGCCGATCCGTCGCAGCTGCCGGCCTATTGGGGTCCACAGCCGATGACCAGTGGGCCGGTTTATATCGGTGCGGTCGCCCTGTTCCTCGCCGTGTTTGGCATGTTTGTACTCAAGGGACCGTCGAAATGGTGGATATTCATCGTGACTCTATTGGCCGTTATGCTTTCTTGGGGACACAACTTCTTGTGGTTTACAGAGTTGTTCTTCAACTACTTCCCGATGTACAACAAGTTCCGGACCGTCTCGATGATTCTGGTTATCGCGGAGTGGAGCGTGCCATTCCTGATGGCGATTGTGCTGCAACGTCTCTGGTGCGGCGAGATCGAGCGGGAGCGCTGGTCGAAAGGATTGAAGTATGCGACTCTGACGGTCGGGGGTATTGCGCTGCTTTTCTTGCTCTTCGGTGGTTCTCTGTTGTCGTTCACCGGGGCTGGCGAGGAGCGTTTGCCTCAGGATGTGGCGGAGGCCATGCGTTCGGAACGGGCCTCGATGATGCGGGCCGATGCGTTCCGGTCGCTCGTGTTCGTGCTGTTGACCGCGGCTGTCGTGTGGTTCTTTGTCGAAGATAAGTTGAAGAAGGTCCCTTTCATATTGGCGCTCGGTTTGTTGGTGGTGTTGGATATGGTACCCGTCAACCTCCGTTACCTCAACAAAGAGGCGTTCGTTATGCCCAATCGGGCCGAGATTCGTCCGACTCCGGCTGATGCACAGATTCTGGCCGATACAACGGGTGAACCCGGATTCCGCGTGTTGAACCTGTCGGTCAGCACCTTTAACGATGCTTCGACGTCTTACTTCCATCGTTCGGTCGGCGGATACCACGGAGCCAAGCTCCACCGCTACCAAGACCTGATCGACAGACATTTGTCGAAAATGAACATGAACGTCTACAACATGCTCAATACGCGGTATATTATCGTGCCCGATCAACAAACTGGACAGTTGCATGTCGAGACCAATAAAGAGGCGAACGGTGCTGCGTGGTTTGTCGATTCGGTAGCGTGGGTCAATACGCCCGACGAAGAGATCGGTGCATTGGATTCGGCCGATTCGAAACGCGTGGCAGTGGTCGATCGTCGCTTCGAAAAGGCATTGGAGGGTGTTGTTCCGGTTGCGGACTCCACTGCGTCGATCCGGATGACCGAGTACCGGGTCAACATGCAGCGGTATGAATATTCGGCTGCATCCGAAGGGGTGGCGGTCTTCTCCGAAATCTACTTCCCGGATGGTTGGACGGCCTATATCGACGGCGAAGAGGCTCCCTATTTCCGGGCCGATTATGTGCTTCGTGCCATGAAACTGCCCGCTGGAAAGCATACCGTAGAGTTCCGGTTCCGGGCTCCGCACTACGATACGTTGACTGCCGTAACGCGTTGTTGCTCGTTGATTCTGTTGGCGGGGTTGGTCGCTGCGGTCGGCATTACGGTCGTAAGGAACCGCAAAAAAGAGGTTGAAGTGAAGAATTAAATTTTGGACGACGGTGAACAGTAACAAAAGAATAAAACGAAAGGTCAGGAATGCCTATGCTATTTCCACTGTGAGTATAGCGTTGGTACTCTTTCTGTTGGGGGCTGTCGGGTATTTGATCTTAGGGGCCTTGAACGCTTCAGATCGGCTCAAGGAGAGCGTTTCGGTCTATGTGATGCTCGATCAAAAAGCTGCTCCGGATACGGTCGCGACCATCGGGAAACAGCTCCAGGCACTCGAATCGGTCAAGGAGGTGCGCTTTATCTCCAAAGATCAGGCTGCTCGTGAATTTCAGGAGTATCTGGGTGCTGATTTCGTCGATTTTTTACAGGAAAATCCTTTGCCCGATTCATATGAACTGAAATTGGATGCAGCGGCGTCTGATCGCCAGAGTCTCGCTCAACTCGAAAAACAAATTTCGGCTTGGGTGGGGGTCGAAGAGGTAGTCTATCAGAAAAACGTGATCGATCAGATATCTACGAATGTCAATAAGTTCAATCTCGTTCTGCTTATGTTCGGCGGGGCGTTGCTGGTGATCTCGTTGGTCCTGCTCAACAATACGATTCGGGTGTCGATCTTCTCGAAACGGTATGTCATCAACACCATGAAATTAGTCGGGGCAACGCGTTGGTTTATCATGAGGCCGTTCCTGGGCAGCAGTATTTTGCAGGGAATCTATTCGGGGTTGATCTCGTGGGTTATGCTGGCTGGGCTGATTGCTGGACTGCATGAAGGATTGCCCGATGTGCGTTTTGTCTCCGAACAGATGCAGCTGGCGATCATATTCGGTGCGATGATGGTCGGCGGTATTCTGATCTCGTTGATATTTACTACGTTCGCTGTCCGAAAATTCTTGAAGATGAAGAGCAGCAAAATTTATCTTTATTAGCGGCTCAAAAAGGAACAGGCTGCTGTATGAAATTATTCGGGCTGTATCACGTTCTGATATGAGAAAAGGTATTTTGTCAAATAATAGGGGGATTCTTACGAAGAACCTGCAAGGTAAAAAACGATGAAAAAAGAGAAACAAAATCCGGTGGAGGTCGAAAAACAACAACTCCTGCCGCTGACGTTCGAAAACTATAAACTGATGTTGATCGGTTTCGTTATCATTGTGATCGGCTTCATTCTGATGGCCGGAGGTGGCAGCGACGACCCGAATGTATTCAACGAAGATATGTTCAACTTCAGAAGAATCACGTTGGCTCCGATTCTTGTGTTGGGCGGCTTTGCCTTCGAAGTCTATGCTATCATGAAAAAACCGAAAAAGAAGAGGGAGGAGTAAGGCATGGAGGTTTGGGAAGCTGTCGTTTTGGGTCTGGTACAGGGACTGACGGAGTTCCTGCCGGTCAGCAGTTCGGGTCATTTGCAAATCTTCAATACACTCTTCGGTATTCAAGGTGAAGAAAACCTGACCTTTGCCGTCGCCGTACATGCCGCTACCGTGTGCAGTACGATTGCTGTGTTCCATAAAGAGATTTTTGCCCTGATCGCAGGACTCTTTCGCTGGACATGGAACCCCGAAACTCAATATCTGGCTAAAATCGCACTGTCGATGGTGCCGGTCGCGATTGTCGGATTCTTTTTTAAAGACCATGTCGAGGCGTTGTTTGCCTCGGGAATGCTCGTGGTCGGTATCTCTCTGCTGATTACCGCCGCGCTCTTGTCCTTCGCCTACTATGCCCGGCCGCGGCAAAAGAGCCAAATCTCGTTCCGCGACTCCTTAGTGATCGGAATCGCTCAAGCGTTTGCCGCCATTCTGCCCGGTCTCTCGAGGTCCGGATCGACGATCGCTACCGGATTGCTGCTCGGTGACAGGAAGGAGGATGTCGCAAAATTCTCTTTCCTCATGGTGTTGGTCCCCATCCTCGGAGAGGCTTTGCTTGATGCGATGAAGGGCGGTTTTCATCCTACAGAAAGCGGAATATCGTTCGCTGCCTTGATTGCCGGGGTTGTTACTGCATTTGTGTCTGGATTTATCGCCTGCCGATGGATGATCAATATCGTTAAAAAGGGTAAATTGATCTATTTCGCGGTGTACTGTCTGATCGTCGGTGTTGTATCGATCGTCTGGTCGCTGTGCTAATCCGTCGGCGTTCGGGCCTAACTTCATAATAATAACTGTCGAGTCTTGAAACAACCATTGTCGCTCCTCACTCCTTTTGTCGAAGGATATGTGCTACCCGTCGATAAACCGATCGGGTGGACCTCGTCCGACGTCGTTCGGAAAGTCAAGGTCCTCCTGCGTCGCTTGGGGTACCGTAAGATCAAAATCGGTCATGCCGGTACGCTCGATCCGTTGGCTTCGGGGGTGCTGCTAATCTGTATTGGTCGGGCAACAAAAACGATCGAAAGCCTGCAAGCGGAACAGAAGGAGTATCTGGCAACCTTTGAGCTGGGAGCAACGACTCCGAGTTACGATCGAGAACATCCGATCGATCGTACGTTTCCATACGAGCACATTACCGAGGAGCTGGTTCGGCAAAAAATCGGCGAGATGATCGGTGAACAGATGCAACTGCCCCCGACCTTCTCCGCAAAGATGATCGACGGAAAGCGTGCCTATGAATATGCCCGTCAAGGAGCCGATGTCGAGATGAAACGGGCTCCGATCACGATCTACGGTATGGAGATCGAATCGTTTGAGTTGCCTCGTGTAACCCTCCGCATCCGTTGCAGCAAAGGAACCTATATCCGTTCGATCGCACGCGATCTGGGAGAGGCGTTAGGCAGCGGGGCCTTCCTCTACACCCTGTGCAGAACGAAAAACGGAAACTATACCTTGGAGGATACCTATACCCTCGAGCAGATCGAGCAGGCTCTCTTCCCCGATCAGGAGCATTACAGCTTCGAACAGGATCCCAACAAAACACACAAAAGAAACATCGATAGACGATTTTAAATAAAAGTAGCGGGATGTGAAACAAAACGCATTTTGCTGCGTATAATATTTAATTGCATTATTGTTGTCGATGTTCAATGCTTTATAATAATGAAATTATCCCAGTATAATTACAACTTCTCGGCCGACATGTTGGCCAAATATCCTGCCGAAAACAGAGATGAATCCCGACTGATGGTGCTCAACCGTAAAACCGGTAAAATCGAACACCGAATCTTCAAGGATGTGATCGACTACTTCAAAACCGGCGATATATTCATTTTTAACGATACCAAGGTGTTTCCCGCGCGTCTCTATGGAAACAAAGAAAAAACCGGTGCCGAAATCGAAATCTTCCTGCTGAGGGAGTTGAATCGGGATCTCCGGCTGTGGGACGTTCTTGTGGATCCGGCCAGAAAGATCAGGATCGGAAACAAACTGTACTTCGGCGACGACGATCTGCTGGTCGCTGAGGTGATTGACAATACAACCTCCCGGGGGCGGACTCTCCGATTCCTGCTTGATGGAGACTACGACGAGTTCAAGGCCACCTTGTTCAAACTCGGTGAAACCCCGCTGCCCAAATGGATCAGACCTAAGGTCGAACCGATCGACGATGAACGCTATCAGACCATTTTTGCCAAACATGAAGGAGCCGTAGCCGCTCCGACTGCGGGCCTGCATTTCAGCAAACATCTAATGAAACGTATGGAGATCAAAGGCATCGAAATGGCATTCCTGACGCTGCACGTCGGGCTGGGTAACTTCAGAACCGTGGATGTCGAGGACCTTACGAAGCATAAAATGGACTCCGAACAGGTGATCATCCCGCAGCAAACCGCGGATCAGGTCAATGCCGTAAAACGCGCTGGCGGTAAAGTGTGTGCCGTCGGTACAACCGTGATGCGGTCTATCGAAAGCTCCGTCTCGACGGATGGGTTCCTGAAACCGTTTAACGGTTGGACAAACCGCTTTATCTTCGACCCCTATGAGTTCAGTGTCGCAAACTGCATGATCAGCAATTTCCACCTCCCTTACTCTACCCAACTGATGATGGTATCCGCCTTCGCCGGGTATGATTTCCTCATGGAGGCTTATGAAGTGGCGCGGGTCGAAAAATATCGCTTCGGTACCTATGGCGATGCTATGCTTATTCTCTGAGTACGTTCAAAATATATTCTAATCTCTGGAAATCTCGCAAATTTTTAGTACCTTTGTGTCAGTTTTGACGAAAATCCTGTAATAATGAGTAACTGCAAAATCCTTTATGTCTGCCAGGAGATAACTCCTTATCTTGCTGAAAACGATATGTCCGTATTGTGCAGAGCGCTTTCGCAAGGAATGCAGGAAAAAGGTAACGAAATCAGAACTTTCATGCCCCGTTACGGCCTGATTAACGAACGACGTAATCAACTTCACGAAGTAATCAGACTCTCCGGAATGAACCTGATCATCGATAACAACGATCATCAACTCATTATTAAGGTCGCTTCGATCCCTGCGGCCCGCGTCCAGATCTATTTCATCGACAACGAAGACTATTTCCATAGAAAAGCAATCATTCGGGATGAAAACGGAAAACTGTTCCCCGATAACGATGAACGTGCCATATTTTTCGCACGGGGCGTACTCGAAACCGTCAAAAAATTGAGGTGGACGCCCGATATCGTCCATTGCCACGGCTGGATGTCATCAATAGTGCCCGTATACTTGAGAAACCTCTTTGCTGACGATCCTATCTTTAAAAAAATCAAAATCGTCATGTCGCTGTATGACGAAGCCTTCGAAGGGGAACTCGACTCTAATTTCAAAGCAAAAGTACAGGGTGAGGGTGTGCCAAAAAAATATCTCGCTCCTCTTGAACATCCTACATACGAAAATCTGATGAAATTCGTTAGTAACTATGTCGATGGTGTGATTTATGAAACGCCTAAACCCGATCCTAAACTCGTCGAATGCTTCGAAGAAAAAAATATCGCTTCGCTGGCTTTCCAAGATAAATCAAATCCAGAGTATTTGGATCGGTATTTGGAGTTCTATAACAAAATACTTGCGAATGAATAGCTTTTTCCGGCATAAGAGAACATGGGGAGCAATTGTTGCCCTTTTGATAATCTCCATCTCTTGTACTAAAGTCGATAACCAGTTGGGCGAAGATCTTATTCCTGATGACCAGAAAATGAAAATCTTCGTCGATACACTATATGGTATTGATACCTATTTGATGCAACCTGACTCGTTCGCAACCAGCGGTATGACATACGGTTTCTTGGGATCGTGTGTGGATTCCGTATTCGGTAGAACGACGGCGGCTTTCTGCGCTCAGTACATGATGAGCTATTTTACTTCGGGAGACGAAATGTTCGGCGTCGCTCCTGTGTTCGACTCCCTCGAATTGAGGTTCACCGTGAATGCCTCGACATTGGGCGATACGGCTAAAGTACAGAAATTCAATGTATATGAGTTAACTTCGCCGCTTTACTACGACTCCACATATTACGCAGATTTCGATCCCCTCGATAAAATCCAAGATGAACCCTTGTGCAGTTTTGAATTGACCGGGGTTCCCACGTCGGAGATTGTTGTGAAATTGGATAGCCCGAATGGACTGAAGTTCGCACAGCGACTCATGGATACTACCGGTGGTTGCTATACCGGCGACTCTTTATTCTTCGATCGTTTCAAAGGGTTCTGTTTCTTGCCCGATGCTGAGTCCCCTCAAGATGCTGCCGTCTATCGTATTGCTTACTCCGGCATAGAGATGATTCTCTATACCAGAAATCATACCGATCAAACCGCAACGGCAATAAAAGATACCGTTCAAGTTTATTATTCGTTCGATAATGCCTATTACTATACGGGTAGGGTCAGCTCGATCAAGCATGATTACTCGCAGTCTCAAATACAGAATATAGGGGACACGCTTGCTTCGTCTACTCCTCTCGAGTATGGCTATATTCAATCACTGGGGGGGGTGGCTACCTATGTCCGCTTTTCGGATCAGTTTGTAAACGACTTGTGTGCCTTGGTGAAAGATCCCTATAAATCTATCGTAATCAATAAGGCTTCTTTGCTCTGGCCGGTGAAAAGTGTCTCTCCCGAAATTTATGACATAGCGCCAACAAGAGTGGGGGCATATACCGATTATACACACCTCACTAATATATTGGATTATGACTATACTTATGAATCTTCGGCTGATGTGACGCTCATGTTCGACGGTTATCTGAACCGAACTTTCGGATATTATCCTACTGATTTGTCTATATTCTTACAGGAACTGATTCGTAATCCCGAAACTTCACCCAGAACTTTTGTCTTGGGGGTTAGTACGGATCTCATTAGTGAATTTAACCAGATTGCCTTGAAAACAGGAGCAAGTGATCCTCCTTTAAGAGTGGCTCTCACTTATACGTTGATTCGCTGAGCTGTGTGAAAAATGTAAAACCTAAAGGTTACAATCTTTAGGTTTTTGCGTTTTGATGATGAAACGGTTGTTTAATAAAATTGCAGGAGCGGAGACCCTTAGATCCCTGTCCTGCCGATAATAAATTGGAATTGTATGCAAGAGAATCTGGTGATCGTGGAGTCGCCGGCTAAAGCAAAAACGATTGAAAAATTTCTGGGTAAGGACTATGTCGTCAAATCCAGCTTCGGACATATCCGCGATTTGTCGAAAAAAGAACTGGGAATTGATATCCAGCATGGCTTCGCTCCTCATTATGAAATCTCTCCCGATAAGAAAAAAACGGTTGCCGAACTCGAAAAACTCGCTAAAAATGTGCAAACCGTATGGCTCGCATCCGATGAAGACCGTGAAGGGGAAGCGATCGCTTGGCATCTGTATCAGGTACTCGGCTTGAGTGACGATAAAACGAAAAGGATCGTCTTCCATGAAATTACGAAAAATGCGATCCTCAATGCCATAAAGAATCCCCGGAAGATCGATCTTAATCTGGTCAATGCCCAACAGGCCAGACGAATACTCGATCGTTTGGTCGGTTTCGAATTGTCTCCTGTACTGTGGAAAAAAATCAAACCCTCGCTCTCGGCCGGAAGAGTGCAGAGTGTGGCCGTACGCCTTATCGTGGAACGGGAACGGGAAATCATGGCATTCAAGGCAACGCCTTATTTCCGGATCGTGGCCGATTTTGTTGTCGAGGACGAACAAAAACACAAGTCGGTTTTTAAAGCCGAGCTGAATAAACGGTTCCCGAATGAGGATGAGGCCCTATTGATGTTGGAAAAGTGCAGAATGGCTACCTTCACCGTTGAACGTGTGGAGAAAAAACCCTCAAAAAGGTCGCCGGCAGCTCCGTTTACCACCTCTACACTGCAACAGGAGGCAAGCCGAAAACTCGGTATGTCAGTCAGTCAGACCATGACTCTTGCGCAAAGGCTCTATGAAGCGGGGTACATTACTTATATGCGTACCGACTCGGTAAATCTCTCTTCTCAGGCAATCGACGCAGCTAAAAAGCAAATTATCGCGATGTTCGGGCAGGAGTATTCCGAAGTACGGAACTACAAAACAAAGACGAAAGGGGCGCAAGAGGCGCACGAAGCCATTCGCCCTTCCTATATGGATCGGACAAAGATCGAAGGTTCGGCTGCCGAACAAAAACTGTATGACCTGATCTGGAAAAGGACGATCGCTTCGCAGATGGCTGCCGCTAAAACGGAAAAAACGGTTGTCGATATTGCCATTAGCGATGCGGAGGAGTATTTCGTCGCAACGGGCGAAACCGTATTGTTCGATGGCTTCCTGAAGCTCTATTCGGAATCGACGGAGGATGATACGACGGAGAACGAGGAGGTATTGCTGCCGGTAATGAATCCCGGAGACCAACTCGGACTCAAGGCGATGACTGCCATACAACGTTTCACCCAGTCGCCTCCGAGGTTCAGCGAGGCGTCGCTCGTTAAGCGCCTCGAAGAGTTGGGTATCGGCAGACCTTCTACCTATGCACCGACGATCTCGACGATCATTACGCGCGGCTATGTGGTGAAGGAGAGTAGAGAGGGAACTAAGCGCGAGTATGTCCAGTTGAAGCTCGAAAAAGGGGAGATCACAAGAAAAATCTTGTCGGAACATGTCGGTAAAGAGAAAAATAAACTCTCTCCCACCGATATAGGCATGCTTGTTACTGACTATCTCGACCAACAGTTCTCCGAAGTGATGGACTACAACTTTACGGCAATGGTCGAAAAGGAGTTCGATGAAATTGCAGAGGGTGAAAAGAGTTGGCAGGAGATGATTCAGAAATTTTATGAGAAATTTCACGCGGAAGTAGATAAGGCCCTCGAAAGTCAGCCGGTCAAAAGCAGTCAGATCCATCAGTTGGGGGTCGACCCGGTAAGCGGCAAGCCCGTATTCGTAAAGATCGGTCGGTTTGGACCCGTCGCTCAAATCGGATCGGGGGAGGATGGTGACAAGCCCCGTTTCGCCAGCCTGAAAAAAGGACAACTCATCGCTTCCATCACTTTGGATGAGGCGTTGGCCCTGTTTACTCTGCCGCGGACGATCGGAACATTTGAAGACAAAGAGGTCGTTATCGGAGTGGGAAAATTCGGTCCTTACGTGCGGCATGACGGAAAATTCGTCTCGCTCGCTAAGACGGATGACCCCTATACGATTGAGTTGGATCGAGCCATTGAGCTGATTAAAGAGAAACGTGAGAAAGATGCCAAGGCGAAAGTCCCCATTTGTACCTATCCGGAGGATCCCTCTGTACAGGTTCTGAATGGGCGGTATGGTCCCTATATCGCTTGCAACGGGAAAAATTATCGCATTCCGAAAGGACAGGAGCCCGAAAAACTGACCTTGGAACAGTGTCGGGAGATTATGGCCAAAGCGAAAAAATAAAGAATAGGGAACGAATACGAATAAAGAAAAAGAGAGAGATGCAGCCTGATGTTTGCATGCGGGTTGCATCTCTCTCTTGTAGTGGGGTGGGGGAGAGAATGATCGGGTTGGATCGAACTTAGCGGCGTGTCCTGAAAAGGGATTGTCCGTGCGGCGTGTAGCCGATGATCTCCGATTATAGCAATCCCTGTGTATCCTCTTGAAAAAATTCTCTACGGCAAGCGGTAGAGCAAAGCAACGGCATGGGCCTCGACTCCCTCTTCCCGTCCGGTAAAGCCAAGATGTTCGGTCGTCGTCGCTTTGATCGATATGGCCTCCACGGGAAGGTGCATCGCCTCCGATAGCGCTTGGCGCATCGCCGGAATGTAAGGCTTGATTTTTGGACGTTGCATGCACAGCGTGCAGTCGACATTGCCTACGGCGTATCCCTCCGTGGTCAACAGAGCGACCGTCCGCCTTAATAAAATTTTGCTGTCGATGTTCCGAAATTCCTCCGATGTGTCCGGAAAGTGGGTGCCGATGTCGCCCAATGCGGCTGCTCCTAACAGCGCGTCACAAAGTGCATGGATGATGACGTCTCCGTCTGAGTGGGCGATGCAGCCGTGGGTGTGGGGAATTCGTACCCCACCAAGCCAAAGGGGCAGGTCGGGGCCTAAGGCATGGACGTCGTAGCCGTGACCAATTCTGAATGGTGTCATAAACTGTGAATTTTGATACAAACTAACGAATTTATCGTTACATTTACAAAAAACTAAACGGGAGGTGTTGTATGAGTGATATTACTGCATTGGTCCCCACCAGCGTGTGGACATTTTTCGATCAGATTACGAAGATTCCGCGTCCTTCGAAAAAAGAGGAACAGATAATCGCCTTTCTGGTGGAGTTCGCAAAAGAGGCCGGTCTCGACTATCACAAAGACAGTGTGGGAAATGTGTTGATCCGCAAACCCGCTTATCCTGGGTGTGAGGAGTGGCCCGGTGTGATCCTGCAAAGCCACATGGATATGGTGTGCGAAAAAAACAGTGAAGTGAACTTCGATTTTGAGAAAGATCCGATTCGGGTCCGGATCGACGAAGGGTGGGTCAAGGCGGAAGGTACAACGCTCGGAGCCGATTGTGGAATCGGGATGGCCGCTCAGTTGGCGGTGTTGGCTGCAAAGGATATTCAGCACGGCCCGATCGAGTGTCTGTTTACGGTCGACGAAGAGACCGGGTTGACCGGCGCATTCGGTTTGAGCGACGACCTGCTGACCGGAAAGTATCTGATCAATCTCGATTCCGAAGACGAAGGGCAGATATTTATCGGCTGCGCAGGTGGGGTCAATACGCTGGCCGATTTCAAATACCGTAGAGAGGAACTGCCGAAAAACTATGAATTCTTTCGGATCGATGTCAGCGGTTTGGTCGGTGGACACTCGGGGGATGACATCGATAAAGGGCGTGCGAACTCGAACAAGATTATGGCCCGTTGGCTCGATCCGTTGACCGAAGAGTTCGGAATGAGGCTCGTCTATCTGGATGGCGGAAATCTCAAAAATGCCATTCCTCGTGAAGCCTATGCGGTGTTTGGTGTGCCGACACGCGAGGTGGAAAATATGAAAAATGCCTTTGAGGTGTTTGTTCGGAATGTGCAGGGCGAGTTCGGTAGGGTGGAGCCCGGTATGAAGATTTCGCTCTCTGAAATGCCGGTGTCGGACAAAGTGATCGACCTGGATACCCAGAAAAATCTCCTCGATGCCCTGCTCGGGGTGCCGAACGGGGTGCTCGCAATGAGTCGGACTATGCCCGGGATGGTCGAAACCTCGACAAACTTGGCTTCCGTAAAATTCGTTGGGGAATTGTTGATTGAGGTGGCTACCTCGCAACGATCCGAAATCGAGTCGGCAAGAGATAACGCGGCGGCGGCCGTTGAGGCAGTCTTCCGGTTGGCCGGAGCCGATGTCGTGCATGCCGATGCATATCCCGGATGGACACCGGATCCGGATTCATACCTGACACAAACCACTCGAAAGGTCTATCATGCTCTATTCGGTCATGATCCGGTGGTCCGTTCGATTCATGCGGGTCTGGAATGTGGCCTCTTCCTTCAGAAATATCCCAACCTGCAGATGGTCTCCTTCGGTCCGACGCTTCGGGGGGTACACTCGCCGGATGAGCGGATTGAGATCGCTTCCGTTGAAAAGTTCTGGAAATTGTTAGTGGCTCTCCTGCAAGAGATTCGATAATCCTGTCCGAAGCTGTTTTTCTGAGCTAAGCGAGGCTGGATGTTTAAAGAATAGGATGTTTTATAAGTAGCTACGGATCGCAGCGATAGCATGAATAAAAAATCTCCGTATCGGTCGGTACGGAGATTTTTTTATCTCTTCACGCACGAAGCGAGCCGAAACGATCTACGGCCGTTTCCTTCCGGGATATACCTTCAGCGCCTCTTTCAAGCACTCGGCGGCGGCCAGAAGATCCTCCTTGTTGATCACGTAGGCGATCCGGATCTCGTCGTGACCCAAATAGCAGGAGGCATAAAAACCGGTTGCCGGTGCCACCATCACCGTCTGTCCCTTATATTCGAACTCTTCGAGCAGCCATTGGGCAAAACGTTCGCTGCTGTCGATCGGCAGTTTCACGATCGAATAAAACGAACCCTTCGGCATCGGTGTATAGACTCCCTCGATCTGATTCAGGGCTTCGATGATGCAGTTACGACGCGCCACATATTCGTCATGGACCTGCTTGAAGTAGCTCGGCGGTGTGTCGAGTGCCGCCTCTGCGGCTATCTGTGCCAGATAAGGAGGGCATAGCCGGGCCTGTCCCATGCACAGGGCGGCTGAAATGATGTCCTTGTTGCGGGAGACTAAAGTCCCTAACCGAACTCCGCACATGCTGTATCGTTTCGATACCGAATCGATCATGACGACATTTTGCTCGATCCCCTTAAGATTCATCACCGATATGCACTTCGTTCCGTCGTAGCAAAATTCACGATAGACCTCGTCGGCAATCAGGTATAGATCGTGACGAAGAACAATGTCTCGCAGCTGGGCGTACTCCTCCTCCGAATAGATGTAACCCGTAGGATTGTTCGGATTGCATATCAGGATCGCTTTCGTGTGCGGGGTGATCAGCCGTTCGAACTCCTCCATCGGCGGAAGCGCAAAGTCGTTGGCAATCGTCGAGGAGATAGGCTTAATATTGACTCCCGCCTCCATCGCAAATCCATTATAGTTGGCATAGAATGGCTCCGGTACCAATACCTCGTCTCCCGGATTCATGCAGATGGTCATCGCCATGAAAATCGCCTCTGAGCCCCCCACGGTAACAACCATATCGTCGGCCGTGACGTCGATATCCACACTCGCATAGTATTTTACCAATTTGTCGCGGTAACTCTTGTTTCCCGCAGAGTGTCCGTAACAAAAAACTTTGTCGCTCACACTCTTTACTGCGTCGATGGCTACCTGAGGCGTCGGTATGTCGGGTTGGCCGATGTTCAAATGGTAAACCTTGATGCCTCGCCGTTTGGCCTGTTCGGCATACGGTACCAATTTGCGTATCGGGGATGGCGGTAGATAGATCCCCTTGTCGGATAGATTTGGCATGTACGAAATAAATAATTAAAACTCTGCAAAACTATAAATATATTTTTATACTACCTTTGTATCCGATGAAAATATTTGCTTTATCCGTCAAAACCGCGATCCAAATTGTCGTCTGCGGTATCGTTATCGGGGCTTTGGTCATCAGGGATTATCCAAAGATCGGTTTGTATTGGATTGTCTTTTGTGTCGCGGCATACCTCGCTTTTGTCGCACGCAGAAGGTGTGCTTTCCTGTTGGGACTGAAGAAAAACAGCAAAGAGAAAAAAATCCTTGCCTTCTCTTGGGTCGCATTAATGTGTGTCTGGATCGGCATGCTATGGTCCGGAAATGTGAGATATTTCCTGCTGGTGCTCTTGCTCGCGGTCGACTATTGGTTCTACGATAAAAGAAATAGCAAGAAATAAGTAACTGTAAATTAGTGATATGTAATCTTTATCGGAGAAATTTTATCCGAAAAGTTTGCAAATATTCACTTTTTGGTTACCTTTGCACCGCTGTTCGATTCGATAC
>URBJ01000038.1 GCA_900546005.1 uncultured Alistipes sp. | reverse complement strand
TGCTAAAATTTTATCACATTATGGAAGGTTTAACCACAAAACAAAAATTACAACTTTTGGAAATCGCCGACAATATGCAAAAAAGCATATTTTATAAGCCGGGCGATGAAATTGCATTTATTACATTGATGCGCATTTGTAGGGATTATGCTACATCAATAGCCGAAGAACCGCAACGGGATAGATTATTGCTTGATCGTTTGAAAAAATACCGGATTCGCTTTTATGAAAAAATATAATTTTCCATTTTGGAAACATCCACAAAAAAATGATACGAGGAAAGCAATGCAACAAGGCGAATAATAGTAACCTTGTTACAACCGAAGCAAAAGCGATCACCACGGCGGCGGACGCAAACGAGGTGATATTAAGGAACCGCGCGGCAATGACCGAATATGTACGGACCGAATTACAGAAGTTAGGCGAACCGTGGCCCGTCTGTGATTTGAGAACCGGACTATTTACCATTGGGAAAGACGAGAACCCATACGATTATATCATAAATACGGCAAATTATATGAGTTGTGCAAGCTGGTATTTCTTCTTTGAGAATATAAGACTAAAAAGGGAGCTTGCCGCCCTCAAGGAACGCCGGTTAATCATAGATAGAGGGTATAAAATTATCAAGTAGACACACCGGGAACAAAACCGTAAAACGGCGAGTTGTTTGCAAATTGTTTGTACAAAAAATTTAAGGGGTTGCGAAATTTCACCGTAACCCCTTGATTTTCAGTGTGGGAGCACAGGGATTCGAACCCCGGACCCTCTGCTTGTAAGGCAGATGCTCTGAACCAGCTGAGCTATACTCCCAATCTTATGTTCCGCAATCACCTTCCTGATTGCGAGTGCAAAGATAGACAAAATTTTTCTCCTACCAAATTTTTTCTGCACTTTTTCTGACTTTTTATCAAAACCTCGCGTCTCCTGCAAAAAGAGAGGGAGCCTTCACCCCCCGGCAAAAGCTCCCTCCTATCAGTCTTAATTATCTCTACTATTTGCGAATAGCAGCTACACCCGGAAGTTCGATACCCTCCATATACTCGAGCAGCGCACCTCCACCGGTCGATACATAACTTACCTTGTCGGCCAAACCGAATTTGTTGATACATGCTACCGAGTCGCCGCCTCCGATCAAGGAGAAAGCGCCTTTTGCCGTAGCCTCTACGATCGCATCGGCAATTGCACGCGAACCTTTGGCAAAGTTATCCATTTCGAACACGCCGACCGGACCGTTCCACAGAATCGTTTTCGATTCAGCGATCACCTTGCTGAATGCCGCAATGGCTTTCGGACCGATGTCAAGACCTTCCCAACCATCAGGAATATCATTCGAGGGAGCGACCTGAGTCTCCGTATCGTTCTTAAACTCCTTGCCGCACACTGCATCTTCTGCCAAATATACTTTGACATTCATCTCTTTGGCCTTTGCCAAAATTCCGAGAGCCGTCTCGAATTGATCGGGCTCGCAAATGCTGGTTCCGACTTTACCTCCCTGTGCAGCTTTGAACGTATAGGTCATACCACCGCCCAGAATCAGGTTATCGACCCGTTTCATCAAGTTCTCGATTACGCTGATCTTCGTCGAAACTTTCGATCCGCCCAGAATGGCCGTAAACGGACGTGCCGGAGATTCGAGCACTTTATCGATCGCTTTCAGTTCGCCCAACATCACGTAACCGAACATCTTGTCGTTCGGGAAGTACTCGGCGATCAATGCCGTAGAGGCATGAGCCCGGTGAGCCGTACCGAAGGCATCGTTGATATAGCAGTCGGCATAGGAAGCCAACCGTTTGGTAAACTCTTTCTGACTAGCCTTTAATGCTTTTTTGGCAGCGCTTTTCTCCTCATCGGTAGCGTCGGCAGCCAATCCGCGCGGTTTACCCTCCTCTTCCGCATAGAAACGGAGGTTTTCGAGCAGCAATACCTGACCCGGTTTCAAAGCAGCAGCCTTGGCGGCAGCCTCTTCACCTTGGCAGTCATCGGCAAAATCCACCTTCACACCCAAACGGGCTTCGATACCCGGAATGATGTGTCTCAACGAGAATTTATCCTCCGGACCGTTCTTCGGACGTCCCAGATGCGACATCAGGATAGCCGAACCACCCTCTTGCAGTACCTTTTTAATAGTCGGAATTGCTGCACGAATACGGGTATCGTCCGTAATTTCGAGTTTGTCGTTCAGGGGCACATTGAAATCCACGCGGATGATCGCGCGTTTCCCTTTGAAATCATAGCTGTCAATCGATTGCATAGTTCATCGGTATTATTTGGTTAAACTTTTTAAATATCTTTAATAACTCCCCAAAGTTAATGAATGTATCCATATTTTTTCTCATTTTCCGACATTTTTTGCGAGAAAACCGTAACTTTGCTTATAATTTAACGCCTACGACAACCGTCGGCACCGATTTTGGCAGGGGAACCAAAACAGATATTACCTAAAATATATTTCGGCAACAGCCTGTTTCGGAATCAACGATTACAAAAATTATGGCAAAAATATCATTGGACGCAATCGATCGCAAAATCTTGGGATTTCTGATCAAAAACGCCCGAATGCCTTTTCTCGAAATCGCCCGAGAGTGCGGTATATCAGGGGCTGCAATTCATCAACGCGTAAAAAAGCTGGAAGAGTCGGGAGTGATTCTCGGTTCGCGCCTCGAGGTCAACCCGAAGATGTTGGGCTATGACGTCTGCGCCATCATCGGCATCCGGATCTCCGACCCGACAAAAACCATCCAGACGGTCGAACATCTGAAAAAGATTCCGGAGATTACCGAGTGCCATTTTATTACGGGCAAATACAACATCCTGATGAAGATCTACTGCACGACCAACGAACACCTGATGCACACGATTTTCGACCACATCTTGCCCTTGCCCGAGGTTTCACAGACCGAAACCTTCATCTCACTGATTCAATCATTCGACCGACAGGTCGAAATACCCGATATAGAGGAGGATTTATGAGCGTGATTCGTTTGACCAAAGAGTTTTCGTTCGAGATGGCGCATTCGCTATCCGGTTACGACGGAGCCTGTCGCGAGATACACGGCCACTCGTACAAGTTATTCGTTACGGTACAAGGGGAACCCAATGCCGATCCAAACAATCCGAAATATGGCATGGTCATGGATTTCGGAGAGTTGAAACGCATCGTGGGGCGACTGATCGTCGATCGGTACGACCATGCGTTGGTGGTCCGCCGGACAGCCGAGAACAGCGATGCGATCGACGCACTGCGTTTGCTGTACAACAAGATTGAGGTATGCGACTACCAACCGACCTGCGAGAACATGGTTTCTCGTTTTGCAGAGGAGATCGGGCGCGAACTTCCCTCGGGAATCCAACTGTTCAGCATCAAACTGCACGAAACGGCTACCTCTTTTGCGGAGTGGTACCGGTCGGACAATTAGCCGACTTTCGCGAACAGGTTTTCCCCGGCTTCATTGGACGGAAATACACCTGTTTGCACCCTCTTTTTTTCATAAAGAGGCCCTTGATATTCTCTCCGTTTTTTCTCACCAATAATTAGCGGAGCTTGGCCGTATCCGACGGCCCGACTCATACACCAGTACAACAAACCATGAAAAAACTATTTCTGATAGATGCCTACGCGCTGATCTTTCGCTTCTACTACGCTTTCATAGGGCGCCCGATGCGCAATGCGGAGGGGATGAACACCTCGGCGATCTTCGGCTTTGTCAAATACATCAACGACATCATCCGCCGCGAGCAGCCCGACTGTCTCGGTGTCGCTTTCGACCCTCCGGGCGGTAACTTCCGACACGATATTTACCCCGAATACAAGGCCAACCGAAGCGAAACGCCGGAAGAGATCATCGCATCGGTTCCGTACATCAAACGGATTCTGGAGGCGATGCGGATTCCGATCCTCGAGGTCGCCGGATTTGAAGCCGACGATGTCATCGGCACCCTGTCACGCGAAGCGGCCGAGCAAGACTTCCGGGTCTACATGGTAACCCCCGACAAGGATTACGGACAGCTGATCCGTCCGGAGGTGTACATCTACAAGCAACGCAAGGGCGGAAGCGAAGGTGTAGAGATCATCGGCTGCGACCAGATCCATGAACACTACGGCATCGACGATCCGAAACGGGTAATCGACATTCTGGCTCTTTGGGGCGACGCTTCCGATAACATTCCGGGAGTGCCGGGCATCGGCGAGAAGAGTGCAATCAAGTTGGTCTGCCAATACGGGCCCGTCGAACAGTTGCTGGAAAACATCGACAAGCTGTCGGGCAAACAGCGTGAAAATATCGCCGCTCACAGCGACCAGATTCTGCTGGCCAAACGATTGGCCACAATCGAACAGCACGTCCCGATCGCATTCGAACCCGAGAAGCTAGTACTGGAGGTGCCCGACAAACCGCAATTGATCGAAATCTATAAAGAGTTGGGATTCCGCTCGTTTATCCGGGAGCTGCAACAGGAGAGCGCCGAAAATTCCAGAGTCGCTCCGGGCAGTACGGCTCCCGATCTGTTCTCCCCGCACGCCGAAACGCCCTCGGGAAAGCAGCAGACCGCTCCGGACCTCTTCTCCTCGCTCGAAACAGGCACACAACCGTCCGCTGAGCAGGGTACACTCTTCAGCACACCCATGTTCGACACGGTCGAGACTCTTCCCCATACCTATCAGACGGTCGAGACGCTGGCCGACCTCGAAGCTCTGTGCCGGAAGCTGGAAAGTGTCTCGGAGTTCTGCTTCGATACCGAAACGACCGGATTCGACATCTTCAACGACCGGCTCGTCGGCATATCGATCGCCATCGTTCCGCACGAAGCGTGGTACATCCCTTGCCGGCCCGACAACACAAAACGGATCATCGACACGCTCCGGCCGGTATTCGAGAACGAGTCGATCGCCAAAATCGGACAGAACATCAAGTTCGATCTGATGGTATTGCGCCATGCCGGCCTCGATGTACGCGGCAGGCTCTACGACACGATGATCATCCACTATCTGCTCGATCCCGAATCGCGGCACGGGATGGATCATTTAGCAGCGACATTTTTAAACTATACGCCGATTCCGATCGAAGAGCTGATCGGAAAGGGAGCCCGCCAAATCACGATGGACCGCGTTCCGGTCGAAAAGGTCTCCGTATATGCGGCGGAAGATGCGGACGTAACCCTGCGGCTGAAACTCCACCTGTGGCCTATGCTCGTGAAGGCCGGTCTCGACACCCTTTACCTCACGATTGAAGAGCCGCTGATCCGGGTGTTGGCCGATATCGAGATGACCGGCGTCAAGATCGACACGGAGGTATTGGCTGCTTCGGGCCGCACGTTGTCAGCACGGGCTATCGAACTGGAAAACTCCATCCGTGAAATGTGCGGCGACCCCTCGCTGAACATCAACTCGGCCCGACAACTTGGTGAAGCCCTGTTCAACCGGCTGAAGATCGACCCGAATCCCAAGAAGACCAAGACCAAACAGTTCCGTACGGACGAGGAGTATCTGCAAATGCTCACCGACCGCCACCCGGTAGTTGGGGCCATACTGGAGTATCGGGGAATTAAAAAGCTGCTCTCAACCTACATCGAGGCTCTTCCGCAACTGGTCAATCCGAGCACGGGACGAATCCATACCTCGTTCAATCAGGCAGTCACCGCAACAGGCCGGCTCAGCTCGACCAATCCGAATTTACAGAACATTCCGGTTCGGGACGAGCAGGGACGCGAAATACGGAAGGCTTTCGTTGCGTCGGACGACGACCACCTGCTGCTCTCGGCCGACTATTCACAGGTCGAACTGCGGCTGATGGCCCACCTGAGCGGTGATCCGAACCTGCTCGATGCCTTTGCCCACGATGCGGACATCCACACGGCCACCGCCGCCAAGATCTACTCGATTCCTCCCGAAGAGGTCACCCGCGAGCAACGCCGCCGGGCCAAGACCGCCAATTTCGGTATCATCTACGGCATCTCAGCATTCGGATTGGCCCAACGGCTGAACATTCCCCGCTCCGAGGCCAAAATGATCATTGACAGCTATTTCGCCACCTATCCGGGCGTAAAGCAATACATGGACCGCGTCATTGCACAGGCGCATGAAACCGGCTACGTGACCACCCTCTTCGGTCGAAAACGGATGTTGCCCAACATCCGGTCGGGCAATGCCGTGGTGCGGGGATTGGCCGAACGCAATGCCATCAACGCCCCGATTCAAGGCAGTGCGGCCGACATCATGAAGCTGGCCATGATCGCCGTACACCGTGAGCTCACGGAACGAGGACTGAAATCCAAGATGATTCTTCAGGTCCACGACGAGCTCGTCATCGATCTGCTGAAAAGCGAGGAAGCAGAGGTTCGCGAAATCGTTGTGCGGTGCATGGAACATGCGGCCCACCTGCGGGTCAAACTGATCGCTGAATGCGGGGTCGGGAAAAACTGGGTCGAGGCCCACTAAACCGAATCCACGTGCATTTTATACATTAAAGAAAAGGAGGGGGTGTCTCATGTGGAACACTCCCTCCTTCTTTTTTATATCAATCCATGCTCTCTAAAAAGAGCGATCTTAACTTAACTTGCGAGGACAGCCCGCCGCTGCGAATAAAGCGGAACGCTTCCTCCCGAAAATCGTAATTCTGTCATGAATTAACCTTCACGATCTTTTTCGTATCGAAATCGTAGGAGGCGACCAAAATGAAATCCAACTGCTTGCGATGCAGGTCTGCACGCAAGACACGAATCCGCACCTCATCACCGAGGGTGAAGGTACGACCATGATCCTTCCCGCGGACCGAATAGTTCTCCTCATCGAAAATGTAGAAATCATCCGTCATATCCCGCAGAGCGACCATCCCTTCGATCTTGGTCTCTTCAAGCTCGACATAAATACCCCACTCGGTAATCCCCGAAATGTGCCCGTCGAACTCCTGACCCACCTTGTCGAGCATAAACTCGACCATCTTGTACTTGATCGAGGCCCGCTCCGCATCTGCCGCACGTACCTCCATTGCCGATGAGTGTTCACACAACCGTTCGTAGTAATCCTTGTCCTCCGACTTTCCTCCGGCCAGATAGTGTGCCAGCAAGCGGTGCACCATCATGTCCGGATAACGACGGATCGGCGAGGTAAAGTGCGTATAGTAATCGAATGCCAGCCCGTAGTGTCCGATGTTGTCGGTCGAATAGGTCGCCTTAGCCATCGAACGGATCGCCAACGTCGAAATGAGGTTCTCCTCCTTCTTGCCGTGAATCGCCCGCATCAACTTGTTGATCTCCTTTGCCACCGCCTTATTGCTCTGCGCCTTCATGTGGTATCCGAACCGAACGATAAAGCTGCGGAACTGTGCCATCTTGTCCGTATTCGGTTTGTCATGGACACGGTACACAAACGTCCGCTCGCTGTTCTGGACCCCTTTCCGTTTCTTCCCGACAAATTCCGCCACCTTACGGTTGGCCAGCAACATGAACTCCTCGATCAGCTGGTTCGACTCCTTGATCTCCTTGAAATAGACACGCAACGGTTTGCCGTTCTCGTCCAGTTCGAATTTGGCCTCCTCGCGCTCGAAATTGATCGAACCGTTGCGGAAGCGTTCGCTCCGCAGCTTCTGAGCCAAGCTATTCAACTGCAAAATCTCTACCGACATATCACCCTCACCGGTCTCTATCACCTCCTGCGCCTCCTGATAGGTAAACCGACGGTCGGAATAGATCACCGTCCGGCCAAACCACTCCTGCTGCACCTTAGCCTCCTCGTTCAGCTCGAAAATGGCCGAGAAGCAGAGCTTTTCCTCATGCGGTCTCAAGGAACACAAACCATTGGAGAGCCGTTCGGGAAGCATCGGCACCGTACGGTCGACCAGATAGACCGACGTGGCCCGGGCCTGTCCCTCCGTATCGATCAGGTCTCCGGGTTTGACGTAATGGGTCACATCCGCAATATGTACTCCCACCTCGAAATTCCCGTTGGGCAAGCGGCGAATGGAGAGCGCATCGTCGAAATCCTTCGCATCGGCCGGATCGATCGTAAAGGTCGGCACCTGACGCATATCACGCCGCACGGCAATCTCCTCCGGAGTTATGTCATCGGGAATCTTATCCGCCTCACGCTCCACCTCTTCGGGATAGGTGTACGGCAGGTCATACTCCGCCAGAATCGCGTGCATCTCGGTATTGTTATCTCCGGGTGTCCCGAACACATCCACGATCTCGCCCTCGGGGCTCTTCATCGTCTCGGGCCATCCGGTAATCCGCACCAAGACCTTTTGTCCCTGCTTTGCCCCGTGCAAGTTGCGTTCGGGGACAAAAACATCGTGAGCCATTTTGCGGTTGTCGATCCGCACAAATGCAAAATTATCGGACAACTCAACAACCCCCACATATCTCTTGGGCGAACGCTCCACAATCTCGACCACTTCCCCTTCAGGATTTCCCGTTCCTCCTTTACGCACGATCGCCACCTTCACGCGGTCACCGTGCAACGCATGGCCCGCATGCGCTTCGTCTACGTAAATATCCTTATCTTGTCCTTCGACGACCACATACAAAGCACCGGAAGAGGTCATATCCACCACTCCTTCCAGAATCTCGCGTTCGGAAGCGCTCAACCGGTATTTGCCTTCAGCCACCTGTTCGATCATCCCCTCCCGGGACAACGAATGAACTACCTCCCGTACATAATCTTTTTGTTCGCGGGTTTCAGCCCCGGTCGCCGAAATCAAATTCTTCACCGAAAATCTTTTTTCCGGCATCGCGCGGAACAGCTCCGCAATCAAAACGGCCGGATCGGCATACTGACCTCTCGCCTTCTTCGAGGTCTCTTTCTTCTTTACCATATTCTTTCTATTACTCGATACAAAGATACACAAACGGAATGATTCGCAGCATTTTTATTCTCTTTTTCATCGAAATGAAACGATCGGCCCCACCTCGTTTTGACCCTTTTCGCACGAAAAAAATCAGGCCCTCGGATCCGACTAACCGAACATTTTCTTCAACATCCCATACAAAGAAAGAATCGCCTCCCATGTTTATGGAAGACGATCCCCTTTTTACTATTTGCCCGATCGATTAGCGGCGTTTTTCCTTATACTTGTCGATCTGTTTTTTGATTGCATCCAGACAAAGATCGATCGCCTCCTCAAAGCTCTTGCATCGCCGTTCGGCCAACAGCTCGCCGCCGGCGACATCTATTTTTACGACTGCGACCTTGTTTCCTTGTTCATCGTCCTTGTCGATCTTTAACGTTACCTGAGAGGAAAGTGCATTCTCTACAAAACGATCCATCTTGTTCATCTTGGCTTGAATGAAGTCGACCAGCTTCTTGTCGGCATCAAACTTTACGGATTGAATCTCCACTTTCATAATCTAATCCTCCTTATACTTTTTGGCCCTTGGATGGGCCCGGTTGTACACCTCTTTCAACTTGGCGATGCTGTTGTGCGTATAGACCTGTGTGGTTTCGAGACTGGCATGTCCGAGCAGCTCCTGAATCACACGAATATCCGCCCCGTGATCGAGCAGATGCGTGGCGAAAGTGTGCCTCAACACATGCGGACTGCACTTCCCTTGAACCCCGCATCCCCGCAACACCTCATGCACAATACGATACACTTCGCTGCGTCCGATCGGCTCGCCCTTATGGGTTAAAATTAAGAATTTATTCTCGTTTTTACAAATATCCTGCGCAAGAATCAATCGCCTGTAATGAGCGATTCGTGCCGCTACGGGCTCAATCACCGGCACCACCCGTTCCTTATCTCCTTTACCTCTGACCTTTAGCACCGTATAATCCGGTGAAAAATCATCTAAGCGAATTCCGGTCAACTCGGCCAGTCGGATCCCGGTCGCATAAAACAACAGCACTACGACGGCATCGCGTTCGGTCTCGAAGTCATCGGTCGGCTGCAGCAGCGATTCGACGATCCGGTGCATCCGACTCTCCTCGACGAAGACGGGCAGTCTTCCGGAGGTCTTGAGCGCCGAAATCCGCGTAAACAGATCCTTCTCTACGACATGCTCCTTGCGCAGATAGCGGAAATAGGCCTTCACTGCCGATATTTTCCGGTTCACGCTTCGTGCGGAAAGTTTTTTCCCACCGGTCAACGACACGATCCATGCCCGCAGATCATCGGCCGTCACCCGTCTTGGATCGAAACTTTTCATGACCTCTTCAGACTCGGACGAAACCGGTTCTTCATCCGAGTCCTCACCATGCAGACAAAAAAGCACGAACTGACGGAGATCATCTCCGTAGGCCTTGACCGTCAACTCCGAATAGCGCCGCTCGGTTCTCAGATAAGTCAGAAAAGGTTCGATCATCGTCATGTTGTAAAAAAGAACGACTGTCCGGATCGATCCGGACAGTCGTTTTCTATTTCGGTTATGCAGTACCGGACGTCTACTCTTCGTCCCGTCTCATCTGTTCTACATAGATCGCATGCAGTTTGTTCTCGCGAGAAACCACAGACGGTTTAGTAAAATATTGACGACGACGCAGTTCTTTCAGAACACCGGTTCTTTCGTATTTTCTTTTGAATTTTTTGAGAGCACGTTCGATGTTTTCGCCCTCTTTGATCGGCATGATAATCATTTTGCAAAAACCTATTTTAAATTTTGTTCATTAAATGCTTGTTACGAACCTTCCCGCACACACGTACCGGACGATTCACTTCTCTTCGAAGCAGAGATAGGGTGCCAGCCGTTCGGCCTGACCTTTCGATAGAATATTTTGTTCCGTCAAATCTCCTATACTACGCCAACCTCCTTTTAATTGTCGGTATTTCATCAACCGGTTTAAAATCTGCTCCGTCACATAGGGATGCTTCCCTATCTCGAACGGGAGTGCAAAGTTAATATCAATTTTTTGAATTTTACTACTATCCACCCAAATTTGTGGTAAAATTTGTTGATAATTCTTTTCGAGCATGCCCCGCACTTCGAGAAGTTGTTCGACCCGGACAAATCCGCCGAGCCGTTCACGATACCGAACAATCCTTCCTGCGGTCAACGGACCGATACCGCGTACCCCGACCAACGTAGCCGAATCAGCTCCGTTCAGTTCGATCCGGACAGAATCTTTTTGTGGCCCGACGCTGGATTCCCGTTCCGTCGAAACCGTATCGTTCACGACCAATGGTTTCGTTTGATCATCTTTCGGGGTGCGTTTCGGGGACTGCTCCGTTCTCCGTTCAAATCGCGTCGAGTCGATCCGGATAAAGGGTTCCAAACGACGATACATCTCCTCCGAAACCGTATAGCACCGGGCGAAATCGGACGGCTTGCGAAATACGGCACCCGCCTTCCGGTAGTTTCCGATCACGGCTGCCTGACGCTCCGTAAATCCAAGCCGCACAAGGTCTGCCAATGAAACCGTGTTCGGATCGAAAAGAAATAGGGTATCGTGTTTTGCCGCACGCTTCTGCTTCGCATCATCGCGACGATACGTAGAATCCGTGTCTACTTTCGATTGCTTATCACGCTGTTTCGCATATCGGGGTCCGGATGACTCCGAATCGAGTACCCGATCAGCATACAGCGTAAAACTCTGTTCGAAACGGGGTTTGCCCTGCCATAGGAACAGTAACGACAGCAAAACGAGCAGGGGCAACAGCAGCAGTATCCGCCGATTCTCCCGAGCAGTACCGACCAATCCGCTCCACACCCGTTTCCACATCCGTTTCATCTCACTCTTTTTCGGGATCATATTCGGCCAAAGCGCTCCGCTGCAAGCATAGATACCGAAGCGACGGGGATTCCACCCGTTCGCCCAATCCATACTCTGCCCAACGTTCGTCTACGCGGGCAATCGTCTCGGGAGACGAGGTTACCACATTGGGCCAACGACGTCCGAAGCCGTTGACACCTCCCGCCTTGGCTCTTGCATCGAACAGGATGTAATCGTCCTCTATCCGCACGTCCCGAGAGGGATCGCAATTCGACGAGGCGAGCCACAACAGATCATCTCCGGACAAGCCCTGCGCCTCTCTATCCAACAGGACGACAAAAGGGACTCCGGAAACCTCGTTCGCGGCAAGGAAATGTCCGACATCCGGTTTCTCTTTTCGATCGGCATAGAGCCACAATACGCCCCAACGCTCGGCCCACGCAGCATTCGCAGAGTGAATTCCTCCGCAAAACGTCCACTGGCCCGGACACACGACCGGAGCAGGTTCGCGATCCCTGACATCCGTCAAGTCCAACACCATCTTTCCTCCTAAACCCATCTTCGGAGCTGCATGGTCCAACACGTCCAACGGTCCGCGAGAGATCAACACATCGTCCGGCACCGACACCCGCCGCATCAGCCGACTCAACACCTCCGGATCGCGTATGTCGTCGCAAGCCTCCGCAACGACCATATACTTATTGAACATCATCTGCCCGGCACCCCACAACATCGCCGCCGTTTTGAGCGCCTGCCCGTCATAGCTCCGTCGGATACTCACCAACGCAATATTGTGCGCTACCCCCTGATAGGGCATATACAGATCCTCCATCTCGGGCAGCATCGTTTTCTGTATGGGTACAAAGAATATTTTTTCAGTCGCACGGGCGATGTAGGCATCCTCCTGCGGCGGAATTCCCACAAGGGTGGCCGGATAGACCGCTCCCTGACGATGGGTTATGGCCGTAAGATGGAACACGGGATATTCATCCTCCAGCGAATAGAAACCCGTATGATCTCCGAACGGTCCCTCCGTCCGTTTCGGCTCGTTCGGATCGACATACCCTTCGAGCACGAAGTCACAGTCGGCCGGCACACGAAGCTCCGACGTCAGGCAACGGACCAATTCGACCGGCCGCTGCCGGAGAAATCCAGCCAAAAGATACTCATCCACCTGATCCGGCACAGGGGCAGTAGCTGCATAGGTGTAGGCCGGATCGCCACCGAGACAAACTGCGACCGGCATCCTCCGCCCCAACTCCTTGTATCGACGATAGTGCCGCTCTCCGGTTTTGTGCAGGTGCCAGTGCATTCCTGTCTCCGTCTCCGAGAAAAGCTGCATCCGATACATCCCGACGTTGCGGATTCCCGTATCGGGATCGACCGTATGAACCAGCGGCAACGTCACGAACCGGCCTCCATCATAGGGCCAACACTGCAACACCGGCAGGCGACTGAGCCGGATCTCATCTCCGGTCCACACAACCTCCTGACAGGCTCCGCGTCCGCTCCGGTTTCGCGGCATCCAGCGCGACATCTGCTCCAACAGCGGCAGCATCCGCAACTTATCCATCAGTCGTTCCTTCGGGGCTACCAACTCCGCAAAAAGCGACGACAAACGTTCGGCCAACTCCTCCAAGCGTGTCACACCGAGAGCCAATGCCATCCTCCGCTCCGACCCCATCATATTGGTCAGCACCGGAAAGTCCGTTCCGGTCCGTTCAAACAGCAGTGCACGTCCTCCTCCGGGACGCTTCGCCTCCCGATCGGTCAACTCGGCAATCTCCAGACGGGGATCCACCTCCGTCCGTATCCGTACCAACTCGCCTTCCCGTTCGAGTCTTGCAATATAATCTTTCAGATTCTTATACATATCCTCACCGTCGGTTCTGTGATACCGTTTCTCTTATTGTACCAACAAATTACACCCCCGAATCTCGCTTCCGGTAATTCGGCCGAGCATCCGGAAACTTCCGTCCTGACCGACCGATCCCAAATCGTCGGTCTGAATGAAAGCACACGACCAGACATTCGCCAAATCGATGATGTTCACACCGCCTGTCCGCTCGGCCGACACCCGGGAAAACGGATCGTTCAGATCGCGTATAACCACCCGCATCCATGGGGGAGTCCGGAAAATGCCCTGCCCCGAAGAGTAGGCCTGCGACATCAACTCGGCCATACCGTACTCCGAATGGATCGCCGGTACCGAAAACGCCTCACACAGCAGAGAATGGAACTCCTCCTTGGAGAGCTCCTGACGTTTTCCTTTCATTCCGCCGGTCTCCATGACGATCGTATCGGACAGCGGAACCGGATGCTGCTCCGCCAAATCCCACAAGGCATAGCTGACTCCGAGCAGAATCTTCTTCCCCCGGCAGGCCTCCATATCGCGTAACAGCGCTTCATGGTCGTAGAGATAAAAACCGCCGCCGGCCCCCTGTCGGATCAAGTGGTCGACCATGTAGATCAACGACGACCCCTCGCGCTCCAGATATCCGGGCAGCAGCGCAAAGATCGAAACTTCGCCGACCGGTCCGTAAAAGTGCTCAAAAGCCTCCGTAAACGCCCGCTCATAGAGTTTCAAATCGGCAACGTAGTGTCTGGCCGGAGTCTGCCCCGTCGTACTGCTGCTGGTAAATATCTTTTCGGGTTCCTTGCGTGCTCCGTACACCTCACGGCTTTTAAAAAACGAGATCGGCAAAAACGGAATCTCCTCCAACGACGATACCCGCTCCGGATCGACCCCGAGCAACCGGACATACTCCGCATAAGGGGGTACGGCCTTTGCCTGAAAGCGAAACAGGTCCATCGCCGCCGCAACAAACTCCTCATCGCTCCGGATATTAAAAATTCGTTCCGGATCGAACGTCTCCGAATCCACCCAACTCCTCATTCCCGCAATCTTTTATGTATTATCTCAAAAAAACTTAGCGTCCTGATAAAAACCGTTCACACTCCAATGCTGCCGCACATCCCGAACCGGCCGCAGTAATCGCCTGCCGGTAGTGAGGATCCTGCACGTCACCCGCCGCAAATACACCTTCAACCGAAGTACACGGCGTACCGGGAGTCGTCCGGATGTAGCCCGCTTCGTCCAGATCGAGGTAACCTTTGAAAATATCCGTATTGGGTTTGTGTCCGACCGCAACGAAAAATCCCGTACACGGAATCTCTCTCTCGGTCCCATCGCGATGGCGGATACGGACTCCGGTCACTCCCGCATCGTCTCCGAGCACCTCTTGCACTTGATTCTCAAACAGCACCTCCAGATTGGCCGTACGCTCTACCCGACGCTGCATCGCCTGCGAAGCCCGCAGGTAATCTTTACGCACAATGAGATAGACCTTTTTGCACAACGTTGCCAAATAGGTAGCCTCCTCGCAGGCCGAATCGCCACCACCTACGACAACGACATCCTGCCCTCGATAGAAAAATCCATCACACGTCGCACAAGCCGACACACCCATTCCTTTGAATCGCTCTTCCGATTCCAGTCCGAGATATTTCGCCTCGGCACCCACCGCTATAATCACGCTTTCGGCCTCGATCGACTTCGTTCCGTCGACCGTAATGCGAAACGGCCGCTGCGAAAAATCGACCGCCGTGACCAGTCCCATCCGCACATCGGTTCCGAAAACCTGAGCCTGTTTCTTCATCTCCTCCATCAACGCGTTGGCATCGATTCCTTCTGAAAAGCCGGGAAAATTCTCGATCTTTGTCGTAGTGGTCAACTGCCCTCCGGGCGTCAACCCTTCATAAAGTACGGGAGACAAACCAGCACGTGCCGTATAAATGGCTGCCGTATATCCGGCAGGTCCACTGCCGATGATCAAACATTTTACTTTTTCCGTATCCATAGATATCATTAACTGTTTTTTCTTCGTTTTATAGGATCAATCGACCCTATTACGCAAAGATATAAAGTTATTTTCGAAATGTTCTCTTTTTTCAGAACAGGCCCCTAACTCGTTACACTCCATGCACACACGCTCGAGCGGACTCTTTAATTTTCAGCAAAATTTCGTATCTTTATCCCCGCTTAATTCCCGAACCCCATGAATCTAAAAACAATAGGTGCTCTTATTTTATCTTCGACGCTGCTGCTGTCGAGTTGCTCGGTTTTCAAAAAAACGTTCGGAGGGAAAGACAAAAAAGAGCCATCTGCAACCCTGCAGATCGAAGACTCTTCGAACCTTTCCGGACAACAATCGGGCCAGCCCCAAGAGGGCTCCGAGATAGCCGATCTGACGGCCGCGGCGATCGAAGAAGACAGCCTGACGATTAAATTAGAAGTTCCCGAAATTCCGGTCCTTCGGCCGGAAATCACCTTCAGTGAAGCGGAAACCGCCCACGTCGGCACGACCCGAAACAACAATCCGTTTCCGGAATCGGGCGAACTGGTGCTTGACCTCGACAAGCTGAAAGAAGAGTTCCACTACCCCTATAACGGTAAATATCTCCGGGGATTCAGTCTTTCGGGACGAAGACATACGGGAGTCGATATCAAAGCCATTCCTCGTGACACGATCCGGGCCGCATGGCCGGGCGTGGTGCGCATGTCGAAACTCTACAGCGGCTACGGGAACGTCGTCGTCATCCGCCACTACAACGGAATCGAGACGGTCTATTCACATCAATGCAAAAATCTGGTCCGGCCCAATGACGTAGTCGAAGCCGGAGATCCGATCGGACTGGCCGGACGGACCGGGCGCGCGACGACCGAACACCTCCATTTCGAGATCCGAATTGCCGGGACCCCGATCAATCCGGCCCTCTTTATCGATACGGAGAATCATCAGTTGAAAACGGGACAGACCATCTACTGTTACAACCGGGGAGGACGAATCACCGCCTCGACCCGACAGTCAGTGGGGTATACTCCGGAAGAGGAGCCGGAAGAGAAACCGACCGTCGCCACAACCACCCGACAGAGCAGTGCACCGACAAGCTCCTCCTCCGTACAGTATCACTACGTCAAAAAGGGAGAGACGCTTTCGCACATTGCAGTCAAATACTCGACGACCGTTTCAAAACTCTGCGCATTGAACGGCATAAAGAAAACCTCGATCCTGCAAATCAACCAGAAACTCCGCGTCAAATAGGAGGCTTTGCAGGCTGCCGCTTTGCAACAATTCGTGCAATGAGAGTCTCTGCGGCTACTGTTCGGCGCACCCTCTGAACGAAAAATGTTTCTGCATGAGGTAGCTGTAGACGATCGAGATGCCTTTAGTCAACGCATTGGAGGGCGTCGGATAGAACCTCAACAGATCGACGAAAAGTTTCATGCAAAGGTAATTGAGCAGGATCGACCCGCACACGCTCAACAGGTAACGGAAGAGCTGCACATGCCCCTTCAACGGTGAGCTGTGAAACGCCACATGACGATTCAGCCAGAATCCCGTAAAAAACGTAATCGGGAAGACGATCATCCACGCAACATTGTAGGAAGAGATCGCAAAGAGGTTTCCGAAATGCACGACCCCCTCCTTCTCCAACACGAAATTGTAGAGAATAAAATAGAGAAACAGATCGAACGCCATATTCGTTCCGCCGCACACCGCATAGCGAAACGTCTGCAGCGGAACCCATCTGCGCAGAAAGGGAAAATAGAACCTGTCGATCAACCGAGTCAAAAACCGCGCTTCACCCATCACCTTCCTTATTGCTTTGTCTTTCTGTTTTTCTGCTGCTCCTGCAGGGCATACATCTTGTCCCGATAAGCCGCAGCCGTCGTGAAGTCGAGCTCTCGAGCCGCCTGCTCCATCGCCTCCCGGGCCATACGGATCGCCGATTCTATATCGTGTTCGGTCATATAGGCCGCAACCGGATCGGCGGCAACCGCAAATTTTCTGTCTCCGCTCAGATCATAGGTTACCCCTCCCGGTTCGGATTTCGACTGCAGCGGTTCGCCCGAAAGAATCGTCCGACCGCTCTTGACCGCCTGATGAGGCACGATCCCGTGAAGATTGTTGTACCGAATCTGCTTTTCGCGACGTCGGTTGGTATCCTGAATCGTCGCGCGCATCGAGTCGGTAATCCGGTCGGCATACATAATGACGCGTCCTTCGACATTCCGGGCAGCCCGACCGGCCGTCTGGGTCAGCGAACGGGCGCTTCGCAAGAAGCCCTCCTTGTCGGCGTCCATAATCGCCACCAACGAAACCTCCGGTAAGTCGAGCCCCTCACGCAACAAGTTTACCCCGATCAACACGTCGAACAATCCGGCCCGCAGATCGTCCAGAATCTGCACCCGTTCCAAGGTGTCGACATCCGAGTGGATATACCGGCAACGGATCCCCATCCGGTCGAAATATTTATAGAGCTCTTCGGCCATCCGTTTAGTAAGGGTCGTTACCAATACCCGCTCGTCCTTTTTCGCCCGAATCTCGATCTCCTCGACCAGATCATCGATCTGATGCAGCGTAGGACGCACTTCGATCGGCGGATCGACCAACCCCGTCGGACGGATAAACTGCTCGACCACCGAGCCTTCGGACTTGATCAGCTCATAATCGGCCGGAGTCGCACTGACATAAATCACCTGATTTTCGAGCGCTTCGAACTCCCCGAACTTCAACGGACGGTTATCGAGCGCTGCGAGAAGACGATACCCATACTCAACCAAATTGGTCTTTCGGGAGTGGTCTCCGCCATACATTCCGCGAATCTGCGGTACGGTCACGTGGCTCTCGTCGATGATCAGCAGATAGTCCTTCGGGAAATAATCGATCAGACAGAATGGGCGACTTCCGGGCGAACGTCCGTCGAAGTAGCGCGAATAGTTCTCAATCCCGGGACAATACCCCAACTCCTTGATCATTTCGAGATCGTACTCGACCCGTTGTTTGAGTCTTCGGGCTTCGGCCGGTTTTCCGATCGATTCAAAGTATTCGCACTGTTTGCCCAGATCGAGTTGAATCATCCGAATGGCCTGCTCGACCCGCTCCCGCGTAGTCACAAACAGATTGGCCGGATAGATGACCACCCGCTCCTGAGTCTCGAGTCGCTGTCCCGTCACCGGATCGATCGTATAGATCATCTCGATCTCGTTATCGAAGAAGACGACCCGGTAACACTTCTCCCCGTAAGCGGCAAAGATATCGACCGTATCGCCCTGTACGCGAAACGTAGCTGGACGGAAATCGGCCTCACTCCGCGTGTAAAGTGCATCGACCAACGCATACAGCAGCTTGTTGCGGCTGATGATGAGGTAGACTTTCTTGTGCCCATAGAGGGTGGAAGCCACCCGGTTTCCGGCGCCGTCGATGTTGACGATCTCGCCGGTCTCCGCAAGGGCGTTGACGGAGCTCAGGTACACCGCCGCGTTGGCGGCGGAGGCCCGGGCGTCCGCCGGATTCTGCTTCCAGTGCCAGAAGACGGTGTTATGCTGCCCGAGAGAGGGGAAGAGCCCCATCTGGTCCAGCGTCATGGACCCGCCGAAGCCCACGGAAGTGCCGTCGATGACTTCGTTCAGGTACTTTGCGGCGCTCTCCTTGTCCGGGAAGAGCCGGACCGCGTAGCCCCGGGCCTCCAGATTTTCCTTCGTTTTCATAAGATCTGCCATGGGAAGTCCTCCTTTTTGCGTTCGTTTCTGTTTTTTATGTATTTTTGTCAGGGGGTGATCATCCCTTACAGTCCGTCGGGGCTGTACTCGTTGAAGCCCTCGCCCAGGACCTCCCGGGCGTCGCAGACGATGAGGAAGGCGCCGGGGTCCAGCTCCTTCACCAGGGCCTTCACCGCCGTGATCTCCCGCCGCCGGATGGCTACCAGGAGCACCGGCCGCTCCGTCCCGGTATAGGCGCCCCGGGCGGGCAGGATGGTGACGCCCATGTCCTTGTCCAGCAGGGCCTGGGAGATGGCGTTGTTCTCCAGGCTGATGATGTAGGCCACCTTGGCCGCCCGGCCGCCGTAGATCACCATATCCATCACCACCGTGGTGAGGTAGAGGGCCACGCCGCCGTAGAGGGCGTTCAGCACGCTGCCGAAGACGGCGGCGTAGGAGACGATGACCGCAAGATCCATCACAAGGCAGATCTTGCCGATGGGCAGGTGGGGGAAGCGGGGCAGCAGCAGCCGGGCGCCCAGCTCCGTGCCGCCGGTGGTGGTGTCGTAGCGGAGCATGCCGCCCACCGCCACCCCCAGGATGACCCCGCCGTAGATGCAGGCCAGCAGGGGCTCCATGGGCGGGAAGGTGTACACCGCCGCCAGCACGTCCACAAAGAGGGAGCTCACCGCCACGGCGTAGAGGGAGCTCAGGAGAAAGCCCTTCCCGTGGCGGACCAGCCCCAGGATGAAGAGCGGCAGGTTCAGAAGGAACGCCACCGTGCCCACCGGGGCAAAGGGGAGAAAGTGGTTGATGATCTGGGCCACACCGGTAAAGCCGCCGCAGGTGAGGCCGTTGGGGGCATAGAAGGCGTTGAAGGCCAGGGCGAAGGGGATGCAGCAGAGGGTGATGAAGCCGTATTTCTTCACAGTCGCCTGCATGGGAACGCTCCTTTCCGTGGGGAAGCTCAGACTTCCAGTGTCAGCTGCTTCTCTCCGTTGTCCTCGCCCTTCAGGAGGGCGCCGGCGGCGGGGAGAGAGCGGACCCGGTAGCGCGCCGGGTTTTGGATGGCGGTCTCCGCCAGGAACTTTGCCTCCGTGAGGCGGCGGTTCTTCTTCAGGGTCATCACCGCCACGCCCTGGGAAGTGCGGGTGGTCTTGGGAGCCAGCAGGGCGGTGTGGAGGATGAGGCAGCGGGGCTCGTCGGAGCAGACCGCCACCTCCCCGTCCTCCGTCAGGCGCAGGATGGCGGCAAGCGGCGCCTTATCCGAGTAGGCCCCCGTCAGCTTCCGGCGGTTGGAGGCCGTCTGATAGGCCGTGAGCTCGATGCGGGCGGCCTTGCCGTTTTCATAGAGGAAGAGGAGGGAGCCGGCGTAATCCCCCGGCAGCAGGGCGTAGATCACGCTCTCGCCCTCGTCCATCTTCAGCTTTGCCGGCAGGTAATCGCCGAGAACGCTGGCCTTGCTGTCCTCAAACTCGCCAAGCCGGACCTTATAGACCTGGCAGCGGTCCGTGAAGAGCATGAGCTCTGCGTTGGACGTGGTCTCAAAGCTCTGCCGGAGCCCGTCGCCCTCCTTGTACTTCTGCTCGCCGCTCATCCGCAGGGACTGGGGCGTGATCTTCTTGAAATACCCCTCACGGGACAGGAACACGGTGACAGGATAGT
>URBJ01000037.1 GCA_900546005.1 uncultured Alistipes sp. | reverse complement strand
CGTCAAGCAACTTCCCAAAGAGACAAAACTGAAATTGGAAGAGCACTCCTTTCCCGGTTTTTACACCGTCTACCGTACGGTCCGCTCCTATCCGACCAAGATGGCTGGCAATCTGTTGGGTTACGTCGGTGAGGTCAACGAACGCATCATCGAACGCAATCCCTACTACCGCAGCGGAGACTACATCGGAATGAGCGGCATCGAACAGGCCTACGAGGAGGTCTTGCGAGGCGTGAAAGGGGTCAAAATCGAGATGGTCGACGTACACGGCGTTCCACAGGGGTCCTATGCCAACGGGATCTACGATACGCTGGCCTCGCCCGGTGTAGCCATCACCTGTACGATCGACGCCCGCTTGCAGGCCTTGGCCGAAGAGCTGATGGAGGGAAAAGTGGGCAGTGTGGTAGCCATTGAGCCCGAGACCGGCGAAATTCTGGTCATGGCCAGCAGCCCGACCTACGACCCGGACGAACTGGTCGGACGCGAACGGGGCAACAACTACATGAAACTGCTGAACGATCCACGCAGACCGCTTTACAACCGGGCGGTGATGTCACCCTACCCGCCGGGCTCGACATTCAAGGTATTACAGGGATTGATCGGACTGCAAGAGGGGGTGCTTGTTCCCGAACAGACCTACCCGTGTCATGGCGGATACCCCTATGGACGGGGCATGAAATGCCACGCCCACAGCTCTCCCCGCGACCTGATGGGAGCCATCCAAACCTCATGTAACGCCTATTTCTGTTACGTTTTCCGGAATATCATCGAAAACAAGAAATACAAAAACATCGAAGAGGGATTCGACGTGTGGGCCGACTACGTCCGCAGTTTCGGATACGGCCGCAAGTTAGGTTCGGACTTCAACGGAGAGCTGAACGGGAATGTTCCCACATCGGCCTTTTACGACAAAGTCTACCGTGGGCGGTGGAACGGATTGACCGTTATCTCCCTCTCGATCGGACAAGGGGAGATGGGTTGCACCCCGTTGCAAATGGCCAACATGGTGGCCACCATCGCCAATCGCGGCTATTACCGGATTCCGCACGTCGTCAAGCGTATCCACGACCGCGACTCGATCGATCCCCGATTTTACGAGAAGCACTATACGAAGGTTGACCCCCGCCACTTCGAGCCCATAGTGGAAGGAATGTATATGGCTGTTAACGAGGGAGGGACAGGATATGTCGCCATGGTCCCCGGACTCGACATCTGCGGAAAGACAGGAACCGCGCAGAATCCTCACGGCAGAGACAACAGTACGTTTTTCTGTTTCGCGCCACGCAACAATCCGAAAATCGCCGTATCGGTCTACATCGAAAACGGAGGGTTTGGAGCGACAGTAGCTGCACCGATTGCAAGCCTGCTGACGGAGTACTACCTGACGGATACGATCAAGCGTCCCGATCTGGTCGAAAGAATAAAAACCATGCAAATCGCCTACCCATACTATGAAAAGCAACGAGGAAAATAGTTTGACCGTCGGCGGTTTGGATTGGATTACCATACTCGTCTACACGGTACTGGTCCTGATGGGGTGGGTCAACATCTACGCCGCCGTCTACGATGAGGCCCACTCGAGCATCTTCGACATCAGCCAACGCTACGGCATGCAGCTGATCTGGATCGGCGTATCGGCCTTCATCGCCATCTCCATCCTGCTGATCGACGACAAATACTACCATATTCTGGCCTATCCCCTATACTGGTTCTCCATACTGGTGTTGATCGGCGTACTGCTGTTCGGCAAGGAGGTCAACGGAGCTAAATCGTGGCTCTTCGGGATCCAGCCTTCGGAATTCGTGAAATTCACTACCGCACTGGCTCTGGCCCGCTACATGAGTTCCTACTCGTTCGATATCCGCAACCTGAAACATCTGCTGCACGTAGCAATTCTGCTCGGACTTCCCGTTCTGATTGTCATGCTGCAAAACGATACCGGATCAGCCTTGGTCTTCGGGTCGTTTCTCTTCATGCTCTATCGCGAAGGATTCAACGGCTGGGTCTACATCGCCCTGATCATGATCATCTCGCTCTTTATCTTTTCATTTCTGCTCGAGCCGACAGCCTTGCTGATCGTACTGATCCTGGTTTGCGTCGTCGGAGAGGGGATGACCAACGGTAACTGGAGAAGCAAAGCGATCTATCTGGCCGGACTGGCATTGGGCTCGACACTGATCTATACCGTATGTCAACTGTTGCTGTCGATCGACATCTCGTGGTACCTCTCCATTCTGATCGCCACAACACTCTCGATCGGTGTCGTGATCCTCTATGCCTACCGCTACAAGATCAACAACATATTGACTTTCATCCTGCTCTTTTTCGGCTCACTCGGTTTTACCTACACGGTAGACTACGTCTTCAACAACGTGCTTCAAATTCACCAACAGAAGCGAATTCTCGATCTGCTCGGACTCGAATCGGATCTGAGCCATTGGGGATACAACGTCAACCAGTCGAAAATTGCCATCGGCTCGGGCGGTTTTTCCGGTAAGGGTTTTCTCGAGGGGACACAAACCAAGTTCAACTTCGTCCCCGAACAGAGTACCGACTTCATATTCTGTACCGTCGGAGAAGAGTGGGGTTTTATCGGCAGTGCCATCGTAATCATTCTTTTTGTGATTCTGATTCTCCGTCTGATCCGTATGGGAGAACGTCAACAGGAGCCGTTTGGCCGTATCTACTGTTACTGCGTGGCTTCGGTGTTCCTGTTCCACATTACGATCAACATCGGCATGACGATTGGAATCATGCCGGTTATCGGCATCCCGCTCCCGTTCTTCAGCTACGGAGGATCGTCGCTCATCGCATTTACGATCCTGCTGTTTGTCGCCATTAAATTAGATGCCTCGAAACACAATGAACTACCCTTTGTAAACTAACAAAAAGCACAATATTATGTCGACTCCAATGAAAGGATTAACACAAAGCGAAGTGTTGCAAAGCCGTGAAAAACACGGCGACAACCTGTTAACCCCGCCCAAACGCAAATCGCCATGGCGGCTTTTTTTCGAAAAGTTCAAGGATCCCGTAATACGGATTCTGCTGATTGCAGCTCTGTTGTCTCTCGGGATCGGATTTATCCACAATGAATTCGCCGAAACGATCGGAATCTTCTGTGCCATCTTTTTAGCAACGGGCATCGCTTTCTGGTTCGAATACGATGCGATGAAAAAATTCGATCTGCTCAACAGCACGAACGATGACACTCCGGTTAAGGTCATCCGCGACGGCGAGGTGTGCGAAATTCCGAAAAAGGAGGTCGTCGTAGGCGATATCGTCCTGCTCGAGAGCGGCGAGGAGGTTCCCGCCGACGGACAGCTGATCGAAGCCGTTTCGCTGAAGATCAACGAATCGACCCTGACCGGAGAACTTCAGGTCGACAAAACCGTCGATCCGAACCACTTCGATCCCGAGGCAACCTATCCCTCGGATCACGTCATGCGCGGTACGACGGTAATGGAGGGACACGGAGTCATGGAGGTTTTTGCCGTCGGCGATGCTACGGAATTCGGAAAAGTTGCCGAACAGGCGACGGTCGAAAGCGATGAAGATACCCCGCTCAACCTTCAGCTCAAACGACTCTCGAAGTGGATCGGACGCATCGGTATTTCATTGGCCATTCTGACCTTTATCGCACTGATTGTCAAAGGAATCATTGTCGGCGATCTGCTTCAGGCGGATTGGACCGATGTCGCTGCCGAAGTACTGCAATACTTCATGGTAGCCGTAACGCTGATCGTCGTTGCTGTCCCCGAGGGGCTGCCGATGAGCGTTACGTTGTCCTTAGCCGTAAACATGCGTCGGATGCTGCGCACGAACAATCTGGTTCGCAAGATGCACGCCAGCGAAACGATGGGAGCCATCACAGTGATCTGTACCGATAAAACGGGAACCCTCACCCGCAACGAAATGCGTGTACACGACACCGTCTTTTATATTGACGACATGCAGACGATCGAGGAGGGCATCGCCGCCAACTCCACCGCTTTTCTGGACCGGAACGGCAAACCGATCGGCAATCCCACCGAAGGGGCGCTGCTGTTGTGGTTGAAGGAGAGAAACGTGGACTACACGATACTGCGCGAAAAAGCCGTTGTCGTCGATCAGCTGACCTTCACGACCGAACGTAAATTCATGGCCACGCTGACGGATTCTGCCTCCGGAAAGAGAATTTTATACATCAAGGGAGCTCCCGAAATCGTATTGTCACGCTGCCCGGGATTTGACAAAAAATCGGAAGTCGAAGAACGGTTGTTCGCCTTTCAGAACAAAGCCATGCGTACATTGGGATTTGCCTATGCCGTGTGTGACGGAATAGAGACCTGCGACGAGGCTCTCGAGAAGTGTGAACTGCACTTCGTGGGCATCACGGCTATCTCCGATCCGGTTCGCGATGATGTTCCGCAAGCCGTTCAGGAGTGTCTGAGCGCTGGTATCGCCGTAAAGATCGTCACGGGCGATACTCCGGCTACCGCACAGGAGATCGGACGTCAGATCGGACTGTGGACCAAGCAGGATACCGATCGGAACCGCATTACCGGTGCGGAATTCGCAGCCATGAGCGACGAAGAGTTGCTCGATCGGGTACAGGAGATCAAGATTATGTCCCGGGCCCGTCCGCTCGACAAACAACGTCTGGTGCGCCTGCTCCAACAACGCGGCGAAGTGGTTGCCGTAACCGGAGACGGAACCAACGACGCCCCGGCATTGAACTTCGCTCAGGTGGGACTGTCAATGGGAACCGGAACCTCCGTTGCCAAAGAGGCCAGCGACATCACGCTGCTCGACGACTCGTTCAGCAGCATCGCCACAGCAGTCATGTGGGGCCGTTCGCTCTATCGCAACATCCAACGATTCGTTCTGTTCCAGCTGACGATCAATTTCGTAGCGATCATCATCGTTCTGCTGGGCTCGATCTTCGGCAACGAACTTCCGCTTACGGTTACCCAGATGCTCTGGGTCAATCTGATTATGGATACCTTTGCGGCATTGGCGCTTGCTTCGCTGCCTCCAAGCCGTAGCGTCATGAAGGAACGTCCCCGCAAAAACAGCGACTTCATCATCTCTCGTCCCATGTTACGGGCAATTATCGGTGTCGGATCGCTGTTCGTCATCACCCTGTTGGGCCTGCTATTCTGGTATGGATCGGAGATCAGCCGCTACGACCTGTCGGTATTCTTCACCGTCTTCGTAATGCTCCAGTTCTGGAATATGTTTAACGCAAAAGGGTTCGGCACCTCCGTTCCGATCTGGAAAGCCACAAAAGGCTGTTCCGCATTTTTCGGAGTGTTGCTGCTGATTCTGGTAGGTCAGATTCTGATTGTCTCCTTCGGAGGAGAGGTATTCCGGACTACCCCCATCTCATGGCAAGATTGGCTGATCGTGATCGGCTCAACCTCTCTCGTCATGTGGGTCGGAGAGATCTATCGGCTGCTGAAACGAAAATAGACGTTCAGAAATATTCGGTTTAGGAGCATCAATCCTTTTTTAACCATCGGGCGAATAGTTGTCGGAACAACTGTTTGCCCGATTCTGTTCGAACCATCTTGTGATAATAGACATTCGCGTAATCGACCGGATAGTACCCTTCGAACAGATTGACGATCAAATCGGCTTCGTACAACACCTCGAAGCCCAGCGTCTCGGCCTTGACCGCATTGTGATGGGCCCCGACGACATCTACGATCCACTGTGCCTCCTGCGTATCGAGCCACGACGGATCGGAAGCAAACCACTCGGCCGCAATACACATTCCCTCTTGTTGCTGATGAGCGGGCTGGGAGTTGCCATACTTCCACTTGGCACTCGGACAACCTATATCGTGCATAATTGCAGCGATCTCCAGCAGCCCTACTTTATGTTCATCATACCCCTCGCGCCGGGCGAGTAAACGGGTGTATTCGTGTACGCACAACGTGTGAGCGATTTGCGTAGGATCGCTCGCCGCATAGTAATCGATCATGCGCGACATGGCACGCTCGACCTGCTGCTCTGTCTGATTCTTGTCCATTTCCCTCTCGATTTTTCGAACCGAACTTCTCTTTTCTCGGTCGAACAAAATTACGAAAAAGCTTCAAGAATTGGATATCCATACGAAAAAATATAAATTTGCATGAAACTAATTACCTAACAATGAAAAGACATCCCGTTATCATACCTCTCGTGCGATGGATTATCGCACTGACTTTTATCTTTTCGGGATTCATCAAAGCGGTCGACCCTTGGGGTACGGCCATCAAACTCGGCGAATATTTTTCCGCTTTCGGGATGACGTGGCTCTCGGGCACCCGCTATCTTATCGGCGTAGTGCTTCCGATGTTCGAATTGACCCTCGGACTATGCCTGCTGTTCCGGATCCGCGAGCGGAGCGCCGCACGTTGGGCGTTCATTCTGATGGGCTTCTTTACCCTGCTGTCTCTGGTTCTGGTCATCTGGAATCCGGTAGCCGACTGCGGATGTTTCGGCGATTTCGTCAAACTCTCCAACGGTCAGACCTTCGTCAAAAACATCATTCTGCTGACATTGGCCACCCTGCTGTGGCGATATACCCGCAAGGAATCACCCCGACAATACGATAAACACGCGGACGTCGAGGAGTGGAGCATGGTTCTGCTCTTCACGCTCTTTTCGGCCGGAATCGGATGTTACAGCCTGCGCCATCTGCCGGTTTTCGATTTTCTGCCCTATCACCGGGGAGTCAATACCTCTCGACAGATGCCCGGGGAGGCGAGTGAAACGATTACGACGCTGATATACAGGGACCGGACTACGGGCAAGGAGCATCAATTCGCCCTGACCGACACGACGTGGTACGATTCGCTGCGTTGGGAATATGTCGACACCCACGTTACGGAACGGAAACAGGCACAAGCTACAACGACGCTCGACTTTGCTCTATTCGATTCGACCGGAAACCGTACCGCCGAACTGCTTGCGGAAAGAGACCTCTTCATTATCACGTTGACCGATACGGAACAACCCCTCCCCGAAGCCTGTCGCAAACGTTTAGAAGAGGTGGCCAGCTACGCTGCACGGAACGAATACAAGATTGTGTGCGCCACACCCTCAACGTTGCCCGCTGACGGTCGTATAGCTTTCGGAGCTGCGCGGATTCCCGCCTACAATATCGACGGGACGACCCTCAAGACGCTGATTCGAGCCAAAAACGGGCTGGTTCTGCTGCACGAGGGAACACTGCTCGACAAGTGGAACTGCCGGGATATTCCTGATTTCGAAGGGAAATACAGCACCCTCACTCCACTCGAAGCAGTCATCGAGCAAGACGACCGATGCCAAAAAAGTTGGGTTCTCGGTGTTCTGATTGCAGGCGTTCTTCTGGTCGGTGGCGGTTATTCGATCTTCCGCAGAAAAAGCCATCACAGATAGATACAGGAGATCAAACTAAGGATCAAACAAGGGGACCGGCCCTTATAGTGGCCTATTCATGAAGTCACCCACATTTTGCCATTACAAATATTTCAGTTCCCCTTTACACGATCCGCAGGATCAGCCCTCCTCTATCTCGCTCAATTCGAACCAACGGGTACTTTTCTGATCGATTAGTGTCAACAGCTCCCCGATGCGGGTCGAATGTGCCGTCAAAGCCTCTACCGAAAGCGTACCGCTGCATAGCTCCTGCTCAAGTTGTGCTTTCTCTTGCTCCAGCGTCTCAATCTCCCGCTCGAGCGACTCCTTCTCACGGCGTTCGTTAAATGACAATTTGCGTCTCGTCGAATCGGATGGACGCCGCCGTTCCGATGCCGCTGCTGAAGACTCCTTACGCCCCGATTTGCCCTCATCCGAATGCTCCTGACCCTCCTTAAGCCGCTTCCACTCCAAATATTCGCTGTAATTTCCGGGAAAATCCTTTATGCGTCCTCCCCCCTCGAATACCAGCAAATGATCGGCTACCTTGTCCATAAAGTAGCGGTCGTGAGACACGACGATCAGGCATCCTCCATATCCCTGCAAATACTCCTCAAGTACCTGCAAGGTCATAATATCCAAATCATTCGTCGGCTCATCAAGAACCAGAAAATTCGGATTGCGCATCAACACCGTACACAGATAGAGCCGGCGACGCTCTCCTCCGCTCAATTTGGCAATATAGTTATGTTGTGTTTGAGGCGAAAACAGGAAATACTGCAAAAATTGTGAGGCACTCATCCGTCTTCCGTCGTTCAACTCCACCGACTCGGCCACAGCCGTCACGGCATCGATCACCTTTTCGTTCTCATCAAACGTTATTCCCGCCTGCGAATAGTATCCGAACTTCACCGTCTCTCCGATATCGATGGTTCCGGAGTCCGGAGCCAGTTCTCCAAGCAACATCCGGATGAATGTGGACTTGCCGGTACCGTTATCGCCGATAATCCCCATCTTTTCGTAACGGGAAAACAGATAATTGAATCCATCGAGAATGACCTTGTCACCGAACCGTTTGGAGAGTCCTTTAACCTCGAATATTTTTTTACCGATGTAGGTCGCGCCGACATCCAACCGCAGATTCTCCTCCGAACGGCGCTTGCGCAGCCGCTCTTCGAGATCTTTGAACGACTCGATCCGCGAACGGGCTTTGGTTCCCCGGGCCTGCGGCTGACGGCGGATCCACTCCAATTCCCGACGATAAAGATTCACATCCCGCTCACGCCGACTCTCCTCCGCCTCGAGACGTTGTCGGCGTTTTTCCAAATAAAGCGAATAGTTGCCCTCGTAGAAATAGGTCCTTTTATCGTCGATCTCAACAATATTCGTACAGACCCGATCCAAAAAATACCGATCGTGCGTAACCATCAGCAGGCTGAACCGTCCTCGCGAAAGATACTCCTCTAACCATTCGATCATTTCGAGATCGAGGTGGTTGGTAGGTTCGTCCAGAATCAGCAGATCGGGCTCGCAAATCAGCGCATTGGCCAAGGCAATTCGTTTGATCTGTCCTCCGGAGAGTTGATCGACCGATTGATCGAAATGGGTAATTTTCAGTTGAGTAAGAATCTGTTTGATCCGGGCCTCGTAATTCCAAGCATTTTGTGCATCCATTTCATCCGTTGCCCGGCGCAATGCCTCCTCCTTGCCCGACTCCACGGCCCGTTCATACTCCGCAATCGCCCGAAGAGCCGGCGTATCTCCACTCAGACAGGCATTCAAAACAGTTCCCGAGGGAAACGTAGGGTTTTGTTCCAGATAGGCCACCTTTAGATCCCGCCGAAAAGTAATCCGTCCCGACTGATAATCCTCCCGTCCCGCAATGATATTGAGCAGCGTGGTCTTTCCACTTCCGTTTTTCGCAATCAGGCCGATTCGCTGCCCTTCTGCCACACCCAACGAAAGATGATCGAACAACAACAAATCGCCAAACGACTTGACAAGATCCTCAACCTGCAGATAACTGACCATATCGATTCCTCTCCCTTAAATTATCATATAAAAAAATGACGGCCGACGGGTCTGAGAAGATACTCCTTCGTCCTCTTCTCTCCCTCTCGACCGCCTTATTCGGTTCCCCAATCCGCAGGGGCTACTGAGCAGCAGCCTCTTGCTGAGCCTGCTGGATCATCGTATCATTCGCCGTAATCAGAATCTCGACACGACGGTTCTGTGCTCGTCCCTCTTCGGTCGAGTTGTCGGCAATCGGATCGTCGTAAGCCAATCCCCGGGTCGTCAGACGCGACGGATCGATCTTCTGTCCGATCAAATAGTTCGCCACAGCCTGAGCCCGCTCTTCGGAGAGCTCCTGATTGATCTTCCGGCTTCCGGTATTATCCGTATGGCCATATATAGCTACATTCGTTTCGGGCGATTGAGCCAGCGACTCTGCAAATTTTTTCAAAGAGGCACGCGAAGCACTACTCAATTCACTCTTTCCGGTTTCGAACAGAATCTTGTCGGTAAAGGTTACCTTGATCGCCTGATAGTTGTTTTCGTCGGTTACGGTCTCTACCTGAGCTCCCTCGATCTTCTCGAGTTCCTCCTTCTGTTTATCCATCCGTTTTCCGATCAGTGCACCCACACCGGCTCCGACACCGGCTCCGACCAACGTACCGATCACGGCTCCTTTGCCGCCTCCGGCCAATGCTCCGATTCCGGCTCCGGCTGCTGCACCGCTCGCTCCTCCAATCGTAGCTCCCTTGCCGGTCTTACTCATATTCTGGAACGCTGCACAACCATTCAAAAGTACGGCTGCAGACAACAGCGTCACAACTGCCAAATTTATCTTTTTCATTAGGTATCTCCTCCCTTTATGATTTCTATATACCCTCAACACCTATCGGATCACCGTCTCTTCGCGATCGGGACCTACCGAGATGATCTTCACCGGAACTCCGGTCTGCTCTTCGATGAATTCGATATAATTCTTCAATTCGGTCGGGAAACGGTCATACTCCCGCACACCATTGATGTTGCAGTTCCAGCCTTCGAACTCTTTGTAAACCGGGACAACCTCTTCATTGACTTCATACGGGAATTCGGTGACTTCCTTATCTCCGATCTTGTAGGCCACTGCGACCTTCAGTTTTTCGAAATCGTTCAACACGTCGGATTTCATCATAATCAGTTCGGTCACACCGTTCATCATCACCGAGTAACGCAAGGCGACCATATCGAGCCAACCGCAACGCCGCGGACGTCCTGTCGTGGCTCCGAACTCCATTCCGATCTGACGCATTTTTTCGCCATCTTCGTCGAACAACTCCGTCGGGAAGGGTCCGCTACCCACACGCGTACAGTAAGCCTTAAAGATTCCATACACCCGGCCTACCCGCGAAGGAGCAACACCCAAACCGGTACAAACTCCTGCACAGAGCGTATTGGAAGAGGTGACGAACGGATAGGTTCCGAAATCGATATCGAGCATGGAACCCTGAGCCCCTTCGGCCAGAATCGCCTTATCCTCGTTCAGCAGTCGGTTGACTTCGTGTTCGCTCTCGATAAAACGGAAACGCTTGAGATTTTCGATGCCGTCGAACCACTCCTTTTCGTAGTCGGTAATATCGAACTGGAAATCGTATTGACGCAGCAGTTGCAGGTGCTTTTCTTTCAGTCGGTCATACTGTTCGCGGAACGACGGAGAGAGAATATCGCCCACACGCAGACCGTTCCGTCCAGTTTTATCCATATAGGTGGGGCCTATTCCTTTGAGGGTCGAACCGATTTTGGTTTTTCCTTTAGCAGCCTCCGAAGCCGCATCGAGGATCCGGTGCGTCGGAAGGATCAGATGAGCCTTCTTGGCAATCCACAACTTATCGACTACATTGACTCCATCGTCCTCCAGTTTGGAGATCTCATCGGAGAGGATCACCGGATCGATCACCACACCGTTACCGATGATATTGATCGAACCCGGGCGGAAGATTCCGGATGGAATCGTATGCAACACATATTTTTTACCTTCGAAATGCAGCGAGTGTCCGGCATTCGGTCCCCCTTGGAAACGGGCGATAACCTGATAATTCGGGGTCAGCACGTCAACGACCTTGCCTTTTCCCTCATCACCCCACTGCAAACCTAAAACGACGTCAATTTTTTTCATTTTGATCGGTTAAGTAATAAGTCCAACAACAGAAACGGTTTTCGTAACACGAAGAAAAACCGGCAATAACCGAACGCAATCGGGGAGCGATCGCAGTCACGATGCGCCCACTCCGGAAATACGCGAAATTGCTTTCAAAGGTAGCGAACTTTTTGTTAACATAAAAGCTCGCTTTCGATTTTTATTCGGATTCTCCACCGAAAACGAAAAAAACCGATGCCCCGAATCGCACAAAAAACGGAAATCATACGGCAAATCGGATTTTTTGCGTTATTTTAGCAGATTCAACAGAAACATCTCGGTACAGATGCGGAAATTATTGCTGATTTTGTTCATAACGCTTATGGCGGGGCTGTGGTGGCGGCCCACCGACGCGCAACTCAACAAGGCGTACTTCTTCTACGTGGGCCGAAATTTTCTGATCGAGAACAAATATCAGGATGCCATCGAGGTGCTCAATATTCTGCTCCGTGCCGATTCAACCGCCTATGAGGCCTATTTTTTACGCGGTATAGCGAAATATAACCTCGACGATCTGCTTGGCGCCGAACAGGATTTCACACTGGCCATTCGTCAGAATCCGGTCTTTACGATCGCCCTCCAGTATCGAGCCATCACACGTTCGCGTTTAGGTAATTACGACGATGCCTTGCGGGATTTTCAACAGGCCATCGACCTGAGGCCCGACCTGCCCAGTGCCTATTACAGCCGAGGTGTCACCTACCTGCTGACCCAGCAATTCGAAAAGGCCATAGAAGACTTCTCGACATACATCCACTACGACAACAAAGTAGCCGATGCCTACTTGAATCGGGGGACCTGCTACCTCTACCTGAAAGACACGGTGCGCGCTCTTGCCGATTTCGACCGAGGTATCCGCACCAATTACTTCGACCCGAACGGATACAACCGTCGAGGCGCCCTCTATATGACCCAAAAAAAGTACGATCTGGCTCTGTCGGATTTCAATCAGGCGATTCATTACGATTCGACCTTTATTCCCGCCTATTTCAATCGGGCACTGGTCTATTACAGCCAGAAACAACCGGTCCAAGCCATCAATGATTTTTCGCGGGTCATCGAGCTCGACTCGACCAGCGCCCAAACGCTGTTCAACCGGGCACTGCTCCGCACACAAATCGGGGACTACAACAAGGCGTTGGAGGATTACAACAAAGTCGTCTTCTACTCGCCCGACAACGTGCTGGTCTACTACAATCGGGCCGGACTCTACACCCAACTGGGCGACTACGAGGCTGCAATTGCCGATTACACCCGGGCTATCGAGCTCTACCCCGATTTTGCCAACGCCTACCTCAACCGTTCGTCGCTGCGTTATATGCTACGCGACCGGGAAGGGTCGATGAGTGACCGGAAAATTGCCGAACAGAAGATCGCCGAATACCGGTCGAAACTAAACGACAGCTCGTTCTCAATCTATGCCGATACCAGCCGGCAATTCAACCAGCTGCTTTCGTTCGAGACCGAGTCGTCACAAGAGCGAACCCGGAGAATCACCTCACGGGATGCGGACATTTCGTTGCTCCCGTTGTTTAAATTCACCCTTATCGCCGCCAACGACACGCTTTCCAAGCAACCGCCACATACACCGACCGGATATTTCCGCTACTATTCCGCTCAGGCAGACTCTTTCGAAAGCCGTGTGAACCTTCGCTACATGAAGTGGGCAAACACCCCCACCGATCTGCCTCCCGACACTTTAACAGCTATCAATACGGCCCTCTCCGACTCGCTCCGACAAGGGGATGAATCGTGGCAGATCTACTTCAAACGGGGCGTCGTGCTGTCGCTGATCAGACAATACACCAGTTCGATTGCCAGCTACACGACCGCTATCGATCACGACCCGACAAATCCGTTCCTCTACATCAACCGCAGTACGACCCAGAGCGAGATGATCGATTTCGTCTCCTCGTTGGACAACGGACAACAACGCATCACGATCGACAACGATCCGGTCAACCGACTGAAGAATCAGACTAACCGGGTCTACAACTACGACGATGCGATCGGCGACCTGAATCGGGCGATTGAGCTGCTGCCCGATTTTGCCTACACCTACTACAATCGGGCCAACCTATACTGCTTGTCGGGCATGCTTTCGGAGGCCTTGGAGGACTACACCCATGCCATCGAGCTGAACCCGCTGTTCGGCGAAGCCTATTACAACCGGGGATTGATTCAGATCTATCTGAAAGATACTCATAAAGGGTGCCTCGACATGAGCAAGGCCGGTGAGCTGGGTATCAAAGAGGCTTATAAGGTCCTGAAAATATACGGCAAAACAGACTATTAACGCTACACCCCAGCCGACATGACACAGCAAGAGCCTTCGATTCGAAACGCCTACGCGACTTCATTTCGCCGATGGAGCGTATTGTGTCTGGTCTCTTTCACCATGCTGACCGGATACGTCATGATAGATGTAATGGCACCGCTCAAAACGCTGTTCGAGCAGCAGATGGGTTGGGACAGCGTCGATTACGGCATTTTTACGAGCGGATACGGATGGTTCAACATATTTCTGCTGATGCTCGTTTTCGGGGGAATCATCCTCGACAAACGTGGAGTCCGTTTTACGGGCACTCTTGCAGCCGGACTGATGATCGCCGGAGCCCTGCTCAAGTATTGGGCCATCTCGACCGAGTGGAACAATGCTATCACCTCCCTCACATTAGGAGGACACACCCTGTTTGCTCTAAAATCTCAGATTCTCTACGCCACCTTAGGATATGCCCTTTTCGGGGTCGGCTGCGAGATGTTCGGCATTGTAGCCAACAAAATCGTGATCAAATGGTTTCAGGGAAGATCCCTCGCCTTGGCTTTGGGCCTTAATCTTGCAGCCGGACGTATCGGAACGGCCATCGCCATGTTCGGTTCGCTGCCCTTTGCCCGCATCATGGGAGATCCGACTGCTCCGATCGCCCTGTGTACGGCATTGCTCTGCATCGGATTTCTCGCATACCTGATCTTCTGTGTCATGGATCGCCGATACGATCGTGCACAGAACACAAACACGCAGCCAGACTCTTCTGAGACCATGGAGCCTCCCTTCAAGATCTCCGACATCGTTCGTATCGTGCGCATCCGTGCCTTCTGGTACATCACGATTCTGTGTCTGCTGTTCTATTCGGGCATTTTTCCCTTTCTGAAATTCGCTACGGAACTGATGATCCAGAAGTTCGGCATCTCTCCGGAATTTGCAGGAGCGGTTCCCGCCCTGCTCCCATTTGGCAACATTCTGCTCACCCCGCTGTTCGGATCGATATACGATCATAAGGGGTACGGCATCACCCTGATGTGGATCGGCTCGGGAATCCTGACGATCGTTTACCTCATTTTCGCCATCCCGGCCCTGTCAGCAAAATGGATCGCCGTTGTTCTGATCCTGCTGCTCGGTATCGCCTTTTCGATGGTTCCGGCAGCCATGTGGCCCTCCGTCTCGAAAATTATACCCTACCGAATGGTCGGCACCTCCTTCTCGCTGATCTTCTGGATCCAAAACTGGGGACTCTCTTTTGTCCCACTGCTGATCGGGTTCGTCCTACAAAAATACTGCATCATCGGCACCACTGTCGTGGATGGTCTCGACGCCACACGATACGACTACACGCTGCCGATGCTGATTTTCGCCGTCTTCGGCCTCCTGTCGATCGGATTCGCCTTTCTTCTCAAGAAGGAAAACAAACGGAAACAGTATGGTCTGGAGCACGCCAATTTTACGGATCATCCTCATGTATAAACCTATAACCTATTCCACACACCATGAAACGAAGAGACTTTCTACGCATTAGCCTGCTCGGAGGTGCCGCAGCAACGATTCTGCCGATCGATCTGTCGGCCAAGGGTTCCGGGAAATCGGGATTCACCCTCTGGCAGATTCCCTCGCAGGTCGACACGATCGGCAATTCATACGTATTCCAAACGGACAAAGGCCGACTGGTTGTCATGGACGGGGGAATGAACGAAGAGGCTCCCTTCCTGAGAGGTTTTCTCTCGGCTCTGGGATGTGAGGTGGAGGCTTGGTTCATCTCCCACCCACACAACGACCACATGGGTGCACTCACCGAAATCCTCAAAAAACCGGGCGATCTGAAGATCAAAAAGATCTACCACTCCCGATTTTCCGAATCGCTGATCGATCGGGAAGAGCCCTATAATATCTATGCCCGTGAATTTTATGCCGAGCTCGACAAGCTCGACCCGACGGTTACCGAGGTGATCGACTTGAAGGAACCGGGACTGGAGCTGAAAATCGACGGCATGAACCTCAAGATTCTGGGAGTAACCAACGAAGAGCTGGCCTATACCAATCCCTACAACAACTCCAGCATGATCATTCGCGTCTGGGACAGGGCCAAATCGATCGTCTTTCTCGGCGACGCCGGAATCGAGTGCGGAGACAAAGTTTTAAACAGTGCTTACCGCAACGATCTGGATTGCGATTACCTGCAAATGGCCCACCACGGACAACAGGGTTGTAGTGAAGATTTTTATAAAACGATTAAATTCCGGGCCTGCCTGTGGCCGACGCCGACATGGGTATGGAACAACGATGCCGGAGGCGGCATCAACACAGCCCACCTCAAGACTTTCGACACCCGCCGCTGGATGGACGAAATCGGCATCACCGAACACCACGTCAGTTGCCTCGAAGGCCTTTATCGTCTCGACTAACCAATCTAATACAACAACATACACGACCATGAAAAGAAGAGATTTTTTACGTATCAGTCTGCTCGGAGGAGTCGCTGCTACGGTCCTGCCGATCGACCTGTCGGCCAAAGGCTCCGGGAAATCGGGATTCACCCTTTGGCAAATTCCCTCGCAGATTAATACGATCGGAAACTCCTACGTCTTTCTGACCGACAAAGGACGTGTAGTCGTCATGGACGGAGGAGTGAAGGAGGAGGCTATGTTTCTGAAAGGATTCCTTGCCGCTCTGGGCAACGAGGTCGAAGCATGGTTCATCTCCCACCCCCACGACGATCACATGGGTGCACTGAATGCGATCCTCGAAAATCCGGGAGAGCTAAAGATCAAAAGAATCTACCACTCACGTTTCTCCAATGCACTGAGCCGCAGCGAACAGGGTTCTCACCCCTCGACCGAGATTTTTTATGCTCAATTAGATGCTCTCGATCCGGCAGTTACCGAGGTAATTGACCTGCGGGAACCGGGACTGGAACTGAAAATCGACGGCATGAACCTCAAGATTCTGGGAGTAACCAACGAAGAGTTTGCCCATACGAATCCCTACAACAACTCCAGCATGATCATTCGTGTCTGGGACAAGGCCAAATCGATCGTCTTTCTTGGTGACGCCGGGATCGAATGCGGAGACAAAGTTTTAAACAGTGCTTACCGCAACGATCTGGATTGCGACTACCTGCAGATGGCCCATCACGGACAGCAGGGTTGCAGCGAAGATTTCTATAAAAACATTAAATTCCGGGCCTGTCTGTGGCCAACGCCGACATGGGTATGGAACAACGACCAAGGGCAAGGAACGAACACCGGTAACCTGAAGACATTCGACACCCGCCGCTGGATGGACGAAATCGGCATTACCGAACACCACGTCAGCTCTGTCGACGGATTATTCCGTTTGGACTAAATCCGCCAACCCAAACCGCAACAACATACAAATCGGGCGGAACAAAATATGTTCCGCCCGATTTTGCTATTCAAACAATGCTATTTTCTTCAACAGATAGTTCCGACGCTACTTACTGAGGTTAATGATCGATGCGACCATCGCCGCCAAAGAAGCTGTCGATGACATGAAGCCCATGGTATTCACCAATCCATTTCCGGTTCTTTCCGGTTTCATCGGCACGACAATCTGACATCCGGCCTCTACTTTCGGATAGCGTTTAAAGAAGAGGGCACCTCGTGTTGCAGCCACCTTCCCGTTCATATAGACCACAAATGGTCTTCTCCGCGCCTCCTTTTTATAACCTCCGGCTTGTCTTATATACTCCTTGAATTTTTTCTGATCATAGACTACCGTATTTTGATAGAGAACCGCTCCGGAAATACTAACGGTACCGATATATTTCGGCACAAAGATTCTATCTCCCTCCCGCAGAATAATATCGTCTGCACACCCGGGATCCTGCACAGCTTTAGCCACATCTACTCCAACCGGATAATATTCGGGAATCACGACCGACTCTGTCGCTATCGAATCTTTGCCCTTATTTGAATTGGCTATATCCAACACGGCCTGTACCCTTGCTTTTTGATCTTCCGTCATACGTCTCTGGACACTTGCTCCCACGACATACGCTTCAGGAGTAAAACCTCCTGCGCTGCGGATAACATCCGACAAACGGCTTCCCGCTGTCGCCAATACATATCCGCCTTCGAACAACACCTGACCCGTTACATAGACCTTCTGCTGCGCAGAGTATCCGGGAGAACGTCTTACGATAATCTCATCGAACGGTTGAATAATAAACCGGGCATCCTCTGGAGCTATTTTTAAATCCTCAGTTATGTCGAAAGTATACACCTCTGCCGTCTTGGGGGTATAAGTCGTCGATTGAGGATCTTTTACCCGTCGGGCTATTTCGACTTTGGCCATGGATGCAGACTCTCGTAATCCACCACACAGCAAAATAACATCCTCGACCGTCATCCCTTTACGGTAGGCTATCGTATTTGGAGCATTCACCTCTCCGGATACTGTAACCGTATAATCTTCATGCAGATCATAAACATTGGGAATATACACCTCATCCAAATTATACAGCGGGATATCTTGGCCATTCATGACTTCCCGTACATCAAACGGAATAACTGTATATATTCCCGTAGAATCAATCCTCGAAATCTGACCACGTGAAGCGAACTCCGTACCTTTCAAACCTTCTGCTTTAGCAATCAATTGAGATAAAGTAGAGACCTTATCAGAGAGTTCATACTGTCCGGGGCGCCAAACAGCTCCGGAAATCGCGACCAAATTCAAATATACCGGCAATACTTCTCCTACCCGGACCAAGTCTCCATCTTGCATTTCGAATTTGGCAAAGTCGGGCCGATCAATAGTAAGAATCTCCAAAGCCCGTCCCCCACTTTTCCGATACACGGTTACATTTTCACTATATGCATCACCCGTAAATCCACCACTATAATCGATTAAAGCGCTCAATGTTTCACCATCTTTCAAATCATAAGCCCTCTCTCGCTTCACTTTACCCTCGATCTGGACATGATTATCATAAGGAGGAACGATAATCATATCGTTATCCTCCAAACGAATATTCGTTTCGTATTTTCCATTAATCAAATAATCATACACATCCAGATCCGCAACTTCTTTACTATCCCGATAGACCTTGACATGCCGTAAAGACCCGATGTTATTAACTCCACCAGCAGTATATAAGGCATTGAACAGAGTCGCCAAAGAGGGTAGTGTATAAGTTCCCGGAACACGTACCTCTCCCGAAATATTCACTTTGATGCTTCTGATCTGTCCAAGCGTTACACGAACCTGACCGTTCATGATCTCGTTTATTTTACCAGCGATGAGCTGCTGGGCCTCTGCCACGGTCAATCCCGCAAGAGATATGGGTCCTACCCCTTGTATGTTGATACTCCCTTCCGGAGTGATTTTTTCCTGATTCCGGAACTCCGATTCGCCCCAGACCTCAATAATCACCTCATCCCCGGGACCCAATACATAATTGGGCGGAGTTGCAATATTATAGTTCGGGGCAAAAGTTAGATTTTCCGTTGAAAATATCTCTTGTCCAAAAACCGCGTTCGACGGATTCGGTAGAACCTGCTGATTCGCGACATTGGGATTGTGCTGCATCGATTCTGTTCCCTCGACAACTCTTTGTATCGAATCATTACTCATGTTCGACGATTGAACCGTTCCCGAAGAGGCAGTCGCTTGTGATGAGCCGTTTGCATTAAGCACCGCATTGATTTGAGCCTCCGAAGCTCCCATCGATTTCGCCTGTTGAACCATTCCGGGGGTAACCTTTACCTGAGCCGATACCGATCGACACCATCCGGATGTTAGCAAAATCAACAGCACAACCAGATTTATTCTAAAAATCGAATTCATATAAGCGTTTTGTTTCGTTTTCCCAAAAAGTCTATCACAGAGATCATCAAGAATCCGAGAATCAGATCCAAGAAGAATAGTATATTGATGTTTATATCTTTAAGCAGTACGTTCAGAATGACAAAACATGCTTGCAGACAAATAATGGCCATGGAGCTCTGAAAATGATTCAGTCCCAGACGCAACATTTTATGATGAATATGCCGCTTGTCGGGATAGAATGGCGACAGTCCAGCTTTGATCCTTACGAAAAACACACGAATGGTATCGAACACCGGAATAAATACCATCCCTAACAAAACGGCAGGTGCAGCAGGAGTATGAAACATGGTTGTCTCGACATTCATGTTGTAAAATTTGAGGCCAAAGAAAGCGATCAAATAGCCCAATGTCAGAGAGCCGGTATCCCCCATAAAAATCTTCATCCGTTTGCTGGAGACATTATAAAAAAAGAACACGCCAACTACTCCGACAATACCGGCTACCATGATTCCATACACATAGAGGTTGTTCCACGTAAACCAGATACCTAATGCACCCAGCGTCAACAACGCAAGGCCGGAACACAAGCCGTCGATCCCGTCGATCAGGTTGTATGCATTCAACAGCAACACACAAACCAATACCGTCAGAATCGTCCCCACGAACGAAGGTACTGCATGAATCCCGAACAAACCTCCGAGATTGCCGATTCCGCAACCGCCATAGACCAGAAGCAAGGAGGCAAGAATCTGTACTACGAATTTACTTTTGTATGTTAACCCCGTAAGATCGTCCGCCAGCCCTGTAAAAAAGATCATCGTCAGACCGGCCAACAAGAACATACCCTCCCGAAAAACATCCGTTTCTAAAGACCATGCACTGATTTCCCATCCGCCAAAGTAGCGGACTCCCATAATCAGGGCGACGGAGAAGATGAATGCCGGCAGAAAAGCCACTCCTCCCAGTCGAGGTATATTCCCGTGATGCAGCTTCCGTTCGGAGATCTCATCAAACAATTTCTTCTTTTTAGAAATGATGATGATTCTGGGAATGACAATCACTCCGACCAAAGCCGAAACCAGCAGAGTTATTATAACGAACAGTGTCAACATCTCCTTGTCACTTTGATAATCCGCATAAATAAGCTTTGCAAAGGTACTAATTTATATTGGATATTGCGATCGTTTTACCGATAAAAACAAATCTTTTACAGGGGTCTCCAATGAACGTATCGAAATTAATTCTAATTTTGTCTGAAATCGCAGAGTCGATTTTCCAACACGCTTTAAAATTTTTTCGTTTCA
>URBJ01000036.1 GCA_900546005.1 uncultured Alistipes sp. | reverse complement strand
CGCCTGCGGCGTTTTTTTCTTTGTTGTTTTCAAAAAAATAAAAGTATCTTTCAGCAAACTTAGGATTGGCTTCTTCGTCGTCGTCCAGAAAGACGATGTAGTCACCTGTGGCTTCGGCGATGCCTCGGTTGCGGACATAAGAGATCCCCTGCTGCAGTTCATCGGCCATACGCAGGGAAAGTGTCGGATACAACGTTGCAAAACGGACAAAAACCTCTTTAGTATCGTCGGTCGAGTTGTTGTTGACAACCAGAATCTCGAACCGTTCGGGGTCGAGCGTCTGGTTGGTCAGGCTTTTCAACGTACGCAGCAAATAAGGCGCACGGTTGTATGTTGCGATGACGATGCTCAGTTTTTTCATCTGTTCCGTTCGCTGGTGTTTTCAGTCCTTTGGTGTGTCGGATGTTTTTTTACTTCCAGGGCTGTCCGGAGACTATAAAAATTACAGTGATGCGATGTAGTCGTTCATCTCCTGCTCTTTGGCCTCTAACTGCTGCAACAGTTTGAATTGCGCTTCAGAGCGTTGCCAGTTGTGCTCGGGGTGTTTGATCTTGTAGTAGTGGTCGCCGTCGAGGTAATCGGTCAGGAAGCGCACGGTTTGCATGTAGGTCAGCAGCAGCGCTCCGTACGGGAGCAGTTGCCGTTCGATCGGCGTGAGAAAGGCTGCAGTGCTTTCGATGTACCCTTTGGCAAAGGAACGGAAGATGTCCATGTTGACATCGATCCGGTCCAGATCGGGATCGTCCTCGGCTCCTGTATTTGCCGATGTGCGGATGAAGTCACCGAAGTCGGAGAGCACGAATCCGGGCATCGTCGTATCCAGATCGATGACGCACAGCGGGCGATCCTCTTCGTCGAAGAGAATGTTGTTGACCTTGGTGTCGCAGTGGGTTACGCGTTTGAGAAGCTTCCCTTCGCGGTAGAGTCGTTGTGCGGTGCACATCTTGTCGGCACGGGCCAGCAGCTCGTCGACCATCCATTGAGCCTTTTCGAGTCGGTTCGCCGGGTTCTTGGCAATGGTTTCGCGGAAGGTCTCGAGCCGTGCTTCCATGTTGTGGAAATCGGGAATGGTTTCGCCGAGGGCGTTTTCTCCGATATCCGAAAGCATCGACTGGAACTCTCCAAAAGCCTTTCCGGTGAGGTAGGCCAAGGGTGCGGAGATGGTTTCGTGGGTAACCGATCCGGAGATGAACAGCATCGTCCGCCAGTAGTTCTCTCCGTCGAAATAGAACAGCTTGCTGGTTTTGGTCGGAATTACGCGCAGCACCCGACGGTCAACATCTGTACAGCCGCTATCCGTCAGTTTCTTTCGGATGTGTGAGGTGATGCGTTCGATGTTGCGCTGCAGCAGTTCGACATCTTGAAATACATGGTGGTTGATCCGTTGCAGGATATAGTCGGGCGTAGAGCCTTCGGTGGTTATGCGGTAGGTGTCGTTGATCCATCCATTACCTACCGGTGCGATCTGTGCGACGGTTCCCTGTATGTCGAAGTGATCTATGATTTTAGCGATCTTTTCCATGTTGGATTGATGTTTTTGAGCAACGCATTTGCGGTTGCGGGATTCATTATAGGTTTTTAACTTTTTTGTTTACTTGGGCTGTGCGACTGCATGGGAAAATCCGTTGACCCGATCCCATGCCCCGCGTGTAAAATCGGGAATCCGGACCGGCATGCCGTTGTGTTTTACCGATGTTTCGGTCAGCTCGACCAGAGAGGACCATTCGGCGGCATCGTATACATCCTGATCGAGTGGCAAACCGTTTCTCAGACAGTAGATGAGGCGGTAGTCCATCATAAAGTCCATTCCTCCGTGGCCGCCCACCTCACGGGCCTTTTCGCCAATCTCCCGGGCGATAGGGTGTTCGTACCGGGCCATCAGACTATCCATCTGCTCTTTCGGAAGGAACGAGTGGGCATTCGGTTCGAGTGCGATACCTTCGGTCGGGTATTTCTGCGCAAAACCTTTGGTGCCGCTTATCTTATGCAGCCGGTCGTAGGGACGGGGGCTGGTTACGTCGTGTTGGATCATGATCGTCTTGCCCTTGTGTGTCCGGATCAGTGTGGTGTTCATATCGCCCAATGCGTAGTCGGTTTGGGCATATTCGGAATCTTTCCCGAACTTTTCAGCCGCAGCAACCGACAGTCCCTTTTGAGCAGAAGAAACAGAAACCAAGTAGTCCATCTTGTCGCCCCGGTGGATATTCAGCACCTGACAAACCGGGCCGAGTCCGTGTGTGGGGTAGGGATTTCCCGTATGGATCGTGTTGTACTTCAGTCGCCACATGTCGTAGTACCCCGTCTTTTCATCCAGATTCAGTGATCTCAGGTCGTGGATGTAGGCCCCCTCGACGTGCATGATCTCTCCGAAAAGTCCCTGTTGGGCCATATTCAGCGTAGCCATTTCGAAGAAGTCGTAGCAGCAGTTCTCCAACATCATGCAGTGGCGGCGGGTCTTCTCAGCGGTGTTGACCAACTGCCAGCACTCCTCGATCGACATGGCTGCCGGAACCTCGATCGCTACGTGTTTCCCGTGTTCCATGGCATAAACGGCGATCGGTGTATGCAGCAACCACGGTGTGCAGTTATAGATCAGGTCTACGTTGTCCAATTCGCAAACTTTTTTCCAGTCCTCCGCTCCGGTGAACTCTTGGGCGGCGGGAAGTCCTGCATTTTTCAACCGATTTTGAGCCTGTTGTACATATTCCGGACGGACATCACACAGCGCGACCACTTCGACTCCGTCAAGATGAGTGAACCGGTCTACTGCCATCGATCCACGCATGCCCAATCCGATGAAGGCAACTCGTACAACCGGAATCGGATCACAGCGCAGTTGCAACACGTCGGTCTGACCTTTCTCGCGTTTGGGTGTCGCGAACTCGAGCATCCCGTCTTTTTGTTTTAATTTTAATGATTGGGCTTCAGTGTAATCAGGAAGAGCAAGCATGCATCCCGTTAATAAAATGAGCAGAAAAAACCGTGCGAATTTCATCATTTTGTTCATTTTGTTGAGGTTTATAATTTCTGAAGCAACAAATATAACCAAATGCGGTGGATATTGGAAATTTTGAGGGTTCTTATAGTTACAAGAGCGGGGCAAGTTTTTTATTGTGCATAAAAAAAGCGGTTCCGTTATCGGAACCGCTTCCCACTTTTATATAAAATTCGGATCGACCGAAAATTATTTAACCGTGTTCATGTACTCGATCAACTCAAGCACTTTGTTTGAATAACCCCATTCGTTGTCGTACCAAGAAACGACTTTCACGAAACGAGGAGTAAGCTGAATACCTGCTTTTGCATCGAAGATAGAGGTACGGGGATCGCCCAAGAAGTCGGAAGAAACGACAGCGTCTTCGGTGTAACCGAGGATGCCTTTCAATTCGCCTTCAGAAGCCTCTTTCATAGCAGCGCAGATTTCGTCATAAGTAACGTCTTTAGCAAGCGTACAAGTCAGGTCGACAACAGATACGTCGAGGGTCGGAACACGCAGCGACATACCGGTCAGTTTGCCGTTCAAAGCAGGGATAACTTTACCTACGGCCTTAGCAGCACCCGTTGAAGAAGGGATAATGTTGCCAGAAGCGGCACGTCCACCTCTCCAGTCTTTCATAGAAGGACCGTCAACGGTTTTCTGAGTAGCGGTAGTCGAGTGTACGGTGGTCATCAAACCTTCTACCATACCGAATTTGTCGTTCAACACCTTAGCGATCGGAGCCAAGCAGTTGGTCGTACAAGAAGCGTTCGAAACGATCGTCTGACCGGCGTAAGTTTTGTTGTTTACGCCCATAACGAACATCGGGGTGTCGTCCTTCGAAGGAGCAGACATTACGACGCGTTTTGCACCGGCTTTGATGTGTGCTTCAGCTTTCTCTTTAGTCAAGAACAAACCGGTTGATTCAACAACGTATTCAGCGCCAACTTCGTTCCATTTCAAGTTTGCGGGATCTTTTTCAGCCGTTACGCGGATAGCGTGACCGTTTACTACGAGAGCACCGTCTTTTACTTCGATCGAACCGTTGAATTGTCCGTGCATGGTGTCGTAACGAAGCATGTAAGCCATGTAATCAACCGAGATCAAGTCGTTGATTCCTACGATCTCTACATTGTCCTTGGCCATAGCAGCCCGGAATACCAAACGGCCGATACGACCGAAACCGTTGATACCAATTTTAATCTTTGACATAATCTTATTATTTTGAATGGTTAATGATTCAGTTCGAAGCTCTCATTTGTCGTAAGTTCGACATTCGGCGCAAAAATACACAAAAAACAAGAGTGCGCAAAATAAATTTAATTTTTTATAAAAATGTCGGTTAAACAGGGTCCTGAGGTCTTTTGTTTTCAACGAAAACGTAAGGCCTCAGCGAGTTATTCCCGTTGTTCGGCAGCTTTGGCCCGTTTGGCCATCGCCGACGCGAAGACAAAGTCGTTCAGCTCCCGGTTGTCCGTATGCAGGATGTCGTGTTTGGTCCCTTCCCACCACTTCTCACCTTTATAAATAAAGATGATGTGTTCGCCGATCTCCATCACGGAGTTCATGTCGTGCGTGTTGATGATTGTCGTGATGTTGTACTCTTGCGTGATCTCATGGATCAGGTTGTCGATCAACACCGAGGTCATCGGATCGAGTCCCGAGTTGGGCTCGTCACAGAACAAGTATTTGGGGTTCAGTACGATGGCCCGTGCTATAGCGACCCGTTTGATCATTCCTCCACTGAGTTCAGCCGGGTAGAGATGGTTTACGTTTCCCAGATTGACCCGTTTGAGGCAGAAGTTTACACGATCCCTCTTTTCGTCCATCGGCATATCGGTGAAGAGGTCCAACGGCAGCCGGACGTTCTCCTCTACGTTCGACGAATCGAGCAGGGCTCCGCCTTGAAAGAGCATGCCCACCTCTTTGCGGATCGCTTTCAGTTGGGCAAACGGGAGCGTGTTGAAACAAACGTCGTTGTAGTAGATGTTCCCGCTATCGATCTTGTGCAGGCCGACGAGCGATTTCAGCAGGACGGTTTTACCCGAACCGCTCTGTCCGATGATCAGGTTGGTGATGCCCGGAGAGAACTCGGCGGAGATGTCGTTTAGCACGACGCGACCGTCGAAGGATTTTATGATATGGTCGGCTCGAATCATGTGTCTACGTGAGAAGCAGTTGCGTGAGAATCAGGTTGAAGATCAGAATGACGATACTGCTGATGACGACGGCCTGCGTACTGGCCCGACCTACCTCTAACGAATTTCCGTTGGCGTAGTAGCCGAAGAAACCCGAGATAGAGGTGATGATGAAGGCGAAAACCGACGATTTGATCAGCGAGTAGGTGATATAGAACGGTTTGAAGTCGTATCGGATACCGGTGATGTAGGCATCCGGATTGACGGCTCCGGTTAGGATGCAAAGTACATAACCTCCGGCAATACCGATTCCCATACTCAGTGTAGTCAGAAACGGGAAAAAGATCACCGTACTGATGATTTTCGGCAGAATCAGGTAGCTGGCCGAGTTGACCCCCATGATTTCGAGGGCGTCGATCTGTTCGGTGATGCGCATGGTTCCGATTTCGGAAGCGATGTTCGAACCGACCTTTCCGGCCAGAATCAGGGCGACGATCGTCGAGCTGAATTCGAGGAGCATGGACTCCCGTGCGGCGTATCCGATGAGGTACTGGGGAATGAAGGGCGACTCGAAGTTGAGGGCCATCTGGATCGTGATGACGGCACCCATAAAGACCGAAATGATCGCGACGATCCCGATCGAACTGAGTCCCAGCGCCTGCATCTCCACCAAGATCCGTTGCCAGTAGATGGTACGTTTTTCCGGTTTGGAAAATACCTTCCCCATCAGGATAAAGTAGCGGCCGATGTATTCGAACAGTGTTTTCATATTTCGTTTTAAGCCCTGCGAAAACGGAAGTGAGCGGGGTGTGGCGTTCGGGCTATTTCACCTCTTCGAAATCCACGTATTCTCCCACGTTCTTGTTGATCTTTTTCTCTGTCTGTCGGGTTGCGCTTACGGTGATGTCTCCTTCGGTCTGTTTGGGACGTTCACTGCGCCCCCACGTGTACGTACGGAAAAAGTCTCCTTTTCCCTCGGTGAATTCACGTTGTTTTTTTCGGATCCAATGCGAAAAAAACACCCGACCCAAGAGCGACATCAAGTAAAATCCCGCGATCAGGAAAAAAAGGAAAGTAAGTAAAGCTTCCATGTTACGTAAGTTTCCCGGAATGATCCGTATTTGCAAATAGCGTTCCCGGAGTGCACAAAAATAGTATTTTAATTCCGGATTCTCTAAATTCGCACGATAAATTGTTTATCAAGAGTACGTAATAGGGCGCGATTTATTGCGGAATGTCGTAGGTTTCGTTATCTTTGCGATTCGGCATAGAGGTTGTTCGGAGAGGAAGCTGAGGGCCGTGTCGTTTATCAAAGGAGTACGAAAAACAGAAAAGTCTTATGGAATTGTCACAACTTACAGCCATATCGCCCGTCGACGGCCGTTACCGCGGGCAATGCGAAGTTTTGGCCGACTATTTTTCCGAGTTTGCACTGATTCGTTATCGGGTCATGGTCGAGGTGGAGTATTTTATTGCGTTGTGTGAGTTGCCGCTGCCCCAACTGGCCGATGTCGACAAAGCTGCGTTCGAAAAGCTCAGGGATCTGTATCGTGACTTCTCCGAAGCCGATGCGCTTCGCGTTAAGGAGATCGAGAAAACGACCAATCACGATGTGAAGGCGGTCGAGTATTTGGTGAAGTCCAAACTCGATGACTTGGGACTGGCAGCCCATAGAGAGTTCGTCCATTTCGGGCTTACTTCGCAGGATATTAACAATACGGCGATCCCGTCGAGTCTGCGGGATGCGGCCAATGATGTCTACTATCCGTTGATCGAGCAGCTCGTAGCCAAGCTGACCGCTCTTTCGAAAGAGTGGGAGGCGATTCCGTTGCTGGCCCATACGCACGGTCAGCCTGCATCGCCCACCAAGCTCGGCAAGGAGATCCGTGTATTCGTTGAGCGGCTCGACAAGCAGATCGCTCTGTCGCGGTCGATTCCTTCGCCGGCAAAATTCGGCGGGGCGACCGGAAACTTCAATGCGCATGTGGCGGCATACCCCAATATCGATTGGATCGCTTTTGCCAACCACTTTGTGAATGATGTGTTGCATCTGCAACGTTCACAGGTGACCACACAGATCGAACACTACGACAACATCGCCGCGATTTTCGACGGGTTCAAACGCATCAATACGATTCTGATCGACTTCTGCCGCGATATGTGGACCTATATCTCGATGGAGTACTTCAAACAGCGGATCAAACCCGGTGAGGTAGGCTCTTCGGCCATGCCCCACAAGGTGAATCCGATCGATTTCGAGAATGCGGAGGGAAACTTGGGCGTGGCCAATGCCGTTTTCGAACATTTGGCTTCCAAACTCCCCATATCGAGGATGCAGCGCGACCTGACCGATTCGACCGTACTGCGCAACATCGGCGTCCCGATGGCTCATACGGTCATTGCGTTCAAGTCTATTCTGAAGGGTCTCAATAAGCTGATCATCAATCTGGATGCAATCAATCAGGATCTGGATAACAACTGGGCGGTGGTGGCCGAAGGTATTCAGACGATTCTGCGACGCGAGGCTTACCCCAATCCTTACGAGGCGCTTAAGGCGTTGACCCGTACCAACAAGCCGATCTCGAAAGAGGATATCAAAAACTTCATTGAGGGGCTTGATGTGGCTGAGAGCGTTAAGGAGGAGTTGCGTCGTCTGTCCCCCCATACCTACACGGGAGTGTGCCGGTATTGATTGGAAGTTCGAGAGAGAGGACTGTCTCGGTTTGTGCCGTTTATGGTCCGGAGATCGTCCTGTTCGGTCGAAAATCGTGCGGTATGTTCGGTAAATAGAAATAAATGTTTATCTTCGTTAAATAGAATCGGAGGCGTGAGGGAAGAGCGGTGAGGGAGATCGGCTTCCGTGAGGTGTAATTTTAATACGATTGGAAAGATGAAAAAGTACAAATGCGAAGTGTGCGGATACATTTATGATCCGGAGGTGGGCGATCCCGATAACGGGGTGGCTCCCGGAACGGCCTTCGAAGATCTGCCCGAAGATTGGGTGTGTCCTCTGTGTGGAGAGGGTAAAGAGGTGTTCGAAGCCGAGTAACAGGATGGAGGCGCACGGAAACGTGTGTCGCAAAAAGGAGATTGTTATAGCGACGGGGTGTTGAGAAAAACAGCACCTCGTCGCTTTTTCTGCTTTTTTATGAGAACTAACAGAACTCTCCGTATGTTTCGGGGAATACGTACGCAGGCCAGCGGGCTCTCTTGTCAAAACGTGTTTGGAAAATCCGAACGAAAAAATTAATTTTATCCCGTGTACCTTAATGTAGATTAACCCTAATTTTAATTTTTGAATGAAGAAATCGACGTGGATCCGTATGTGTGGATTGATCGCTTTTGCCATGGTTTTGATGCAAATGCCGCTGTACGGACAGAAAAAATTGATCGTAAATCAGTTGAAGTGCGAACAGCAGGAGAATCCGATCGGGATCGATACTCCGACTCCCCGTTTCAGTTGGCAGTTGTGGGCAATGGATCGAGGCATCGATCAGTCGGCTTATCGGATCATCGTAGCCGATTCGCCCGAAGCCATCGGGCGGGGTGAGGGTACGATGTGGGACTCGAAAAAGGTCGTTTCGGAGGAGTCACTGTTGGTCCCTTATGCAGGGAAACCGCTCGAGGCCGGAAAGCAATATTATTGGAGTGTCCGTGTGTGGGACAACCGTAAGGCAGCTTCGGAGTGGAGCGAGCCGGCGTGCTTTTCGATGGGCTTGTTGGAGCGGGCCGATTGGTCGGGCGCGGAGTGGATCGCACTGGAGCAGAACATAGAGAGTCAGATCATTACAAATGGTATGGGCGGTAATCAGCCGGAGTTCGGACGTTACTCCATGCCGTTGCTGCGCAAGGAGTTCGAAACAAACGGGAAAATTACGCGGGCAACTGCCTATATCTGTGGATTGGGACAGTTTGATCTCTTCCTGAATGGAGAGAAGGTCGGCGACCATTTCCTCGATCCGGCATGGACCAAGTTCGATAAGGAGGTACAGTATGTGACCTTCGATGTAACGGACGGCCTTCGTGCGGGTGGAAACGCGATCGGTGTGATGCTTGGTAACGGGTTCTTCAATATTCCCAACGAACGCTATACGAAATTCGTTGGTTCATACGGTGCTCCGAAGATGATCATGAAGTTGGCGATCGACTTCGAAGACGGTACGCAGCAGGTGATTGTTTCGGATGAGTCGTGGCGTGCAGACCGGAGTCCGGTCACCTTCTCCAGTATATACGGAGGAGAGGATTACGATGCGAATCTGGTGCAACAGGGGTGGAACGAACCCGGTTTCGACGACGGGCAATGGAAACCAGTGGTGACCGGCGGGTTCGACGCTCCGTTGGTCGCACAACGGATCTCGCCACTGAAGGTTAAGCAGAAAATTCCCACCTTCCGCAAGTACCGCAACAAGCGGGGTAACTATCTGTATGATTTGGGGCAAAATGCTTCGGGTATTGTTCGTCTGACGCTTCGTGCGAACGGGAAGCACACCGTACGGATGTATCCTGCCGAGATGCAGACAGCGGACAGTCTGGCCAACCAACGCTCGTCAGGTGCGCCGTATATTCTCTCCTATACGACGTTGGGTACGGGAGCAGCGGAGAGCTGGCAGCCGCAGTTTACCTATTACGGCTTCCGCTATGTCGAGGTGGAAGGAGCGGTTCCCGTCGGTGAACCCAATCCCGAGGGGCTGCCCGAAATTATCGAACTGTGTGGATTACATACGACCAACTCGGCCGAACCGGTCGGTACCTTTACATGTTCCAATCCGCTGTTCAACCGAATCTATACGCTGATCGACTGGGCCATCCGCAGTAACTTTTCCAGCGTATTTACCGATTGTCCCCACCGGGAGAAGCTGGGCTGGCTCGAACAGTCGCACCTGATCGGACCGTCGATTCATTACGGTTATGACATGAGTCGGGCCTTCCCGAAGATCGTGAACGATATGGCCGCTGCGCAGCATGAGAGTGGCATGGTACCGACGATCGCTCCGCAATACACGGTCTTTTCCGATGGATTTCTCGATACTCCGGAGTGGGGAAGCGCCTATATTATTATTCCGTGGTATCTCTATCAGTGGTATGGCGACAAACGGCCCATCGAAGAGAATTACGACAAGATGGCTCAGTATGTCGATTACCTTTCGTCCAAGGCAGATGGTCATATCGTTGCTTACGGTCTGGGGGATTGGTGCGATTTGGGTCCTGCCGAACCGGCTTTTGCTCAGTTGACCTCGAACGGGTTGAGTGCAACGGCCGTCTATTATCAGGATATTCAGATCATGAAGCAGGCTGCCGAATTGCTCGGAAAGAGCGAAGATGTGGAGAAATATCAGGAGTTGGCCGTAGCGGTAAAAAAGGCATTTAATGAGAAATTCTTTGATAAAGAGACCCGGAAGTACGATAGGAACAGTCAGGCGGCGAATGCCATGGCCCTGTACGTCGGTTTGGTAGAGCCTGAGAACGAAGAGATCGTGCTTCAGAATCTGATCGACGATATTCGGAGCCGGGGCAACGCCCTGACGGCCGGTGATGTCGGTTATCGCTATGTGGTACAGACCCTGCTCGATCGCGGGGCTTCGGATGTGCTGTTCGATATGAACAGCCGGTACGATGTTCCGGGATACGGGTATCAGCTGGCAATGGGCGAGACTGCACTGGCCGAGTCGTGGCAAAGTCGGGATTATCTCTCGCACAACCACTGTATGTTGGGACACCTCTATTCATGGCTTTTTGCCGGATTGGGTGGAATCTCGCAGACCGATACATCGACTGCCTACAAGGAGATCGTGATCGATCCTCAGGTGGTGGGCGATATCAACAGCGCTCGTGCGTCGTTTGTCTCTCCGCGCGGGTTGATCCGCAGCGAATGGAAAGATACGCCGGAGCGGTTTGAGCTGACGGTCGAGATTCCGGCCACATCCGAGGCGTTGGTTGTACTGCCCGCGGAGACTTCAGACCGGATCTCGGAAAATGGAGTGCCGGTGGATCGGGTCGATGCCGTCCGGATCGAGCGTAGTGAGAAGGGTCGCACGACCTTGCGGATCGGATCGGGAACCTATCGTTTCGTCGTAGAGAAGTAATCGATACTTGTTGCGGCGTAACGTTATTCATACATGGTTCCTATGAAATTACGAACAAAACTTTTCGGAGCCGTTCTGTTGTCTGTCATGGGGATTACAGCTGCGGGACGGACTCCCGAAAAAGGGTCCGGTCAGGGAGAGAGGGTGATCTCTCCTCTGATCCGGCCGTTTGGGGATCCGTTGGTTGCCACCGATGCACTTGGCAGGGAGTTGCCTACGTACGAGGAGGTCGGAGATCTGAAACCCGATCGGTACGTGGGGCTGTTCTATTGGTTGTGGCATACTCCTTTGCGGAACGATACACCCGATTTCGACCTCACGGAGATACTGAAAAAGGATCCGTACAGGACGCATTGGCCTCATCTGGCCTATTACTGGGGACAACCTGAGTTGGGCTATTACCGCTCTTCGGACGAATACGTGCTGCAGAAGCATCTGAACCTGTTCTGTCTGTTGGGAATCGATTTTCTCTACCTAGATTTTACCAATCTGGTGATGGACCGGGCCGAATTGCATCTGTTGTTGCGGTTGATCGGCGAGATGAAGGCCAACGGATATACGCCACCGCGTCTGGTCCCGTTTTTTAATACGAATCCGGTTCCCCGTTTGGAGGAGTTCTACTCGGAGTTTTATTGCGATACGACTTATCGGGACGCATGGTTCGTACTCGACGGGAAGCCGTTGGTGCTATCTCCGATGCGTCATCCGACAAACGACTCGATCAACGAAGCCTTTACGTGGCGTCGGATGTGGGCCGGGCGTGATGCCGACGGTTTTTGGCACTATTTCGACGACTATCCCCAAACTCCTGCCTATCGGGAGGACGGGACGCCGGAACAGATCGTCGTGTCGGCGGGGAAAGGAGCTCCGTTGTGGGATTACCATATCTATGGTGCCAAAAGCTCGACGAAGAGTTATGTGCCCGAGTACGATTCGCTGTGGGTGTCCGACCGAGTGGGCGAAGGACTCTTTTTCGAGGAGCAGTGGAAGGAGGCCCATCGGCTACATCCGTTGATCTTGTGTGTGACGGGTTGGAACGAGTGGAAAGCCGAAGCCTGGCCAGCGACAAAGGAGTTGGTAGAGGCGAAGATTACGTTTCAAGGGCGTTACCTGAAAGTGGGGGAAACCTATTTTGTCGATGAGTTCAATGCCGAGTTCAATCGGGATATCGAACCGATGCTGGGAGGATATACCGATAACTATTTTTATCAACTGGCCGGACACTTGCGCCGATACAAGGGGATGGCGCCTTCGCCCAAGTATTCGGACTCGAAAAAGATTGTGATCGACGGAGAGTTCAGGGAGTGGAGAAACGTTCTGCCCCGGTTCGAGGATTTTACTGGCGAGCTGAAGAATCGGGATGCTGCCGGAGCCCCTCCCGGGATATACTATACGAATCATACGGTCCGGAACGATATTGTGGAGTCGCGTGTAACTTATGATCGGGAGTATGTCTACTTTTATGTACGGACGGCGGAGCCGATGACCTCATGGAACAGTCAGAACTGGATGATGCTCTATATCGATTCGGATCGGGACAAGCGTACCGGATGGGAGGGCTACGATTTCGTGGTGAATATGGAGGTGCTTTCTCCGGAACAGACTACGCTGAAACAGAGAACGGACACAGGTTGGGAAACCGTGGAGCGTTGTGACTATCGGAGCAGCGGGTGTGAGCTGGAGCTTGCGGTTCCGCGCCGGGCGTTGTGGCAGAGCGACGGGAAGCCCGATTTCTATTTCCATTGGGTCGATAACATCCAGAAACTGGACGACATAAACGAATTTTTCGTTAACGGCGAGTCGGCACCCGAGCGGCGATACAACTACCACTATCAAGCCCGGTAGGAGTAGCTAATAATATTAAAGTAACTCAAGTAGTTCGGGGAGAGTCGATATTTCGTAGGTCGGGTCGATGGTTCGGGGCGTGTGGTGCGGATTGAACCAAACGGTGTCGATCTCTGCCCGCACGGCACCGAGGATGTCGGTCTCCGGATCGTCCCCGATCATTACGGCGCGGGTGTGCGGCACCCCTGCCTTCCGGAGCGCATATTCGAAAATGACCGGAGACGGTTTGTTGGCTCCTGCCTCCTCCGAGCATACGATCTCACGGAAATAGGGAGCTAGTCCGCAGTTGCGGAGCTTGATGTGTTGGGTCTCGACGAATCCGTTGGTTACGATGTACATCGGATAGCGTCGGCTCAACTCCCGAGCTACCTCCGTGGCATGAGGGATCATGTTCGTAAAGGTCGGGGCCAAACGGACGTAGTCGTCGCCCATCTGTCGGGCCAACGTCAGGTCGTGCACTCCGATCTGATCGAGCATCTCTTCGAAGCGGGTATTCCGCAGGACCTCACGGGTGACCTTCCCATCCCGGTACTCCTCCCACAGCCGGGAGTTGCTCCTTTCGTAGTATTCGAAGCAGAGTTCGAAGTCGGGACAGTATCGATCGAGCCGGTACCGGCTGTACAGTACGCGAAGGGCCTCCTTTTGATTTTTTTCCACATCCCACAGCGTCCGATCGAGGTCGAACAGCAGGCAGTCGTATCGTTTCACTTTTTGATTAAATTTGCTGCAAAAATAGTACAATCCTGAAAAATGCGACGGTAGATCCGCTGTCGATCTCTAAAAAGTAGATTTATATGGCCTCTCTGCAAACGGTTTTGGATGAGATGTGGGCGGTTGCATCGGAAGATCATCGGGCGGGAATGGCACGTTTCGGGATTCCGATCGAGCGGGCGATGGGGATTCCGGTGCCTCTCCTGCGGAAGATGGCCCGGGTGTACCGTAACGAGCATGAACTGGCGATCGAGTTGTGGAACAGCGGATGGCATGAAGCCCGGATTTTGGCTCCGATGGTTGCCGATCCGAAACAAACAACCTCCGAATTGGTCGATCGCTGGACGGAGGAGTTCGATGCGTGGGATATTTGTGACCAGTGTTGTCAGAATCTGTTTCGGTTGATGCCCTTCGCTTATGACAAGGTTTATGAGTATGTTCTGCGAGAGGAGGAGTTTGTGCGTCGTACGGCGTTTGCATTGATGGCTACGTTGGCAGTCGGAGACAAAGCGGCGGAGGATGAACGCTTTCTTCCGTTCTTCGGATTGATCGAGCAGGCATCCGGCGATTCGCGGAACTTTGTCCGCAAGGCTGTCAACTGGGCGCTTCGCCAGATCGGGAAGCGAAACCAGCGGTTGCACCGGGAGGCTCTTGAGGTGAGTCGCCGGCTTGTTTCGATGCCCGACAAAACGGCTGTTTGGATCGGGAAAGATGCCTTGAGGGAGCTTTCTGATCCGAAGGTTATGGCCCGGATTCGCCCGTGAGACTTTTTGGTAATACGCAGGTAGGGGAGCAAAAGGTTCTATTCGTCGAATTCGATCCGTAAGTTGTACCAACTGCTCTTGGTCCGATAAAAGACGTTAAATCCCATTTTGTCGTACCCGACTACACGATATTTGCCGTCAATCATGATTAAGCGGTTTTCTTCTGTCAAGTTGTTGATCTCAAACGGCTTCTGTTTTTTGAATTTCGACATGTCGCTGTCACTGTTGCCCAGACTTGTCTCGAGGACAATCTTCATCTTCTCTGAAGCATGTTGTGCGAGAAACTGTTTGAATGAGTCGAAATCTGGAAGCGTATTTGTGTAGGCTATACCGGTCAGGTTGGTTTCGGAAGCGCTGGATGTCCAGTAGCCGATTTTGTTGCCTTCGGTGCGTTGGTGTGTCAGGTAGATGATGTTGGCCCCCATCATGGCTGCGGCAATCTTGATTTTCCGGTAAGCTCGATTTTTTACCCGTTCCTGATTGGATAATTCGGTAGTTCCGACTGCTTTGGCACTGACATCTCCCAGCTTATACAGCCCTTGTACTTCGCTCTCCAATGAGGTGATGGTGATCTTTTCGTAGTCATCTACATTGTCGATCGTTTGTAGGGCTGTCGCTTCTGAAAAAGTTTGTACTCGACCGCTTTTGAATACGATTTTGTGGATTGTGTTCTTATAGATCGTATTCAGTACCTCTTCGTTTGGATAGACGAAAGTTACGGCATTTTCTTTGACCTCTTTGACCGTACAGGGAATGACTCCTTCCGTGCAGAAAATGGTGTCGTTTTGTCCGGAGACGGAAAGGATGGAAAAAATACAGAAAAGTGTGATAAAAATTTTTTTCATTAAAGCGTCGCCAATAGGGATTGGGCTTTATAGTTTCGTTTAGTTTTCGATTTCGATCGTCCGCGAGTCGTCGCCCGTAATGCGGATTCGCACCGAAAGAGTCTCTTCGGGCAGTAGTCCCTCGATCTTCTCCGGCCACTCGATCAGGCACAGATTCCCACTGTAAAAGTACTCTTCGTAGCCAAAATCGAAAACCTCTTCGATTCGGTTGATCCGGTAAAAATCGAAGTGGTAGATCGGTTCACCCGTTTCGGTGTGGTATTCGTTGACGAGTGCAAACGTGGGGCTGGTTACCGTATCGGTTACGCCCAAGCGGTCGCACAGAGCCCGGATCAGCGTCGTTTTCCCGGCTCCCATCTCTCCCCAGAAGGCTACGATCGAACGTCCGTTGAGTGCCTCAAGAATGGCATCGGCCGCCTCGGGCAAGTCGTTGATGGAATCTATCTTCAGTAACATGAATATCTCTCCTCCTCTCTATTTGTCAGCATGTTTTCTACCGACAAATATAGAGCATTGCAATCGGATCTCCAAAAAGCGAAGGTCTATTCTGTTATAAAAGCATTCAGTGCCTGTCGGGTCTGTTGTCCGTACTCTTCGGGGCTCATTCCACCTTCGACGAAGTGCTGGATTTCGGCTTTGCGGCACAGCTCGAGGAAGGTGTCGAGACGTTGCGAGATTTCGGGACGAATCTGCCATTTTCCCTCTACTTGCTCGAATACCCGATCTTCGTCCAAGCCCCGTTGTTTGGCGATCTCGAAGAGCGAGAAGGTCAATGGCAGGCGGGCGATCTTGACCCGTTCGAGGACTTCGGCCTTGTCGGCTACGGCAGCTTCCGCCTGATCGAACAGCTCTTCATAGCGGCTGAACAGCTCCGGCCTTAAAAATCCTTCGAAATGGTCGAACGGCTTGCCGTATATGGAGAGGGGTAGCTTCGATTTTTCGAGTTCGTCGTGCATCAGGTCGATGTATGCCAAAATACTCGGCCCGGCTTCTTCATAGTAACCGTTCAGAAAATCTTCCATCTCGGCACGGATGTCTACGTCGGGATTCCACATCAGTCGAGCGACGAGATAGGGCCTTAGCTCGCAGAACTCTCCTCCGCGACTGATGTTTCCTTGCTGGAACTGGGCGGTCACTCCGTTGCGGACGAAGTATTGCATGTTGGGTTGCAGCGTGCGCAGATTGGGGTAAGGGGCCATCAGGTTCGAGAACTGGATGATGTAGTCCCACATCAGAATGTTGTTGGCGATCTTGCCCCACTCCTCGAAATCGTTCCGGAACGATGCGCTGGTGGAGTCTTCCGCAATGGGGATGTGTCGGTTGCATTCGATGTCGCAGAGCATGATGTTGACATTATCGGCCGGAACGACTCCCTTCGGAGCAGTCCGGGTATAGCGGTAGGCTAATGTCGAGATGATTTTGTCCGGGAAACGCTCTGCAACCCGGTTGACGAAGTCGAGAACCGAACCGCTCGGCGATCCTGCTTTTTCGTCGAGGGCACTACATGCGGGGCAGGTACAATTGTAGGGTTTGTCGGCATAGGTGTCGTTCTGGCTTACGGACCAGTATAGTGCGTCCGGCTGTCGGTCCATCTCTTTTTTCAGATTATCGCAGAGTATTTCGAGGGTTTCGGGATTTGACAGGCATAGCTGGGCCCGCAGATGGCCGTCGTCCTGCATGCCGACCCGTTTCCCATTGACCGATGCATAGCATTCCGGGTGCTGGGCGAAGTATTGTTCCGGAGGCAGCAGGGTGGCAAAGGTGTGGACCCACAATCCCCAGTCGGGTTTCATGTGGTCGAGTTTGTGCCAGTCGGCGTAGAACGGATCGGATGCCACGTCATAAAAAGTGTTGCGGTAGCGGTTGACCGGAACCTGTCGGTCATCGATCCCTGAGGCTATCTCGACACGATCGAGGGTCGGATATTTGAATACCTTCGGGGAGTAGCAACGGTAGCCGAGATACTTGTCGAAGAAGGTGTACACGCCGTAGAGTGTACCTTTTTCGCTGCCGCCGTTGATCAGCAGCGATCGGCCTTCGGTGCGGATGACGAACCCGTCCTCCTGCAGCGAATCCTGCATGTTACCCGGAGTGCGGTTCGTGAGTCCGATGACGATCTCTCTGCTCGATGTGGGGAGGGTATCGCCGGCGATCGGCACCTCGACCGAACTGCTCAAGGCCAACAAACGCTGGAATTCTGTTGCGGCTTTACGCTCAATCTCCGTAGGAACAGTCGGAATGACGATTGTGTAGTCGCTGGCTCCGTCGGATGTGAGTACGAGTGACCGGTTGCATGAGACGGACGTGAGGATGATTCCGATGCATATCGGAAGGTAGAATAGTCTGTTCATATCGGGTAGTAATTTTCCCAAAAGTAGAAAGAATTTGCGGGATATTCAAGTCGTAGCGCTCCTTTCTCTTTAACAAAGAGTATTTTATGAGAACTTTCGGCTGAAAAAGAGTGCGGGTGTTGCTGTGTGGAAATGGGGGGGACGGAGAAGTAGCCTTTTCGGGGGAGCAGCCTTTCCGGAGAGAAAGGAGGTTCTATAACGCAAAAACGTCCTCCGGGAAGAGTCCGGAAGACGTTTATTAATGTGTGTGTAATGAGAAATCCGCAAAAAACTTTTAGCGGGGTTTGAGTACCAGAAATGGAACGATCATCTCCTCCATCGAGATGCCACCGTGCTGGAACGTCTTGTTGTAGTAGCGGACGAACTGATTCGTGTTGTTCGGATAGACGAAGAAGTCACGGTTGTAGGCAAAAATGTAGGTCGACGTGATGTTCGATTTCGGTAGGTGGATCGATTCGGGTTTTGTGACGGCAAAAACCTCTTTTGCATTGAAGCTGAGGTTTCTCCCCGTCTTGTAACGTAGGTTCGAAGAGGTCTCCCGGTCGCCCTGCACCCGTACGGGGCGGTCCACCTGGATCGTTCCGTGGTCGGAGGTGATGATCAGCGTGTGTCCCTGTTCGGCCAGCAGGCGCATCAGGATCAACAGGTCCGAGTGCTCGAACCATGAACGGGTCAGCGATCGGAAAGCCGCTTCATCTTCGGCCAGATCGCGGATGATCTGGGTTTCGGTCCGTGCGTGCGACAGGATGTCCAGAAAGTTGTAGATGATCACTGAAAATTCTGCCCGCGTTACCTTGCTGATATTCTCGATCAACCGTTTGCCCGAGTCGCTTTTGATGATCTTGTCGAAGAAGAGGTCGTAACGTTTTCCTTGAGACTGGATCTGTCGGCGGAGAAACTCCTCCTCGTGCTGATTCTTACCCCCCTCTTCGTTGTCGTTGAGCCAAAGATCGGGCATGATCTTGTCGATAGCCAGCGGAGTAAGTCCGGCAAAGATTGCGTTGCGGGCGTATTGGGTGGCGGTGGGCAGGATGCTGCAATAAAAATCCTCTTTCTCGACTTCGAACAGGTTGTGAAGTATCGGCTGAATCATCCGCCACTGGTCGTATCGGAAGTTGTCGATCAAGAAGAAAGTGGTCTTCCGCGAGGCATCCACCACGGGAAATACCTTTTTCCGGAGCAGGTTGTGAGATAGAACCGGAGTATTTTCGTCCGGATCGGAGAACCAGCGCTGGTAGTTGCTGCGGATGAATTTGGCGAATTCGTTGTTGGCCTCGTTTTTCTGGTAGGAGAGGATCTCGCGGATGCCCGGATCGGTGGATTCCGCCAAATCGACCTCCCAGTTATAAAGTTTCCGATAGATTTGAACCCAATCATTAAATGTCCGTGCATCGGTGAACGACGAAGAGATACGTCCGAACTCGCTTCGGTAGTCGGCTGTGGTCTGTTCGGTCACTAACTGTTGGCTGTGAACGTTCTTTTTGATCGACAGCAGGACCTGATTCGGATTGACCGGTTTGATCAGGTAGTCGGCAATTTTAGAGCCGACCGCCTTGTCCATGATGTTCTCCTCCTCGCTTTTGGTGACCATAATGACCGGGGTCATCGGCCGGATCTCCTTGATGCGAGGCAGGGTTTCGAGACCGGTCAGACCGGGCATCATTTCGTCGAGGATGATCAGATCGTACTGTTTCGATGCAGCCAGATCGATCGCATCATAGCCGTTGTTGCAGGTCTCGACATCGTAACCTTTCCCTTGAAGAAACAGAATGTGGGGTTTGAGGAAGTCGATCTCGTCGTCGACCCATAGTATCTTTACATCGTTCATAGAACAGGCGATTATTGTTAAGTGTTTACAAAGATAATCAATTTATTGAGTTGACTCCGAAGATAAAAGGCCTATCCGGAGATGTGTTTATTAATAAAAATGGGAAAAAACGTTTTTTTATTGTTCGACTGCGGGTGAATTCTTCGTCTGATTTTATAAACTGTTTTTTGTGAGGTCTAAGATTGATTGAATTTCAGAACGTGACAAAAAAATACCCCAACGGCACAGTCGCGCTTAACGATGTAAGCCTGCGAATTGCCGACGGCGAATTTGTGTTCATCGTCGGTTCCTCCGGCGCGGGCAAAAGCACGCTGATTAAGCTTATGCTGCGGGAGGAACGGGCAAGCTCCGGCGTTATAAAGGTGAACGGCAAGAACCTTGGCAAAATGCCCCGGTACAAAATCCCGAAGTTCCGCCGCTCAATAGGCGTTGTGTTCCAGGACTTTCGCCTTATCCCCAATATGACCGCATACGACAATGTTGCCTTTGCCCTGCGCGTTACCAATGTTTCAAATAAGGAAATAAAGCGCAAGGTTCCGTATATGCTTTCCCTTGTGGGACTTGCCAACAAGGCAAAATGCAAGCCGGACGAGCTTTCCGGCGGCGAACAGCAGCGTGTTGCTCTTGCCCGTGCGCTTGTTAATTCCCCCTCTCTTATCATAGCGGACGAGCCCACCGGCAACATCGACCCGGAGCTTTCCTTTGAAATAGTCGACCTGCTCAACGAGATAAACAAGCTCGGCGTTACCATAGTTATGGTCACCCACGAGCACGACCTTGTGCAGCAGTTTAACCGCAGGGTAATCACTATTGAAAAGGGCGAAGTTATCCGCGACGTGGAAGGAACGGAGGCGCCCATATGCTGAACAGTTTTTTCTATCTTGTAAAACAGGGCTTCAAAAACCTTTGGAACAACCGGCTGATGTCCCTCGCTTCCATCGGCGTTCTGGTTTCCTGTATGCTTCTCATAGGCGCGGCGGCGCTTTTGGCAGTTAACGTTTCCAGCGTTGTGGACGAGCTTGAGGATCAGAGTGAAGCCATCGTATACCTTGATGACAACACCACCGAAGATGACCAAGCGCGTATAAGAAAGGCGATTATTGCCACCGGAAAAATCTCCACAGTTGAGTTTGTCCCGAAGGGCGAGGCTCTTTCCGAAATGATGAGTGCCATGGGCGACGAGGGTCTGCTCTTTGAGGCGTACAAGGAGGATAACAACCTTCCGGATTCCTATCGAGTCACCTTTGACGATGTTTCCGACTTGGAAAGCACCGTTGCCGCCATTGAAAATATTGACGGTGTGCTTTCCGTTTCCGCCATGACCGAAGTGGCAAACGTAATCACCGGACTTAAAAAAATGGCTTACGTAGGCGGCGTTGTTATCATCGGGCTGCTGATTGCGGTTTCGCTTATGATTGTGGGCAACACCATCAAAATAACTGTGTTCAGCCGCCGCCGCGAAGTAAACATAATGAAATATGTCGGTGCGACCAATGGCTTCATTCGCTTGCCGTTTATCGTGGAGGGCATGAGCCTTGGCGTAATCTCCGGTGCGATTTCCTATGGGCTTATCTATTTCGGCTATGACTACTTTACCAAATGGGTGCTTTCCCAAAAATCCG
>URBJ01000035.1 GCA_900546005.1 uncultured Alistipes sp. | reverse complement strand
CGACAACGCTGGGAAGCTCTCGATCCTTTCCGAATCCAATGCCGGCAATCCGCTTCGTAAAGGCTTCCGTCCGTTGCTGGCGATCGATGTCTGGGAACACGCCTACTACATCGACTACCGCAACCGCCGGCCCGATTTTATTCACAACTTCTGGGATCTGATCGACTGGAACGTCATCGAAAAGAGATACGAGCAGTAGTAAAGTTATTTTACGTCATCTGACATAAACACGAAGGGGAAAACAATCGATGTTTTCCCCTTCTTCTATTGATTGAATACGATCTCTAACTCTCCGCTCCCGGTCTTAAGCGCTGCACATCGTTGCCCGACGGGCTTTGGAATACCCGTAACCCGAACTCGGGAATCACGGCCAGAACATGATCGAACACATCGGCCTGCACCCGTTCATAGGCCGTCCACTCCACCCTGTTCGAAAAGAAATAGAGCTGGACGGGAATTCCGGTCGGGGTCGGCTGCAGGTGACGTACCATCAACATCATGTCGGTATTGACCGTTGCCTGTTCCCTCAGATAGCGTTCGAGATAGGCCCGAAAAACCCCCAGATTGGTCTGATGTCGCCCGTTGACCGGTTCGTCGACCTCCGCGATTCCGTGCCGCTCGTTGTACTCGACCAACTCCTGCTCCTTATGTTCGATATAGTCGCTCAGCAATCGGATCTTTCGGAAACGGTCGATCATCTCCGGGGTACAGAACCGGACACTGGTCATATCGATATTGACCGATCGCATCACCCGTCGTCCACCGGAATCCTGCATGGGACGCCAGTTCTGGAACGAATCGCTGATCAGTTGATAGGGAGGGATTGTAACGATCGTATTGTCCCAATTGCGCACCTTCACGGTATTCAGGGTCACCTCCACCACGCGACCGTTCACCCCATGCTTCTCGACAGAGATCCAATCGCCCACATGCAGCATGTTGTTCGCCGAGAGCTGAACCCCCGACACCAACCCCATAATGCTATCCTTGAAGACCAACATCAGTACAGCAGCCGAAGCCCCGAGTCCCGCCAACAGTCTGGCCGGCGACTTGTCGATCAGAATCGACACGATAAGAATCAGCCCGATACACAGAGCTATGATCTGCCCGGTCTGCATCAGTCCCTTCAAAGGCTTTCCCTGCAACTCCTCTTTGGCATTGGCCACATCGTACAAGGCCCGCAAAAATGCATTGACAAACCTCAGAACCACTGCGATGATATAGACCAGAATCACCTTCAGCCACAACGAAATCGCTTCGGGAGCTTCCGGAAAGGCATAGGGCAGCATGAAATAGATCAATACGGGAGGGACGATATGACACAGACGATGCAGCACACGGTCTTCGAACAGGATGTCGTCCCACTTGGCCCGCGTCGTCGCCACAACCCGTTTCACGACCCGCAGCAACAGCACCCGGCACACGAAATCCGCAACAAAAGCGACAATCAGAATCAACAGCAACAAAATCCATTGATCCCATGCATCCGCTCCTTTTGCCGAGAGCCCCATGGCACGCAACGCCTGATAGACCCATCCGTTCATCTCCTCCATAATGATCCGCCCTCTATTCCATTTTATTATACATTAAACAGGAAATGCATGATATCGCCATCCTGCACGACATACTCTTTCCCCTCGATCGCAATTTTTCCGGCTTCGCGGCACGCCTTTTCCGAACCGAGCGTCACATAATCGTCGTATTTGATCACCTCGGCGCGAATAAAGCCCCGTTCGAAATCGGTATGGATAATTCCTGCTGCCTGCGGAGCCTTGGTCCCTTTCGTGTAGGTCCACGCCCGGGTTTCATCGGGTCCGGTCGTAAAATAGGTCTCCAGATTCAGCAGACTGTATGCCGACCGGATCAACCGGTTCACGCCCGACTCCTTGAGTCCTACCTCCTCCAGAAACATCTGACGCTCCTCATAGGTATCCAGTTCGGCAATGTCGGCCTCCGTTGCCGCAGCAACGATCAGCAGCTCGGCCTGCTCCTCGCGAATCGCCTCGCGAACCGCTTCAACATATTTATTTCCATTCACCGCACTCGCCTCATCTACGTTGCACACATACAGTACCGGCTTGTTGGTCAACAGGTGCAGATCGTAAACCAGTTTCTGATCCTCCTTGTCGATCTCAACGGTCCGGGCACTTTTACCCTGCTCTAATGCCGCCTTGTAGCGAGATAGTATATCGAACAGCCGACGCGCCGTTTTATCACCCGTTGCCGCCTGCTTCTGCACCTTGTTGATCCGGCTCTCGACCGTCTCCAAGTCCTTCAACTGAAGCTCCATGTCGATCACCTCTTTATCGCGGACAGGATCTACACTTCCGTCCACATGCGTAATATTGGCATCATCGAAACAACGCAACACGTGTATGATGGCATCCGTCTCGCGGATATTAGCCAAAAATTTGTTACCGAGCCCTTCGCCCCGGGACGCACCCTTGACCAGACCGGCAATGTCGACGATCTCGATGGTCGTCGGAATGATTTTCTTCGGATTGTCGATCCGTGCAAGCGCAATAATCCGGTCGTCCGGAACGGTAATCACCCCTACGTTGGGTTCGATCGTACAGAAAGGAAAGTTTGCCGACTGCGCTTTCGCATTCGACAGGCAGTTGAACAGGGTCGATTTCCCCACATTGGGCAACCCCACGATACCGCATTGTAATGCCATATTTATACTATTGTTTATGTTGTCGTTTACTCATTATCCGGCAAAGATACAACAATAAATAGTGAAATCGAGCCGAAGCGACGGGAACTTTCGGACGGTTTGCGAAATATCTTTCACACACCCATTTGGACGATCCGTTTTATCGCCGTACATTTGTCTGAAAGATTTTAAATAACCAAGATAACGAAACCGGACGAACATGATTCCGAAAATCATTCACTACTGCTGGTTTGGGCGGGGACAGATGCCCGAACTCGGTGTCAAATGCATCGAATCGTGGAAAAAATTCCTGCCCGATTACCAACTGATGCTGTGGAATGAGGATAGCTTCGACGTGAACCAGCTCCGTTTCACCCGCGAAGCCTATGCCCAGAAACGATACGCCTTCGTAACGGATTACGTCCGGCTGTGGGCCCTTAACACCTACGGAGGAGTCTACATGGATACGGATGTGGAGATCATCCGCAACATCGATTCATTTCTCAAACTGCCCGCCTTCAGTGGTTTCGAGTCCAACGACCTGATCCCGACGGGAATTATGGCCAGTATTCCGCAAGCCCGCTGGCTCCAGCCCCTGCTGGCCTACTACGACAAGAAACCCTTCGTGCGTTGGAACGGGCGTTTGAACCGGACACCCAACACGCTGATCATCTCCCGCATCATCAACAAACGGGGTATCCGGTTGGACAACAGCTATCAGGTTTGGGAAAACGAACTGCACCTCTTTCCTCAGGACTATTTCTGCCCCAAGTCGTATCGTACGGGCAAGATCGAGTGTACCGACAACACCTATTGCATCCACCACTTCGCAGGTTCATGGACCGAAGCTGCACAACAGAACCGGCAGCGGTTCGGAGCGATCCGGCGATGCCTCAAGCGGCTCTTCTCCTGACCGGTCATAAAAAAGCGGTGGAAAAACTTGTAATAAATCCAAAAAAGTTGCACCTTTGCAATCTCATTCAGAGGCTGCCCCTGTAGTTCAATGGATAGAATGGCAGATTCCGGTTCTGGTGATATGGGTTCGATTCCCGTCGGGGGTACAAAAGAGAGCGGCCGATATGATTTCAGCCGCTCTCTTTTTATTTTACAGGTGCAGGAAGTTCGTCCTGTATGGTTTACTTTAAACCGGCCGCACCCTTCATTCATCAAAAATTTCAAAAAAACAATTTTTGTTTTTTCCGATTCCGGGAATTTCTCGCACATGCTACCGCGCTTCACGCTTCAGCTCCTCACACCGGGTCCGGTAAGCAGCCAGCACATCGGCATAGGCAGGATCGGATGCCAGGTTGTGTATCTCGTGCGGATCCCTGCGCATATCGTACAACTCTTCATAAGCGGGTTGCTGCGTGAAGTAAACTACATATTTGTAATCCGGCGAGACGACTCCCTCCGACTGCGGAATCGCCGGATGAGGCAACCGATGCTCGTAGTAAAAATCATGACGCCATGACTCTCTGGCCTCCTTATCCTGCAAAGCCGACAAGTTCCGTCCCTGCATACCCTCTGGTACCGAGATTCCGGCCAAAGCCAAAATAGTGGGGGCAATATCTATATTGAGGGCCATGTGGCTTTCTCGAATACCCCGCTGAGAACGGGGTGCCCGAGGATCGTAAATGAACATCGGCACCCGAACCGACTCCTCATAGATGAACCACTTGCCCGCCAATCCGTGCTCGCCGAGAAACATTCCGTTGTCGCCCATGAATATGATCACCGTATTGTCATCGATGCCCAACCGTTCGAGCTGGTGGAGCATATCGCCGATCACATCGTCGACCTGCGTGATCAGCCGGTAATAGTTTTTAACGTTGTGCTGATACTTCTCGGGGGTCTCGAACCGGGAACGCCAGCGATTGCGGGCTTCGCTCGGTTCGCGGAAAAACTCCGGAAACAGATTCCAGTACTCATCGCTTCCGACCGCCGGTTCGGGAATCTTCACATCTGCATAATACGCATCGTATCGAGGATGCGTAATGAATTCCCGGGGATCTCCATCCTGTGTATGCGGTGCCTTGAAGCTGACCGACAGGCAGAACGGCTCCTCTTTTCCCGCAAAGTTGTCGAGGAATCCGGCAATCTCCCGACTCACACCATCCGTATGATGATAATAGTTCCCATAGCGGTCTTTATTTTCGTAGTCGGGCTGGTGTTTGGGCTCACACGCCCAGTAGTCGAACTGATCTTTCGGCTGGTTCGGTAGACCGATCCCGAACTTTCCGACAAAGCCTGTCTTGTATCCCGCTTCGCGCAACAAAACGGGATAGGTCTCGGCAAACCGATCCGGCGCAATGTCGGTCACAAAATCACAAACCCCGTGCCGCGACACATACTGTCCCGTCAGTATGGAAGCCCGGCTGCTGCACGAAATCGAGGTCGTAACGTAGGCATTCGTATAGAGCACCCCATCACGAGCCAGCGCATCCAGATTCGGCGTCCGGATGATCGGATTGCCCATGACGCCCAGCGCATCATAGCGATGGTCATCCGTCAGAATAAAAATAATATTGGGGCGCTTCTCCTGATCTTGTTCGACGTTCCGGTGCGGCGTTGCTGCCTGCAACGGTCCTGCGGCAGACAGAGTCAGCAATCCGACCGACGAAAAGGAAGAGAGTGCCCTCCCGTATCCTGTTTTCCTCATGTTTATCGATTAACGTTTATAACAAATTTACATATTTAACTACAAAATCCATCGCTTCGATTATCGGATAACGAGTTGCGACATATCCGGAATCGTGGCCGCCTCGACAACATCTCCGCCGGAACGCCACACCTCGATCAGATCGACATACGGTGTCCCCTTTCGAGACTCCTTGCTCTTGTCGTAATCGGGATTCTTCACCGGTAGATAACGGGCTTCGACATTGCGGTCGAGCCACTGCACCAGAACGCCGAACAACCGACGCGTATCCTTAGCCCGTCGGGCGGCAAGGTTATGCGTCTCATACGGATCCTTCGCCATGTCGAACAGATAGAGCCGGCCGTGCCAATCGTAGATCAACTTCATATCGCCGACCCGAACTGCCGAATGGGGCATAAGCGGAAGACCATCCACAGGATTGTTGTATATCACGTTGAACGGATAGTGCCAATAGAGCGTATCGCGTGAAAAGATCTCTCTTTTCTTACCCTTTTGCTGTTGGAAAAGTGAATAAAAACTGCGTCCGTCGATCTGCTGCTCGGTGTAATAGGGTGTCGGATCGATTCCTGCAAATTCCAGCAATGTCGGGAAGAGATCGCTGGCATCGATCAGCGAACGGTCATCCCACGTTCCGCCCTCAATGTGCCCTTTCCAACGGAAAACCAACGGCGATTTCACCCCGCCTTCGAACAGCGTCGCTTTCCCTCCTACGTAAGGCGAATTGTTAGTGATCAGATCGTGCGGCGTGATCTTTCCGTCGATCCCCCCGTTGTCCGACAAAAAGACCACAAGCGTATTCTCCTCGATACCGGTCTCTTCGAGCTTGTCGAGAATCTTTCCTACCGAATTGTCGAGTCCGTGCACCAGCCCCGCATAGACCGGATCGCTCTGCCGGTTCCATCCCCGCGTTGGCTTGTTCGAGAAATATTCAATATCCTCCGGCTTGGCCTGTATCGGCGTATGGACTGCAAACTCACAGAAATAGAGGAAAAACGGCCCGTCATCGGCGGCAACCCTCCGATCGATATAGTCAAGCGCCTTCTGGGTCAAATCATCGATCAGATAGCTCTCACCGCTCTCCGTACCGGCATCCCCTATCTTCCACTCCTGTTGCGGCATCTTCGGGTAGCGCCGTTTCGACCGGTCGTTCCAGCCCCCTCTCCAGCCGAAATGAGCTGAACCTCCGGCATCGAAATAAGCCGGCACCTCATCGAAACCCCGATCGCCCGGCTGGTACCCCTCCGCACCGAATCCGCCCACATGCCACTTCCCGATAAACGCCGTATGGTAGCCCTCCATCGCCTCCGGAAGCACCACCTCCTTGCGACCTTCGTCCCACGCCAATCCGGCAGGAATGGCCGAATTGGACTTCCCGTTGATCAACGCCTGCTCGATACGAATATCGTCCTCGTGCGAGATAGCATCGTGCGCATAGCCCGGATGGGGTGGTTTTTCATTCAGCATGTACCACGTATCCCGGGCCGGCATGGCGGTCGTAAACCCAAGCCGAGCCGCATACTTTCCCGTCAACAGACTTGAACGCGTCGGCGAGCTCAGCGGACACACATAAGCATTCGAAAAAGCCATGCCCTCCTCCACCAACCGATCGATATGAGGTGTCTCGAAAAACATGCTGTCAACCGGCGTTCCCGTCACACGATGCGCAAAGGCGCAGACGTCCATATATCCCAGATCGTCAGCCAAGATAAAAATGATATTGGGCCGCTGCTCATTGGGAGCCGCCCCAGCAACTTCCGCCGCCGGCAAAACGCACGTAAGTGCAGAACAAAGAATCGATGTATTTTTTAACGTACTCATTCCCCGATAAAAATTAATATTTCATACCCTCGAGCAGCTGACGTTTTGCAGCCGATGGATTTCCCGCCGCCGCATCCTTACGCTGCACAAGATCCTCGTACAGCACCTTACGCAATCGTGCCACTTCCGGTGCATACGCAGGATTCGCGATCTGGTTGATCATTTCATAGGGATCCTCCTGCAGGTCATAGAACTCATCGGTATCGGTCGGATTCCACACATATTTATACCGCTCATCACGAACCATACGTTGTACGAACAGGCCGAACTGCTGCCCGTTGTAGTTACTGAAAGCATAGTCACGGCAAGTCGTATCGCGCTGTCCCGTAAGCAGAGGCATCAACGAAGCTCCCGCAGAGGCAAACTCAAAACCTGCAATCTCGGGAATCGTCGCAGCCAGATCGAGTGCATGACAAATGAAGGCATCACATCGACTGCCCGCCTCAACCACTCCATCCCAACGCACGATCAGCGGCACATGGACCTCCTCCTCATACATGACATAATGTTTGTCCAACATGCCGTGACTTCCGGCCGCATCGCCATGATCGGCGGTATAAACGATCATCGTATGGTCTGTCAACCCCTCTTTCTCAAGCTCCTCGATCAGTATGCCGATTGCATCGTCGACCTGCTCCACAACCGCATAATAGGAGCGCATGTAGCGTTCCCAATCGGCCCACGTATAATCTTCCAGCGTCCAGTTCAGAATCTGCTGCCGCTGGATATAGGGTTTATTCTCCAAATCGTCTGGAAAATTCGGCCACTGAGGGATAGACCGCGAAGCATACCGGTCATAGAACTCCTTCACCGGATAACAGGGCAGATGCGGCTCGACATAATCCAACCGCAGATGCCATGGCTTCCCCTCACTTTCGTATTTGCGGATCAACTCGATCGCCTGCCGGACAAACCAATGGACCGAGGCCACCTCCTTGTCGATACTGTCGTAACCGCCCATCATCGCGGTCTGTCCGGTGTTGACCCGATGCAGGCGTTTTCCCTCGCTTTTAAGCCATGCCGCATACTGTGCCTCGTTGACATAGTCGTCGAATCCGAAATCGAGCGGGGTTTTGGTCGGGTGCACGTGCCATTTGCCCACATACCCCGTCCGATACCCCTCGTCTTGTAGCCGTTCGGTCCATGTATCCGAATCAAACAACCTGACAGGCAACGTAATGTCATAATTCCAGAGACCTCCGTGCTGTTCGGGCCACTGTCCCGACAGCAGACACTGTCGGGCCGGACAACTGGTCGGGATCGGCGTGTAGGCCCGCGTGAACTGCATCCCCTGATCCGCCAGTCGGTCGATATTCGGAGTCTTCACGATCGGATTTTCCGTATATCCGAGACAGTCATATCGCTGCTGGTCACACTGGATAATCAAAATATTGGGTTTTTCCTTTGGGGGAGACAACGAATCGCCATTTCCCGCATAAACTGCCGATTCGGCAGTCAATAACATACAGGCCGAAAAGAGTATGGATTCCTTCATTTCTCTATGTTTTACTTTCTTCAGTGATACAAACCCCCTAATTTTGCAACCACAACGAGACGAGCCGTTAGACTTTTTTCCTTGATTCGCTGTTTTTCAAAGATAACGTTTCCGTAAAAAATAATCAACCTTTCTTTTTTTATATTCCCGAGATTTAATACCTTTCGTATTCTTTTTAAAGTGCTGGGCAAACACCATGAACCGCAAAAAATTCATCACATTCGACGAAGCCCTCAAACCGAACCGACCGACGGCTTTCTCCGCCATGATCAAACCGGCCGGATCGGTCTGCAATCTGGGATGCCGCTACTGCTACTACTTAGACAAAGCCTCTTTATACGAGAACCGTCAGTCCATCATGGACGACGAACTGCTGGAGACAACCATAAAACAATATATCCAAGCCAACGACATTCCGCAGATCATGTTCGTTTGGCACGGCGGAGAGCCTTTGATCGCAGGACTCGATTTTTACAAAAAAGCCGTCGATCTGCAACGACAATATGCCAACGGAAAACAGATTGAGAACGTATTGCAGACAAACGGCATGCTGATCGACGAAGCGTGGTGCCGCTTCTTTGCCGAGCACCGCTTTCTGATCGGCATCTCCATCGATGGTCCGGCTTCCGTTCACGATGCCTACCGGAGGAACAAAGCCGGAGAAGCCACTTTTGACAAGGTGATGAACGCCATCGAACTGATGAAAAAATATCGGGTCGAGTTCAATACTATGAGCGTCGTCAGTCGGGCCAGCGAAGGGAAAGCGGTCGAAATCTATCGATCCCTCAAATCGATCGGCAGCTCGTTCATGCAGTTTCTGCCGGCACTCGAACATGTACGCATCTCCGACAAGACAGGGAAGCCGTTGATCGTTCCGCCCGGAACTCCGGATTCGGTCATGGCAGAATGGTCCGTCTCGGCCAAAGGATACGGCCGATTCCTCAACGACATTTTCGACGAGTGGGTACTGACGGATGTCGGACGCTACTTCGTTCAGATGTTCGATGTCGCTCTGGCCCAATGGGTCGGGGTACCTCCTGCTCTGTGCGCTTTTGCAGACACGTGCGGCGATGCCTTGGTCATCGAACACAACGGTGACGTCTACTCCTGCGACCACTTCGTCTATCCGGAATACCGTCTGGGAAATATTAAGGACCACAATCTGAGATCCTTATACCGCAAAAAAGAGCAGTTCCGGTTCGGGATGGACAAACGCAATACCCTGCCGTCCGAATGCCTCAACTGTCGCTACTATTTTGCCTGCCGGGGAGAGTGTCCCAAGCACCGCTTCGAGCAATCGGCCGACGGAAAGCCCAACAAGAATGCACTATGCGAAGGATTCAAACTGTTTTTCAAACATGTAGATCCTTACATGAAATACATGGCCGATCTGTTGCGCGAACAGAAACCGCCGGCTTTGGTCATGCCATGGGCTCGGAGGCGAATGGGATTTGGACGGATTTAATCAAACTAAAATCGAAAATACAAAACTCTCCAAAGACGACCCCCAAACTATATAAAATGTCTTTAACAACAAATTTCCATAAAAAACAATTGATATTTTTTATCATATAGAATTTTTTATTATCTTTGTCTTCAGACAAGAGGAGGAGGATAATCATATAATCCATTCCTGTTTTTTATAAAACCACACCGATCCGATTTTTATGTTTAACTTAAAATCAGTTTTTTATGGAAAACAATCAGATCAATGCCATGCCGAGGATCGGCGACTCAGCTCCGGCTTTTACGGCAAAAACGACGCAAGGAGAGATCAACTTTCCGAGCGATTACAAGGGGAAATGGAAAATTCTGTTCAGCCATCCGGCCGATTTCACCCCTGTATGTACATCAGAATTTATGACCTTCGCCTCCATGGCCGACGATTTCGAAGCGCTTAACTGCCAGCTGGTCGGTCTGTCGGTAGACGGCCTGTACAGCCACATCGCATGGCTGCGCACCATCAAAGACAAAATCGAATACAAGGGCATGAAGGATGTAGAAGTAAAGTTCCCGCTCATCGAAGACATTACGATGCAGGTGGCCAAGCTTTATGGCATGATCCAACCCGGAGAAAGCCAAACTTCTGCTGTCCGAGCGGTATTTTTCATCGATCCGCAGGATAAAATTCGCACGATTCTATACTACCCGCTGTCACTTGGTCGCAACTTCGACGAAATCAAACGAATCCTTATCGGACTGCAAACGACAGACAATTTCGGCGTCGCACTGCCGGCAGACTGGCGTCCCGGTGACGAAGTAATCGTACCTACAGCCGGTTCCTGCGGCGTGGCAAAAGCCCGCATGGACGGAGAGGAGGGCGAAATGAAGTGTTATGACTGGTTCTTCTGCACCAAACAATTAAGCAAAGAAGAGGTAGAGAGCAAACTCGGTGGAAACAAATAGGTTATTCCCACCAGTGAAACATAAAGAACAGACTGTGTCGGTCATGAATGAGAAAGGAATCGAATTCAGCCGGCACAGTTTGTTTTATGCTTAATTTTTCTTGCTTATTGTCTGAAATTTAGTTCCACACATTTAAGCATCCTCCCCCCCCGATATTCTTTCGAGAGGTCATGTATCGTATTTAAAAGTCAATCTTCAATCGTTATCATTACAAATTAGCCTCCGCCCAAATCTCCATCAACTTATTCCGGTCGCTTCTCATTGCCCGCTTGTACATCTTGCGAACCACATCCAGCCATCGCTGCGATACAGCATCTCCATCCAATACCGACACTTTGCCTCCTGCTGCCACATATTGCTGAGGCGTCGTGCTGATAATCCGCGCATACTTTCCCGTATGCGGTTTCAAATCATTTTTCGTCATTTTGAGGTAAAAATCCAACTGAGTCTCTGTCGGATGTTTGTCGGCCGCAAAATAGGTAGTGTCGGCCAACCAAACCGTCACCCCGTTCTTGAAAAGGTAAGGGTAATAGTCCCCTGCCCGATACATCGCTTCATACACCACCCCGTTCACAGGGAACTGCCCGCCCGATTGGTACAGAATCTGTCTACGCATCCGTTCCGTATACCGGTAATCGAGACTTCCTTTCACCTTCCAGCATGCGTTCATGATCCATCTGGCCAACCTTTCAGGTGAGGGACTATAGAGATATACCTTACCGAGTTTCGGTCCGCGAGCCGTACTGTCGTAGCCAGTCTCGTACGCATACAGCGCAACCGGACACCCCCTCCATCCCTTCAGGTTCCGATCGATTCGGATCAATCGTTGAGCCATATAGGCCGCATCGAGCACCCGTGCACACCGTTCGACCATAGCAGGCAGGCTGTCCTGCATCAATTTGCGGGGCACTTTCGTCCGTTGCGCCTGCAACGACACACAAAACACGACCGCACTCAACAATATGACGATCCGCTTCACTGCTTCTTAGTTTATTTTCGAGGGAACGGCCTCACGACGAAAAGACAAACTCTTACAGAGTTGCCTGCCGCTTCGCCTCCATCAGAATCGTAAAGGCCCGGTGGATATCCGCATCGCCGATCACGACCGTAAACTCATTGGTCGTACTGATCACCTCCGCAATGTTGATGTTGTCCCATGCCAACTCCTTAAATATATAGTAGTACACTCCGGGGCACACCGTATTTTCGGCCGGAAGTTTTACGGTAATCGAGGAGAGATTTTCGGTCTTGGCGATTCGACTCTCATGCGTAAAAATTTCGTCTACCAGATCGACGATCGAATTGCTTACAACGAACGTCGTCTCATAAATTCCTTGTGAAAAGGTACAGAAAACATCCTTCATCGTGCTGATACGCTCCAGCAGACGTGCCTGTTTGGCAAAAAGGGTCGGCGAATTGACGAAAGCATAGTCTGCCAGATTCGAACGTACGATGATGTCGCCGATGTTTTCGACCACCTTCTTGAATTTCATGGCCGACATCAGCTCCAACCGCGGAACCAGACGGTTGAGTGCCATGATCACCGCACTGTCATTGACCGGACGGCCCACTTTTTTTTCGATGTCGGGTTTGAGTTGGCGGGCCAAGGCGGAGAGGTTGACCAACCCCTCGACAAGCGCTCCCTCCAAAAACGGTTTCTTCTTGATTACCTCTTCTACGGCGTTTGGAATCGTCAACATACACGATGGTTTTTCGGTTCAAAAATCTATTGCTGCAACATGTCCCATAGATCTCCGGTCCTTGCCAGAATCCGTCCACCTCGGAACATCTGCTTACCAGTCGGCGTTCTGTATATATTTTTTAACGATCCGACCTATTGTTGCAAAAAAAATAAAAATTACCCGTAAAAACAAACATTTTGTACTACTTTTGCGCAAAAGGTATATTTCTGCTCGATTTTTTCTGAGTCCAAACCATTATCTTTGCACCCGCATCTGGTGCGGAGCAGCAATTCCGACGGAAAACATTAACATTTACCAAGTATACTTATCGTATGACAAAAGTTTTGAAGTTCGGCGGCACATCCGTAGGTTCCGCCGCGAACATGAAAAGAGTTGCGGAGATCATTCGCCACGAAAAGGCCCGAATCACCGTTCTTTCGGCCATGTCGGGTACGACCGACGCGCTGGTCCGTATCGTTTCGGCTGCAGCTGAAAAAGATCAAAGCACGATCGACGACCGCATCGCCATGCTGACCGACAAATATACGACCTGCATCGAAGGCCTGCTCGATCAACACAAACAGGAGGCCCTGAACCGGATGCAAGCCACGTTCGATTTGATCCGCACCGAGACTTCGAACTTCCGTGAATACACCTCCGAACGGAAAATCATCGCTCAGGGCGAACTGCTCACCTCGGCGATCTTCACCCTCTACCTCAACGAAACCGGAACGAAGGCCGTCTGCCTCAACTCTCCCGATTTCATGGTGACCGATCAGGAGGGGAAGGTCGATATGGCACGCATCTGCAAAGCCTTGGCTCCGGTAGCAGCCGATCCCGACACGTTCTATGTCGCACAAGGCTTCATCTGCTCGAACTACAAAGGTGAGATCGACAATCTGGGCCGTGGGGGAAGCGATTACAGTGCTGCGCTTATGGGAGCAGCCATCGGCGCCTCCGAAGTGCAGATCTGGACCGACATCGACGGCATGCACAACAACGATCCCCGCTTCGTAGAGCACACCTATCCGATCCGCAACATGAGCTTCGACGAAGCGGCCGAATTGGCCTACTTCGGTGCCAAGATTCTGCACCCGGCAACCATACAGCCCTGTAAGGATAAATGTATTCCGGTACTGCTGAAAAATACGATGGACCCCCACGCTCCGGGAACCACGATCTCCAACTGCGACGACAACTCGAAGTCGTTCCACGCCGTAGCGGCCAAGGACGGCATCACCGTTATCCGCATCCACTCCGCCCGCATGTTGATGGCCTATGGATTCCTGCGGAAAGTATTTGAAATCTTCGAACAGTACCGGACACCGATCGACATGATCACCACCTCGGAGGTCGCCGTATCGTTGACGGTCGACAGCGACAAGCACCTCGACGAGATCGTTGCCGAACTAGAAAAATTGGGTACCATCGAGATCGAGCGAAACAACTCGATCGTATGCGTCGTCGGACGGATGGAACACGGCGATGCCGGACTCGCAGCACGGGTTTTCGAAAGCATCCGCAAGATTCCGATCAAGATGATCTCGTACGGAGCCAGCCACCGCAGTCTGGCCATTTTGATCGCCACCGAACAGAAAAAACAGACATTACAATCACTTAACGACGGTCTATTCCAATGAGTGCAAGACAATACACGGCCCAGCTGAATCAGAAGGCCACGCCATTCTATTTTTACGATATGGATCTGCTGAACCGTACGCTCGATACCGCCATGAAGGCGGGGGGGGGAGCCGATACGGATTCAAGATACACTATGCGCTGAAGTCGAACTTTGATCCCCGCATCATCGATGCCGCACATCAGGCCGGAATGGGGATGGACTGCGTGAGCGGTAACGAAGTGCGAGCAGCGATCGAGCACGGTGTTCCTGCCTCAGAGATCGTTTTTGCCGGCGTCGGCAAGAGCGACAAAGAGATCGAATACGGACTCGAGCAGGATATTTTTTCCTTCAACTGCGAGTCGCTGCATGAACTTCAGGTCATCAACCAGATCGCCGGACGGATGAACAAACGGGCCCATGTTGCGCTCAGAATCAACCCCGACGTCGATCCGAAAACCCACAAGAACATCTCGACCGGAAAGGCCGAAAACAAATTCGGCATCTCCTACAAAGAGGTCGACGAAGCGATTGCCACGCTGGCCCAAATGGACCGCATCGAGATTGTCGGACTCCACTTCCACATCGGTTCGCAGATTCGCGACATGAAGGTATTCGAGACGCTGTGTCAACGAGTCAACATGATCAAGGCATGGTTTGCCGAACAGGGCATCGTACTCAAACATCTGAACATGGGGGGAGGCCTCGGTATCGACTACGACGATCCTGATCGTGAGCTCATTCCCGACTTCGAAACCTACTTCGACATCTTCCACAAAAATCTGGAGATCGAGGCCGGACAAACGGTACATTTCGAGTTAGGACGTTCACTGACTGCACAATGCGGCGAATTGATCACCCGCGTACTCTATAACAAGACGACAGCTTCGGGACAGAACATTGTGATCGTTGATGCCGGCATGACCGATCTGATCCGGCCCGCGCTGTACAGTGCCAAACACAAGATCGAAAACCTTACCTCTACGGAAGGAGAAGAGACATATACGATCGGAGGTCCGATCTGCGAGTCGTCCGACATCTTCGCCCGCGACATCGAGCTGCCTGTCACACGACGGGGAGATCTGTTGACGATCCGCTCGGCAGGGGCCTACGGAGCTGCCATGGCCTCCCGCTACAACCTCCGGGATCTGCCTGAAGCCGTATACAGCGACACTTTATAGACACCACACTAAACCCAACATAACCGACGAGCGAAGACAGATCTGTCTTCGCTCGTTTTCATTGCATTCCGTCTATCCGACACCCACGGGCAAATAAAAGAGCGATAAAACCGATCTTTCGGAACGGGTTACCCAAACAGAATTAGCTACTTTGCAAAATTTTCCGTAACTTTCGCCTCGATTATGAACGACCCGAATCGCGTTCATCCGAAGATATTATGACAGAGGCTAATAACTCTTCGCAACAATACCGAACATATAAAGCGTAAATTTACGATGAAAATATCATTAAACTGGCTCAAAACCTATATCAAAACCGACCTCCCGGCCGAAGAGATCGCCCGGATTCTGACCGGCATCGGACTCGAAGTCGAGGCGCTCGAAAAGATCGAATCGATCCGCGGCGGATTGGCCGGATTAGTCGTCGGCGAGGTCCTCACCTGCGAGAAACATCCGGATGCCGACAAACTGCACGTAACGACGGTGGATCTGGGCGACGGCGTTCCGACACAGATCGTCTGCGGCGCACCGAACGTCGCTGCGGGAGAAAAAGTGGTTGTCGCTACGATCAACAGCACACTCTACCCCACCGGAGCCGAGAACGGTTTCAAAATCAAAAAAAGCAAGATTCGTGGAGTAGAATCGTTCGGTATGCTATGTGCCGAGGATGAGATCGGCGTAGGAACCGATCATCAGGGCATCATCGTCCTGCCGAACGACGTAAAGGCCGGTACTCCCGCCCGCGACTACTTCCAACTGGAAGACGACTACCTGATGGAGATCGGATTGACCCCCAACCGGGCCGATGCCATGTCCCACTACGGTGTTGCCCGCGATCTGGCCGTCTATCTCAAGGCCAACGACATCCCTTATGAATTCGGGTTCCCATCGGTGGATGCATTCCGTCAGGACGACGACTCGAAACACATCGAAGTAGAGGTGGTCAACAGCGAAGCGGCTCCCCGGTACATGGGGCTCACCATGACCGGCATCAAGATCGCACCGTCGCCCGAGTGGCTGCAACGCCGTCTGATCGCCATCGGCATGAACCCGAAAAACAACGTGGTGGACATCACGAACTTCATCCTTCACGAAACGGGTCAGCCACTCCACGCCTTCGATGCCTCGAAAATCACGGGCAACAAGATCGTCGTGCGGACTTGTCCGGAAGGCACCGAATTCGTGACGTTAGACGGCGTTTCACGTAAACTCTCGGCACAAGACCTGATGATCTGCAATGCCGAGGAGCCGATGTGTATCGCCGGCGTATTCGGAGGATTAGGCTCCGGAGTGACGGATTCAACCACCGAAGTCTTCATCGAAAGTGCCTACTTCAATCCAGTATGGATCCGGAAAACGGCCAAACGACACGGCCTCAACACCGATGCCTCGTTCCGCTACGAGCGGGGAATCGACCCGAATATGACTCCGTATGCGCTGAAACGTGCTGCACTGCTCATTCAGGAGCTGGCCGGAGGTAAAGTCACTTCACCGATTACGGATCTCTACCCCGTACGGATCGAACCGTTCCGTTTCGAAGTATCGTTCGATCGGGTCAGAAAGCTGATCGGCAAGAATATCCCCGACGAAACGATGCGGAAGATCATTCTTGCCCTCGACGTCAAAATCGAAAGCGAAAACAACGGCGTGTTGAACGTCTGTGTTCCCCCTTATCGGGTGGATGTACAGCGGGAAGCTGATCTGGTCGAGGATATTTTACGGATCTACGGCTACGACAATGTGGAGATTCCCGAACACGTTAACTCCTCGCTGTCGTATGCACCCCGTCCCAATCGCGACAAAATAGCCAATACGCTTTCGGATCTGTTGGCATCGATCGGTTTCCGTGAGATCATGAGCAACTCGCAGACCAAAGCCGCCTACTACGAAGAGTTGACCTCGTACCCGGCATCCCGCTGCGTGAAAATACTCAATCCGCTGAGCAACGACCTGAATGTCATGCGGCAAACGCTCCTTTTCAACGCATTGGAGGCCGTACAACTCAATACAAACCGGAAAAACGGCGACCTCAAACTCTTCGAGCTGGGGCACTGTTACAGCTTCGACGAGACCAAGGTCGAACAGGGTGGCCTCGCTCCATACGAAGAACGCGCCATGGTATCGATGATCGTAACGGGCCACGACAGGGCCGCTTCATGGAACGTTCCGTCCCGTCCATCAGACTTCTTTACCCTGAAGAGCGCCGCGGAACGGATGCTGAAGCGCTTCGGACTCGATCTGAACAGTGCGGTGTACGAGACCTGCGACAGCGATCTCTATTCGGAAGCCGTCTGCTGCAAATTCAACGGTTCGCAGCGACTGCTGGAGATGGGTATCGTGTCCCTAAAGATTCGCAACCGGTTCGACATCAAAAACGAGGTCTACTATCTGGAAATGAATTTCGACACGCTGGTCAAACTGATCCGCAACCACTCGGTCACCGTCAGCGAACTGCCCAAATTCCCGGAGGTAAAACGAGATCTGGCACTGTTGGTAGATAAAGCGGTGACCTTCTCACAACTGAGACACATCGCCTACTCGACCGAGAAGAAGCTGCTCAAAAACGTCACGCTGTTCGACGTGTACGAAGGCGACAAGCTCCCCGAAGGCAAGAAATCGTATGCACTGAGCTTCACCCTCGAAGATACGACAAAGACGCTCACCGATCAGTTGATCGACCGGACCATGCACAACCTGTTGCAGGCATTCGAGAAACAGGCGGGAGCCCAATTACGAGGATAATCAGAACAAGGTACCAAACTACACTCACACATTGAAAATATGCAGGAAAAAATATTGATTCTGGATTTCGGATCGCAATACACCCAGCTGATCGCCCGTCGGGTTCGGGAGCTGAATGTCTATTGCGAAATCCATCCGTTCAACAAGTTCACGTTGGATGAATCGGTACGGGGCGTGATCCTCTCGGGAAGTCCCTATTCGGTTCGCGATGAAAAGGCTCCGCAGATCGACCTCTCGGCCATCAAAGGACATCTCCCGCTGTTAGGTGTTTGCTACGGAGCTCAGTATCTGTCGCAAAATTTCGGCGGCGAGGTCGCACCATCGGCCACAAGGGAGTATGGTCGCGCCATGTTGTCGAAAGTCGACAAAGAGAATCCGCTGATCCGCGATCTGTCGGACACGACACAAGTGTGGATGTCGCACGGCGATACGATCGTCCGACTTCCGGCTAACTGCAAAATCATCGCCAGTACGGAGGATGTACCGGTCGCTGCCTTCGAGTTCGAAGGAGAACAAACGTGGGGCATCCAATTCCATCCGGAAGTCTACCACTCGACCGAAGGATCCCGTCTGTTGAAACACTTTGTTGTCGACATCTGCGGCTGTGAGCAGAGCTGGACCCCCGATTCGTTTATCGAATCGACCGTCCGCGAACTGCGCGCAAAAGTAGGAACAGACCGAGTGTTGCTCGGACTGTCCGGCGGTGTCGACTCATCGGTAGCTGCCGTCCTGCTCCACAAAGCGATCGGCAAGCAACTGATCTGTATCTTCGTAGATACCGGACTGCTGCGCAAAAACGAGTACGAAGATGTGATGAGCTCCTACGAATCGCTTGGACTGAACGTCATCGGTGTCCGGGCAGGAGACAAGTTTCTCTCCGATCTGGCTGGAACGACAGATCCCGAAAAGAAGCGCAAGATCATCGGCCGCGACTTCATCGAAGTCTTCGACAGCGAAGCGATGAAGCTCACCGACGTAAAATGGCTGGCTCAGGGTACGATCTACCCCGATGTCATCGAGTCGACATCGGTAAACGGACCGTCGGCCACGATCAAATCGCACCACAACGTCGGCGGATTGCCCGAAAAGATGAATCTCAAAATCGTCGAGCCGCTTCGCCTGCTTTTCAAGGATGAGGTGCGCCGCGTCGGCAAACAGCTGAATATCCCCCACGAAATTTTGGGACGTCACCCCTTCCCGGGTCCGGGATTGGGCATCCGGATTCTCGGCGAAGTGACCGCAGAGAAGGTACGCATTCTTCAGGAAGCCGACAAAATTTTTATCGACGGGTTGAAATCATCGGGACTCTACGATCAGGTATGGCAGGCCGGCGTGATGTTGCTGCCCGTACGGTCGGTTGGCGTCATGGGTGACGAGCGGACCTACGAAAATTGTGTGGCCCTGCGAGCCGTAACCTCAACGGACGGAATGACCGCCGATTGGGTACACTTGCCCTACGACTTCCTCGCTCAGGTGTCGAACGACATCATCAACCGCGTGCGGGGTATCAACCGCGTGGTCTACGACATCAGTTCGAAACCACCTGCAACTATCGAGTGGGAATAACAGCTACAGATGTTGTTAACCAACTTATACAATGGAAAAGAGATGATTCGATCGCAACGGAATCATCTCTTTTTCTTTAACCCACATCGGCGCATAGCCCGAACCCGGACTCCTCAACCTGCATCACTGCACAAAAAAATCGATGAGCAAATTCGTATCGGCACAAAAATTTTCGTATTTTTGGAGAGAACGGGATGGGAATTCGTAGCGGTTTGATCGAGAAATTACATTCTCTCTTGTTCCAGCATACACTTTTGTGTATATTTACATATTCAACGTTCCGGATATGAATGGTGCCCAACTTCTATTCGCTGCAGCCGACCTGAAACCGCTGCTGAGTATCGGATACATCCTCTTCGTCATGGTTACGATCGCCGTAATCATCCACGACAAACGCGATCCGGTCAAGGCTCTTTCGTGGATCATCGTCATCTCCCTGCTGCCGGTCGTCGGGTTTGTCCTCTATATCGTTTTCGGTCGCAACCACAGAAAACAAAAGATATTCAACCGCAAAGAGCTCCACGACCTCGAGCAGATCGACGCCCTCAGCCGGCAACAGATCTACGAAATCAACAACGCTGCAATCTTCCACAAAACAGAGATCTCGGACAACCGCGACATCATTACCCTGCTGCTCAACAGCAACAAAGCCCTGCTCACCATGCACAACGAGGTGGCAATCCTCAACGACGGCAAAGAGACCTTCGCCGAAATTCGCCGTGCATTGCTCAATGCAAGATCCTCGATTCACATGGAGTACTACATTATTGAAGACGACCCCTTGGGACGGGAAATTGCCGACATTCTGATCGACAAGGCGCAATCCGGAGTCGAGGTTCGCGTCATATATGACGATGTGGGAAGCTGGGGGCTAAGTCATAGATTCATCAAAAAACTGCGTCGTGCAGGAGTCCACGTCAAATGCTTCATGCCGGTAGTCTTTCCATGGCTCACCAGCCACGTCAACTACCGCAATCACCGAAAAATTCTGGTCGTAGACGGACGGATCGGCTTCACGGGCGGCATCAATATCGCACAACGGTACCTCACGGGCAACCGACTGGGGCCGTGGAGGGACACTCACCTCAAACTCGAGGGCGAAGCGGTCGGCATGTTGCAGATCATCTTCATGACCGACTGGTTCTTTGTCAGCAAGGAGAGACTGATCGACTATCCGAAATATCTTCCGAAAACCCACGTGAAGACGGAAACACCGATTCAGATCGTCACCTCGGGACCCGACTCGGACTGGGCATCGATCATGCAGGCCTTTTTTTCGGCGATCACCCATGCTCAGCACCATATCTACATTTCATCGCCCTATTTTCTTCCGAACGAAGCGATCCTCACAGCAATCAAGGTCGCCTCTCTCAGCGGCATAGACGTACGGATCATGATTCCCAGCCGTTCCGACTCCAAGATAGTCTATTGGGCCTCAAGATCCTACATCGAAGAGCTGATCGACGCCAACGTCAAAGTGTATCTCTATCGTCGGGGATTCAACCATTCGAAGCTGATCATGATCGACGGAAAATTCAGCTCCGTCGGAACGGCCAACATGGATATCCGAAGTTTTGAAGACAATTTTGAGGTTTCGGCCATTCTCTACGACAAAGCCATAACCGAAGAGCTCGAGGAACGATTCCTGTACGACCTGCAACGCAGCCGCTTAGTCACCCGAGAATACTGGGACAGCCGCCCGACGCTACACAACTTTTACGAAGCACTGTCCCGACTCTTCAGCCCTCTGCTCTGAACACCATCTCCGCTCGGCAATCCCTTTATCGCCGCGGCTGTCCGGAAGATATTTTCGTCTTGGGAGGCAGACAGTCCCTCGGGTAAAACCGCCGCATCACCGAACTGCTCTACCCATCTTTTGCTCTTTCGCAACGAGATGTTGAAAAACTCTCTATTTTTTCCTACCTTTGAAAGGTCTTAACATCACGCTAAAAAAGAAGTGAATCATGATTAAAAAATGTCTGCTCGCAACCGTCATTGTAATGACTCTCTGTACAATAACAAACAGAAGCGCCGCTAAAGGTCCGATCCAGTTCGGAATCAAGGCCGGAATCCAAAGCCAAAGCATCCACGCCTCCAAAGACGAAGTGCTGGGCATGTTCTCGGCCGACAAGGATTTCGGTTACCAACTCGGATTCGTCGCCCGTGTCAACCTGCCCATGTTCTACATCCAACCCGAGCTGGTCTATGCCAGCCACCGTTTCACGATGGATATGGAGGACAATGCCTCAACCAAAGTTAAAATCAAGAACATGGAGGTTCCCGTACTGTTCGGCTGGAAAATTGCCTTCATCAGACTCTTTGCCGGACCCGTATTCACCATCATGACCGACACCGGAAACAAAATGCAGAATACGACTACGGCAATCAATGCGGAACTCTCCAAATCAGTCGTGGCCTATGAAGTGGGAGGCGGTGTAGAGTTCGGCAGAATCAACGTCGACATGCGCTACGGCGGTCAGTTCAAGAAATCCGAATTGAGC
>URBJ01000034.1 GCA_900546005.1 uncultured Alistipes sp. | reverse complement strand
AAGCCCATCGTCCGCTTCACCACTTCCCGGAACTCCTCCCTGTTCCCGAATGGTATGTTCGATCGCGGCCTCGATTTTCCGAGTGATCCAGATCTCGGCACCCGCCAACACGAACAGAATGACCAATAGGCAGATTGCCGATATGCGGATAATTTTTTTTTGCTTGATGTTCATGGTGTTCTGTTGAATAGCACGCTGTAAAGATATGCAAATCTGCGGCCGGTTTCGACGGTTGCAAAAACAAAAGACGGGAAAACTGTTTTTCCCGTCTTTTGTTTGGATGATTATATGAGGCCGAATCTATTCGCTGATGAAATCTTGGACGATATCCCAATCGCTGATACCGATGATGGCAAGATATGGTTCGAATACCGTATCTTCCTGATCTGTTCCGGCTGCTTGGTAAGCATACCATACATGTTTCTTGCCCAGTGGATCTTCTTCGTCATCGGGATATCGACGTAATCCAATTCTCAGGCCGTATTCGCTTCGGTTGTCGATCCAGTTGTGCCATTGGATACCGTCTATACCGTCGAGCGCTTTGATCTTTTTCCATGCGTAGGCAAATCCGGCTGCTTGTTCGTTGAGGTCTTCTTCGCTGTATGTCGGAGAGTTGGTTCCGTTTTCCGAGAGCCAGAGCGTCCGTTTTGTGGTTCCCATATAGAGGTTTTCGCTCTCCAAAATCCATTTATTGATCACTTCAAGATTTTTGAAAGTGACTTTGGGAGAACTCATTGAGAATGTTGCATTTTTATCCAACCATGTTTTCGGTTCACTCAAATCATCTGGATAAGGGTGGTGGGCCACACCCCATTTAAAATCGCCTTCGAGTTTACTGTATTTTACGATCATTTCAAGCATATCTTTCGAAGGATGATTGGCTCCTGAAGATTGTGCCCAATGGTGAGTAAATGATCCAAGGACTTCGGCATTTGGATCATATTGCCGTGCAATATTGTAGCACATTCTCATTGATTTCATATAAGTGTCTGTATAGAGCCAAATGGATTTTGCACCCATATTGGTCCAATCGAGTCCCATATCGACTTCGTTGTGCATGATCCAATAATTGATCCTTCCGTATTGATTGTCGGTACGGCAGTATCTGCTGGCAAGGAAGTCGAGTGCTGCGGCATAGCAATTAACGCTCTCGGGATTGGTCATGTTGGGCATGGTATAGATACCTTGCGAGGTGTAGTCGGGGTGTTGGAGCAATCTGCCGATTTCGGGATCGGGGCAACTGGCCGCTGGTTGGATCAAAAGGATAGCCGAAACGACGATATTCCGTTTGGTCGTGGCGCGGAAGGTAGCGTCCAAATTTTCGATACCGCCCCGGTCGAAATAGTAAGTTATGCCTCCGTAGGTATGAGAAATGCAGTTGCCTCTATCCGAGGTAAACATGTAGGCCGTAATAGGCACATTGACCGTTACGCTGCCGATTCCCAGATCGTCGAGGTCGCTTTCAACGGCATTAAGATGGAATCCTCCCAACCCTTTTTTCGTCGTAAGCTGCATGGGAGACATTGATTGCGATGCTTGAATATCATCGGCATAATGGGCATGAGAATCGATAGCGTCTTTACCGTCGGTGGTTTTAACGATCACCCATTTGGAGAGGGCACGGTCATATTCGATACCATCTCGTTCGGCCGTCCGGCTCAGACTCAACGAGAAGGAGGAGCTGGTAATCGGAGTTTTGTATTCGAACTCTTTGATTTGTGTTACGTCAAGGTAGGGTGGAACCTCACACAGGTAAAATTCTCCATCTCCGGCACAATTTCCTTTGATGTCGATCAGGAACGGTTTAACCTCTACACTTGTAATTTCAGAGCGATAGCTGGCTTGAAGATATTTCTGAAGGTTTGTATTGAGTTCGGCTTCATATTGGGCCTTATCCTGCTCACTCTCTTGCTCCTCTTTTTCTTCATCGTTCATTGCCCTGAGGTACATCTTTTGGATCTGGATCGTTACGCCAGACTTTTGGCCGAAGTCCAGCCGTAAGTAGTCGCCCGCTTTGCCCCATGAGAACTGATCGATTTGGTCTTTCAGATTGATCGAGAAAGTTTTCCATTGAGACCGGGCCGATTCGATTTTATCGATCTTGATCGAACGGTCTTCGGATATGGGGTCGGCGAAAAAGATCTGGAAGTTTTCGATAGTAGAGAAAGATTTGTATTCAAAAGTGAGAACAACAGAGTCTTCCGGATTACTCTTCTTCAACGGAGTTGTGCAGACGTAAGGATCTTCTCCGGTAGTCGATATTTTGTATGAGCTGTCGGTTTGAAGAGTAATTTCGAGATCATGAGCCGAGGTGGAGTTGAAGGTCATGTACTCGATTGGAGTCACGGGGTTGGTCTCGGTAGAGTCGGTTTGCTCGCTGTCGGGTGGAGTGGGATCTCCTCCTTCGGGATCGGTTTCCGGATCTTCGCTACAAGCGAAAAGGAGAGCCGTCGTGGCCAGCATGACGCTGCAAGCGACTCTGGTTTTGGTCAGGAAAGGACGGATCCGCCCATATTCCCATACATTTTTGAACGAAAATGACATAATTATTCAAGTTTATATGATTTCCAAGTTTTATTCGAACGCAACTTCCGAATAAATAACTACAGACAAAGAAAGGAAAACTTTGTCAATTATCCAAACCGTGTAGAAGCGTTTTTGCAGTGAGGACTCGATCCTAATCGGAGGGCACGATTCGCAAGAAGGGAGCGACAGAAAGCAGTAATGATTTGCAAATTAGCGGGAAAGTTGGTATTTTTATCTGCATTTTTAAGAGATGAATTTTGTTTTCAGTGCTTTATAAAGGATATGTTTTTAGATTAGAGATTTAAACCTTAAACTGTATCTAAATAATGAAGAAATCTACCGTTTGGAAGCGGACTGTCGGCATGTCGATGTCCGTATGCTCTGTATTTATGTTGATGTCGTGTCAAGAGGCGGGTAGTCCTGCGATTACGAATATGCGTTGCGAGTATAGCGTGTCGCCGATCGGATTAGATGCCAATACGCAACCCCGATTCACGTGGAAATATACGGGTGACGATGCGTTTGAACAGGCCCGTTGTCGGGTGCGGATCGCTTCGTCGGCAGCATTGCTGGCTGACTCTCTGGCCGAAGGAGATGTGTGGAACTCTCCGGAGATGGAATCGGAAAACAGCTTTGCGGCGTGTACACCGGATGTCTCTTTAAAACCGTTTACCCGATATTATTGGCGAACAACGGCATGGGACGAAGATGGCCGTATTGTCGTATCGCCGATAGATAGTTTCGAAACGGCGTTTGGAGAGGCTTCGGATTGGACTGGCCGTTGGATTACAGACAAGCACGACAAACAGTTCGCTCCGGCGCCGATGTTGCGGAAATCGTTTGTGGCTGGGGCGGATATCGATTATGCCCGGTTGTATGTGAGTGCAGCAGCGTACGGTAAGCTGACGCTGAACGGAAAGCCCGTAACGCAGAATCGGCTCGAACCGGGTTACACCCACTACGACAAGCGGAATCTCTATTGCACCTATGATGTGACGGATCTGCTCGTGGCCGGAGAGGAGAACGTTTTGGCGGCAGTCCTTGGGAACGGGTTTTATAACGAGGATCCGCGCGTGGCGACGTGGGATTTCGAGAAGGCACGGTGGCGCAACCGGGCGCGAATGATCTGCGAACTGCACATCGTGGCCGCCGACGGGTCGAAACAGGTGATCGTTTCGGACGGTAGTTGGAAGTGCAATACCGGTCCATACGTACAGAACAATATTTACAGCGGCGATACGTACGATGCACGGTTGGAGTTTCCGGGATGGGACAAACCCGGGTTCGATGACCGGAGCTGGAATCCGGCAGTGGAGACCGAAGCCCCCTCGCCGAAACTCGTGGCTCAGGTTATGCCCGGAATCGGTTCACGTGAAATCGCAGCGGTCGATGTCTGTTCGTTCGGCGATACGGTACATGTGTTCGACTTTGGTGAAAACATGGCGGGTGTAGCCCGGTTGAACATACAGGGCGAACGCGGGACGGTCGTTTCGATGCAGTACGGAGAGCTGCTCAAGGAGTCCGGACGCCTCGAACCCGGTAATATCGATATCTATTTCTTCCCGAAACCCGGCCATGAGTTCCAGACCGATGTCTATACCCTCCGGGGCGGAGAGCCCGAGACGTTTACCCCCGATTTCAATTATCATGGGTTCCAATATGTTGAGGTGCGTACCGATCGCCCGGTGAAACTCGGTAAGGAGAACCTGACAGCACTCTGCATGCATACGGCTGTCGAACCGGTCGGTAAGTTCAGTTGTTCGAACGAACTGTTGAACAAGATATGGGCGGCAACCAACCGCTCCTATCTGTCGAACCTGATGAGTATTCCGACCGACTGCCCGCAACGCGAAAAGAACGGTTGGACGGCTGACGCCCATGTGTCGGTCGATCTGGGGTTGCTCAACTTCGACGGAATCCGTTTCTACGAAAAGTGGCTGGCTGATATCGAAGACAACCAGTTGGAGAACGGACAGATTGCGGGAATCATTCCGAGTTCGGGTTGGGGGTACAGCGATTGGATCGGTCCGGTTTGGGATGCGGCGATGTTTATTATTCCGAATGCGCTTTACAACTATTACGGCGATACCCGGGCGATCGAACGGATCTTCCCGGTTTGTGAAAAATATCTGGCCTTTCTGGGTGCTCGTGAGGATCAGGATGGATTGGTGACCTACGGCATCGGCGATTGGGTACCCTATAAGACGCAGACTCCGACGCAGTTCACCTCTCCGTGTTTCTACTATTTGGACTATGTGCTGATGGCCCGTTTTGCGGAGTTGACCGGTCGGGATGCGGCACCTTATCGCCAAAAGGCCGAGAAGTTGCGCAACAAGATCAATGAAAAGTATTACCGTGCTGATTCTGCTCTTTATGCCAACGGTTCGCAGGCTGCACTGGCTACGGCGCTTGCACTGGGAATTGTTCCCGAAGGCGATGAACAGAAGGTGGCCGACAACCTCTATAAATCGGTTCAACAGAGCGACTATCATCTCGATTTCGGCATGTTGGGCAGCAAATTCGTGCCGCGTATGCTGACCAAGTACGGTTATGTCGATGCCGTGTACAAAATGGCGACGCAGGAGGATGCGCCCTCGTGGGGTTGGTGGATCACACAAGGCTTTACGACGTTGGGCGAGACTTGGGTGCTTTCGCCCGAATTCCGCGATGCATCGATCAATCACGTCTTCTTGGGAGACATCAGTGCGTGGATGTATAACGTGCTGGCGGGAATCAATTATGACGAGGCGCAGCCCGGATTCCGTCATATTCTTATCACACCCCATTTTGTCGAGGGGCTCGACTGGGTGAAAGGCGAGTATCGTTCGGTACAGGGAATGATCCGTTCCGAATGGAGTCGTGAGGGTAACCGTGTGATGCTGAAGGTGGAGATTCCGGACAATACGACGGCAACCGTGATTGCATGCGGTAAGGAGCAGCAGTTAGGTGCCGGTGCGCACGAACTTCGGTTCCGACAAGATTAACGAAATATCTGCGGGGGTCTGAATATTTAAATAACGAATAACTATCGAACGATGAAAAGGAGCGTCGGTTTTCTTTTGTGGCTGTTCGCTTTATGGGCGGTAAGCGGTTCCGAGGCACATGGAGAGACGATTTCCCTGAATGGGACATGGAAGCTTTCCTACTGGCCTCAGCCCGATCCGGCGGTTGTCGATCCGGCCGATTTCGAACGGGTACAGGATTGCATGGAGCAGGTGCCTGCGCAGGTACCGGGTAACGTGGAACTTGACCTCTTTGCGGCAGGTGTGATTCCCGATCCGATGATCGGCAGCAACGTAAACGGATTGCGCCGCTTCGAAGGGTATCAATGGTGTTACAGCCGGACCTTCCCTTCTCCGAAGCTCGAAGCCGGACAGCGAGCCGAGCTCTTTTTCGGGGGAATCGACTGCATTGCCGAGATCTGGGTGAACGGAAAACATGTCGGCTCTTCGGCAAATATGTTGATCGAGCGTAGGTTCGATGTGACGGATTTTTTGAACGAGACGGAAGAGAATACGTTGCAGGTCATCCTTCGTTCGGCGGTTCTGGAGGGGCAGAATCATCTGTTGGGGACATTCAGTATCGGTAATTTCCCGTCGGAGGAGTCGGTATTCGTGCGCAAGGCGCCCCACATGTACGGATGGGACATCATGCCCCGTTTGGTCAGTGCCGGTCTGTGGCGCAGCGTGGAGCTGCGGACGGTGAATCCGGCACGTATCGTCGATGTGCATTGGATGACGGCCGAAGTGGATACCGATCACAATCGGGCTCGGGTGTTCGTTGATTTCCAGACCCGGTTGCCGTTTGAAAAGCTGGATAAGGCGAAGATTGTCTTTACGATGAGCCGCGACGGCAAGGAGGTCTATCGGGGCGAACAGCTGCTTTCCGCACATGCGGGCCGGCATATCATCGCATTGGACAGCGTGGCGCTCTGGTGGCCGCGGGGGTATGGCGATCCGGCGTTGTATGAAGCCACGGCACAACTGTTGGATGCCGACGGCTCGCTGCTCGATACGGATACCAAGCGAATCGGCATCCGGACGGTCAAACTCGAGCTGTCGGATATCCATTTGGAGGAGGAGCCCGGAAAGTTCTGTTTTATCGTCAATGGGGAGAGAATCTTCGTGCGTGGAACGAATTGGGTGCCGCTCGATGCACTGCACAGCCGTGATGCCTCGTTGGTCGACGATGCGATGCGCTTGGTGGTCGATGCGAATTGCAATATGGTCCGTTGTTGGGGCGGCAACGTGTATGAGGATCATCACTTTTTCGACCTGTGCGACGAGAACGGAATTATGGTGTGGCAAGATTTTACGATGGGGTGTACCTTTTATCCCCAACGGGAGGAGTTTACCCGGGCCATAGAGGAGGAGGTAACGTCGGTTGTGGTGAAACTTCGCAGCCATCCCTCGTTAGTGCTTTGGGCCGGGAACAACGAGGACGATGCGGCATTGCGCTGGTCGTTAGCTCCGTTCAATATCAACCCCAATCGGGATGTGGTGACACGGCAGGTGATCCCTTCCGTGTTGTATGAGTTCGATCCGACACGGCCCTATCTGCCCAGTTCGCCCTATTACAGTCAGGCGGTTTGGGAGCACGGGAGTGCCGATCAGTATCTGCCCGAGAACCATCTGTGGGGGCCGCGCGGTTACTACAAGGATCCGTTCTACACGGCTGCGACCTGTACCTTTGTCAGTGAGATCGGATATCACGGATGTCCGAACCGAAGCTCGTTGGAGCGGATGATGACCCCGGATGCAGTATACCCGTGGAGCGAAGGGCGTCAGTGGAACGACGAATGGCTGACCAAGTCGACCCGACGTTTCGAAGTGTGGGGACAGACCAATGACCGGAACAATCTGATGCTGAATCAGGTGACGTTGCTTTTCGGATCAGTGCCCGAGGAGTTGGACGATTTTATCTTCGCGTCGCAGGTCGTACAGGCCGAAGCCATGAAGTTCTTTGTCGAGATGTGGCGGGGCAACAAGTTCGACGGGAAGACAGGAATTATCTGGTGGAACGTGCGTGACGGGTGGCCGATCATTTCGGATGCAGTCGCCGATTACTATAACTCTCCCAAGTTGGCCTATCGGTTTATTTCCAACGTGCAGTCGAACGTCTGTGTGCTGATCAATGATCCGGTGGAGGGGAAATATCCGCTCCGGGCCGTAAACGATACGCGTCGTCCGGTGTCGGGGCATGTTGTCGTTACGGATGTCGCGACGGGTCGTCAGCTCTACGACGGAGACTATTCGGTCGAGGCGAATGGAAAATCAGAAGTGGCTCAACTTCCGGTGATGGAGGGGCAGGGTATTTTACAGATCCGTTATGAGACCGAAGAGGGGGTGCGGCAGAATCATTATTTGTACGGTAAGGCGCCTTTCGATCTCGGGGAGTATCGTAAATTGTTGTCGAAGACGGGAATTTATCCCGTAAAAAAATAGTTTCGTATGGCGGAATATAATATATTGGGGGTCGATATAGGCGGGACGAAGTGTGCCGTGATTTATGGTCGTGAGTCGGACGGTGAGTTGACGATAGTGGAGAAGGTGAAATTTCCGACGGCCGGAGTGGATGAGACGATCGCCCGAATTGTTGCGGAGACCGAGAGCCTAATGTCGAGGCACGGGTTGACGGCCGAAAATACCGCATCGATCGGAATCAGTTGTGGCGGTCCGCTCGACAGCCGGACGGGGGTGGTTATGTCACCGCCGAATTTGCCGGGCTGGGACGGGATTCCCATCGTGAAGATGTTGAGCGACCGGTTCGGTATCCGGGCTGGAATCCATAACGATGCCAATGCGTGTGCGTTGGCCGAGTGGCGTTTCGGAGCGGGACGCGGGTTGCGTAATATGGTTTTTCTGACTTTCGGAACGGGTCTGGGGGCCGGATTGATCCTCGACGGTAAACTCTACGCCGGAACGAACGATAATGCCGGAGAGTTGGGGCACATCCGTTTGTCCCCGTTCGGGCCGGTCGGATACGGCAAGTGCGGTTCGTTCGAGGGGTTCGCTTCGGGCGGAGGCATTGCCCAGCTGGCCCGCTTCAAGGTCAGCGAACGGTTGCAGATGGGAGAGCGTGTGCCGTGGTGTGCGGCGGAGGAGCTCGACGGGATTACCGCACAGAAGGTGGCGGTAGCGGCATCGGAGGGTGATGAACTGGCACGGGAGATCTATCGGATTTCGGCGACCTATCTCGGGCGCGGTCTTGCCATGGTAATCGATCTGTTGAATCCGGAAGCGATTGTAATAGGGAGTATTTATGCCCGTAACCGTGAGATGATGGAACCGTACGTTTTGCAGGAAATAGAACGGGAGGCCCTGCCGCATGCCCGTCGCGTGTGTCGGATACTGCCGGCGGCATTGGGAGAACAGATCGGAGACTATGCGGCGTTGTCCGTGGCGTCGTGTTTGATAAACGAATGATGATTATGGAGAGGATAATAAAAGATAGTTTGCAGGAAGCGGTGCGCATCCTTGATGCGTTTGTTTCGGATCCCCAGACCGTAGGGGCGATGGAGCGTGCAGTCGAAATTTTTGCTGAAGCCTTGTTGTCGGGAGGAAAGATTATCAGTTGCGGCAACGGCGGATCGCTCTGCGATGCAACCCATTTTGCCGAAGAGTTGACCGGACGGTTCCGTTGCGATCGTCGTCCCTATCCGGCGATGGCGATCAACGATCCGGCCTACATGACCTGTGTGGGTAACGATTTCAGTTTTGACGATATTTTTGCAAGATGGGTCGAGGCATTTGGTCGCAAGGGAGATGTGCTGCTGGCGATCAGTACGAGCGGCAACTCGGAAAATGTAGTACGAGCGGCACAACGGGCCAGAGCGTGCGGTATACAGGTGGTGGCTCTGACGGTTAAAGGTGTGAATCGATTGTCCGAGATTGCGGATGTTGCGATATGTGCTCCAGTAGCACCACATTCGGACCGTATTCAAGAGATTCATATTAAGGTGATTCATATTATGATCGAGGCATTGGAGGCTGCAGTCGGGGAAAACGGCGCGGATCGTTAGCCTGTTTTGATTTATGGCGACAAATAATGCATTGTCGCAGGTGTATTTCGATTGATTACGAGTTAAATAATACCACATGAAAAAGGAGTTCTCTTTAGCCCGGTTGCTTCCCGTTATGTTCGGGTTTTTTATCATGGGTTTTGTCGACATCATTGGGGTGGGAACCAGTAATGTCAAGGCAGATTTTTCCAGTCTGAGCGATACGCAGGCAAACCTTCTTTCGTTGTCCTGTTTTTTCTGGTTTCTGGTGCTTTCGGTGCCGACCGGTATGTTGATGAATCGCATCGGGCGGAAAAATACGGTGCTGCTGAGTTTCCTGTTGCACGTCATAGCGATGGTTGTGCCGTTGGTGGTTTATGATTTTGCGTCGGCTATGGTCGCGTTCGGATTGCTCGGTATGGCCAATACGCTGTTGCAGGTGTCATTGAATCCTTTGGTGACCGACGTGGTCGGCAGTGGCAAGGTGACTGGAACGCTTACGCTCGGGCAATTTGTCAAAGCGATCAGCTCATTCGTCGGACCGTTTATCGTGGCATGGGCCTCGGGAACGGTGTTCGGATGGAAACTGGTGTTCCCGATCTATGCCGGGATGTCGTTGCTGGCATTGATCTGGTTGTGGTTTACCAAGGTCGATGAAGTGCGTCAGGAGCATGCCGAGATTTCGTTTCGGGCTACGTTCGAACTGTTTCGCGACCGCCGGATAACCCTCTATTTCATCGGGATTCTGGTGCTTGTCGGAGCGGATGTGGGGGTAAACGTAACCTTCCCGGAGTTTTTGATGGAGCGTTGCGGGCTTGTGCGAGCTGATGCCGGTTTGGGCAACAGCGTCTACTTTTTTGCCCGTATGCTCGGCGCTTTTTGTGGCGGTATTTTGCTGATGAAGTATCCCGAACGGAAATTCTTTGCATACAGTGTTTACATTGCGTTGGCCGGTTTGATTTTGGTCCTTTTGACGGGTAATTTGTGGTTTATCCTGTTTAGCGTCGTTGTGTTCGGAATCGGATATGCCAACCTCTTTTCGATCATATTCTCGTTGTCGTTGCAACGGCGGCCCGATCGAGCCAACGAGGTGTCGGCTCTGCTGATTGCCGGGATTGCCGGTGGGGCGGTGCTTCCTCCGATTCTGGGTGCTGTATCCGGATGGTTCGGAACGCAAAGTGCTGCGATGGCCGTATTGATCGTTGTGTGGCTTTATATGGTATGGCTGATCCGGGAGGTGAAGAAGCCTGTTTGATGATGCTTTGATGACGTTTATGAACGAAGGAAGAGGTTTTTTCGGATCGTCCGTTTGCTTTGCTATATTCTGTTGATTTGCTTTTACGCGATCGGAAGATGGATTGCAGAAGGCCTCAAACGGATGAGCGGCTTGGGTATTGCGAGGGAGAGAGCTGGTCTGAAATATATCCTGCTCCTTTTGTAGATAATCGTTTACGGTGGTTATAACGAACGCGAGCAATAAGTTTTGGAATCTGTGACAGATTGTGGTTGAGATGTGTCCAGAATAAGACGGGAAATCGAGGTGTTAAAAAAACGGGCTGCAATTTTTGCAGCCCGTTTTTCACGGTTTAAAGTATTGTTGTATTGGTATCTGACAGCGGGATCACCCCTTTTGTCCTGTTTTTGGCCGAGTCGTTTCAGCTTTGAAAATACACTTTTTAAGAGGAGTGAAAGATCATTTTTGGGAATTTTGGGAACCACGATTCTATTTTGTCTCCGAAGAACTCCCAGATTCACATATATGTTCATTAAGTTGGGAATATCAGCGGTGAGATAACCATTTACCTCACCGCTGAAGGATCTTGGATGGATTCCGTCATACAAGACCATGACATGGTAATAACCGCCCCATGTGTAAGTCTATATCCACGGAAGTCCTATGTGAAACGATCAGCTAACCTGTTCTGAGATTATTCGTTTGAAATTACTTCGTTTGGAGTCACAGGATTACCGTTTACGACGATATTTTCGCTTCCGTAGACATCTTTACCTCCGAATTCACAAGACTCGTCGTAGTTCAGCGTAACACCAAGTCCTTCGCCTTGGTTGGCGTAGGCATACAGTGCGGGGAAGTATGATCCATAGGTGCCATCCAGAACAAGTTTTGTATTTTCGAGGGTTACGTTCGTGGGGTATTGATATGCCGAAGGTGCCTTGTTGCCGATTGTCAGGGCAGCAAGGTTGACCATGTTCCCGCTACCCCAGTTGCTTTTTACGAAGTAGCTTGCGATTGATGCGTAGTCTTCATCGTTATAAACCAAGGTCAGAGTACTGTTGCTTATCTTGGCCGTACCGCCTCGGATGATTGCACCGTGCATGGTTCCTGTCATTTCGCAGTTGTCGATCGTGATGTTGGACGGAATGTTGAGCAATATCGGATCACTACCAGTGAACGTGGAGTTTTCCAGAATCACCGTAATGCTTTGTGCCGGATTCGATGCGTTTGAGGTTACACAGTAGGATTCTGCTGAAATGGTTGAGTTTTTCACTACAACGCTTCCTTCACCCTGCAAGAACAGACCTGTACCGCTTGTTTTGTAATCGACGTTCTCCAGAATAAGTGTTCCGGTTTTGTCGGCAACCAAACCTCCGTTTGTTATTCCGTAATTCATCGTCGATATCGAACCGTTTTTCAGCGTGAGTGTACCGTCCGATACGGTTACAAGATCCACATTCGAAAGGCTCGAGGTTAAGATGTTGCCGTTTAAATTGATTTCCGTGGCTCCGCTTGCAATCGAGATGGGCGAGTCGAGGTCAATATCTGACGTGAGCGTGATATTTGGTTCCTGATTTTCAAGGGCATCGAACAGAGATTCTTGATTGTTGACCGATACGGGAACCGGCATTTCGATTTCAGGTGCGTCGAACGGATCTTCCACGACAACTTGAAGCGTACCCTCGTTGGTGTAGAAATTACCGATCACAGTAGTCAGCTTGTTCTTTTGTACAGGGATTAACGAGAGGTTGCGGGTTCCAATCACGTTATTGTTCTGGTCATAGGTCGTTACATCTATTTCGTATGCTGTCGAGGCGTCCGTAGCGAAGATGTAGTGATAGCCGAGCAGGTATGCACCGCTGTAGGTGTTGTTGCTGATGACGTCGCCTTCCATGGAGGCCGACGAGGTGATTTCCACCTTTTTGACGGAGATCTCTGTCGAATTTTTTAGTTCGTCGAAAAAGCTCTTGAGGTTCTGTTTCGATATGAGGTTGTTAAGCAGCGATGTATCGATCGAGCTCTTTCCCATTTCGTAGTGGAACAGATTGTCTGTATTTTGTATTTGGGCAGAAAGGGGTATAAGGGGTATCGAAAGCAAGAAGGAAAATAAATATTTGAGTAGTTTGAGCATAATTAGGACATTTCAGTTTCTATAATTCACACCGATATTCAAAGTTACTTATACTCTATGAAGGCGTTTTTATAATTTTGCCGCTTTTTCTTATGATAAGTAAACATGATAGAAAAGGTTTAATTCATATTATCCATATAAAAATCCGTTTCCCTATACGCTTCGTTGAGCGTTTCGAGTTCGGGTTGCTGGATGTAGATGGTCAGCCCGCAGTGTTTGTCTATTTTAAACGAGTAGGGGTATCCGGGTAGGAATGAGGGTGTGGCATTTTCATATTCTATGGTATGTTTTAGTAAGTCGTCAAAGTCAGTTAGTTGGGATTCGTCGTGCCCGGTTACGGCCAGAAGGTATTCTCTCAAGTCGAAAAACATGTGCACAAGGTTTCTGTCGAAGTGCTGGATGTTTTCCGGGTTTGAGACAGGGTTGCCTTGTCGGACAATCCGGCCTGCTTCGGCGGCTAACGAATCGAGTTGGTCGAGGTTCAGGACCGATACCGTGGCGGACCGTCGAGCTCCCGATTGACTGTTCCAAAGATCGAAGAAGGATGTGCCGAATCCGGACACATCGGCAGGATTTGTGAAAAGTTTTTTGAGATCTTTTTTGTAGCACTCCAGAAAACCCGGCGAGACGATCTCTGCGGAGGAGGCGAGCATGCGGGACGAGACGTTGCGTAAACTGTATGCCACTTCGATTCCGGCCATGTGGCAGGTTTCGAAGAGGATAAAGTCGTATTTCGATTGATCTGGCAGCCGGATGGCTTTGGCAAAATCGGCGATTGACATTTCGTGGTCACCATCCATGATGAGGGACTTTGAGCGAGTCGGATCGTATTCCAAGGGGTTGGAGAAGGCTCCCTGAGGCAGCCAGCCCGAGGCGTGGGAGAAGCAGAGTAGTCCGTATGACTTGGCTGGAAATAGGCTGTGCACCTGCGAGATAATTTTTTGTAGTGTGGAGGGATCGGCGGCATCGAGGTCGTCGAAGGTTTGCAGTGTTGTGGCACCGTGGTGAGAAATCTCTAATAGGAGGGAGTTTCGGTCCCGATAGTCGGCAAAGACGATGAGTTTGTTTTGGGACTCGTCCACGTTAAGAAAACCCGTGGCAAGAGCATCGATTTTGGAGTCAATTTCAGCGGAGAGGTTGTTATCTCCGGCGAGATAGGCGATCAGAGTTTTCTCGTATATTTCGGGAGGGGATGGACTGGGGTTATCGTTTTTTTGGCAGGAGAGAAAAAAGAACGTTGATATTATGTAGAGAAATGAGTGAAATTTCATACGAATAGGGCTATGTAACAAAAATATATTTTCCTAAATAGCAGAATTTTATATTGTTGTACATTTGTTTGTGTTTTTTGTACATTTTGTGGGTCTTGGTTTAATTCACCGAGAAATGATCGGAAGATCATACCGGAGAAAGATAATCCGTATGAGATAATGATCCGGGGCAGCGGAAGACAGAAAACTTTTAGAGGTAGGGGATTGTAAAACCGTTATAAGTGAAAGAAACAGCCACTGACAAGAGTATCCGGTCAGTGGCTGTTTGCAGGTTTATACTAATTTAGGTCAAAGGGGTCATTCTTTATTCGTTGCTTTGCGATCCATCGATCAAGGTTCCATCGTTTTTACCATAGATGGGGCCGTCCGTGCCGTCAGCGCTGGTGATCGCACCGGTGTTCGTATTGCCTGAAAGCATGAGGCTTCCACCAGTCGACGCATGGCGTCCGATGATACCACCGACGTTGGTGTTTCCGGAAATATTACCTTCGTTCACACAATCAATAATACATCTGTATCCGCCATAGCCGTGCGTCTGTCCGACGATACCGCCCACGTCTTTACTGCCGTTGGCTATGATTGCACCATAGTTTTTACAATTCTGAACGGAAGAAGAGTAGGGTGCCAATATGTCGGGATAGGTGCCGTTGCAGGCACTTCCTCCATAGAGCTGAGCTGTGATACCACCGATCACCGAACTGTTGCCGTTGACCGTGATGGTTCCGTGGTTTTCACAATCGAGAACAAGACCCGTTCCTTTGGTTCCGGAAACGATGCCGGCAACGAAATAAGCGTCACCTTCAGCGGTTATATCGGCATAGTTTTTCACGTTGATGATGTATCCGGTGTTATAGCCACATCCCAGAGGAGATACAAGTCCATTCGCATTTGAATAGATCGAACCTTCTATTACGAGGTCACGGATACATCCTCCTTTGATGATGTATTTTTTACCATTGAGTTCGTAAGCTTTGGGATCATTGAGCTCTTCGGGGGTCGTGGCTTCGTAGATGTATTCGTTCCCTTTTCCATTGAATGCGGCGAAAAGCCCTACATTATTACCGGCTCCCACACCGCTCTCTGAGGTCAGGGTGACGGTCAGCGTATGGCCGTTTCCGTCAAAGAGGAAGCCCATAACGCCAAGGTTCTTTATAGGAGTATCGGAGATGTCGATGTCGTTGGTCATTTCGAATGATGCACTGTATATCGTGTTGTAGTATCCGGCTGTATACAACTTGCCGATCATCAGAATGTCCTCGGGAGTCGAAACTTCATAGGGCTCTTCGTAGGTACCCTCTCCGCCAGAGAACGAATAGGCTCCATTGATGAGGATAATGCTGTTGTCGTCATTGGTCCAGTAGACGTTGTCGCTCGGGAAGTTACAATTTACCAGATCGATGAGTCCGTCGCCTAAGGCATTTACTACGGTAGAGGCATATTCGCCGTCGCAGTTAACGAAACTACATTCGGAAACAACGGCTTTGCCGCGCGCACCCAGACTCGTATTCCAGCCGGCTGTTTCTCTGATGCCATCGAACGTACATCCGGTAATCGTAGCCGATGTGTTGGGGCGTACGCTGATTGCCGAATTGATGAACGTACAGTTTTCAACGGTTGCGGTCTGAGTGGTCTCTCCATCGCTACCGATGTACAGACAACCGGCGTCTTTCTTGCCATCAGCATCGGCCAACGTACAATTTTTGATCGTGAAGTTGTTTCCCTCGTTTGAGTAGACTTCGATGGTTTTGTTCGGACCTTGGTAATATTCATTGTAGTTGGCATAGATGGTTATATTGTCAATAGTAACGTTCTCTGCTTTTACAGTGACAAGATTCTGGAGACTCCACGTACCTCCGATATTTGCAGCGGCTTGGTGGGAGGTGAACACCTTTACATTGCCTTCACCCTTAAGTGTCAATCCAGCTTTGTCGATCTTGAGGTAGTATCCGTTGGGACCCTTTTCATCTGCCTGTCCCGGCTCACCGAGATCGTATTCGCCTTCGCTGATGAGAATTACGTTACCCTCTTCAGCTGCCTCGACGGCATCCCGGATGCTCATGTAGTCGTATCCGGTCGTTTCGTTGTAAACGGGGCCCATCGGAATCTTGTCGGTAAGATCGATCGTGGGTTTCTTAGGATCGTACGGGAGCGGAGTGATGATTACCTTGACTTGGTCTGCATCTGCGAATGTATTTTCTTCGATCATTCCGTTGATGAAAAGTTTCACTTCGCGAGAGAGGTTGACAGCTTCGCTTTGAGCCGTAGCGTCGGATACACCGATGTGGGACTCAGCACTGAAGGTGTTGCCTTTGACTACCGGATAGGCGGCAGCGCTTTGAACATCTACTTGATATTCAGCAGCCAAATGACCATCCTTGAACTCGTTGTTTAATACTTGGATAATTCCGCTCTCGGCAGCAGGATTGAGATAAGAATCCGGACGTCCGTTGTTGTAGATCACACATCCTTCGATGATCAGAGAACCGGATATTGTCATGGCCGATTCTATCGGGCGGCCGGCGGTTCCTTCTGGTGCATTGATCGTACAATTTTGCAGGTTCACTTTGGCATCGTTGGCCACGTGTACGGTAGCGTATGTTCCTGTTCCGTTGAACTCGATGTTCTTCAGAGTAACATCTCCTGCCGATATGGAGGCACCGTTTACAAAACTACCTTCTTGACCTACAATGGTTAATGAAGCGGGTGCTGTAACGGATGCGCGGGTTACGGCCATGTTGATATCGATCAGCTCGTCGAATTGTTGAGCGGCGAGAGTCAAGACGGCGCCGTCCTTAGCTTCAGCGATGGCGGCAGCGATGGTTTCGTAGGTAACTCCGGTATTGGTATTCAGCACACCCTCGACCGGATACGACAAATCTTCCACATCGACGGACTCTTCGTTGCCGAATTCATCTTCAACGATGATGTCGATACCCCCTTCATTAGTGAAGAAGTTACCGATGACAGTGGTTAGTTTGTTTTCAGCAACAGGGATTTTAGAGAGGTTCCGGACGCCGATTTGAGCAGAAGCAGCCGGGTCGCTGTAAACGGTCACGTCCACTTCGTGAGCGGAAGCGGGCTCCGTAGCGAAGAAATAGGCATATCCGAGGATATATGCATTTTCTTTGGTTTCACCGCTGACCACGGCATCCTCCTGAGCAGGGATGAATGTGAATGCATCGACTGTCAAGTTTTCGCTGGCTTCACCCGTGAGGGCATTGAACGAAGAGGGGACAGAAGCGCCCTTGAAGTCGATTTTCACGCTGGCCGGAGTTTCGGCTTGGCTGACCCCGTTGGAGAGCGCATCCGTAGCGACGAACCGGATCTTACCGAATGGGCGTTGGAGCTTGATTCCGGAGATCTGTTTTCCACCGGTTGTGAGGTCGACGTCCACGACTTTATAATAGGCGTCGACGGCGTCATCCGACAATTTTGCCGCATCGACCTTTCCGGTGTAGCTGATGTTACGGAGGTCAGCAGTGTTGTAGTATAAGTCGTCTTGGGTTCCGTTCGTTACGAAATCGGCCCAGAGGACGAATTTATACTTTTTTGCGAGGAGTCTGGCCGAGAAGCTGGCATTCTCAGAGTCGAAATTTTGCGGTACGATTGAAGTAGCTTCGTACACGACCTCCTCACCGTCGTAGACTTCGAGGGTGTATCTGAGGTCAAACTCGTCGGCGTTGACATTCGTAGCACCACCCATGTGAGAGGACCCGTAGGTAGTCAGGCCCGAGGGTAGCCCAGCGGAGAGAGAGACCTCTACTTCACCGCCAACGACCTCTGATTCGAGCTCGTCGCGTTGGCACGAGCCGAAAACCAATGCCATTGAGACCAATGACAGGATAGATAAATAGGTTTTTTTCATAAAGCAGATAGTAAATGATTAGAGTTGAAACAAAAATATCGATTATCTATATCTGCGTTTTTATGAAAAATTGACAGTTTTTTAATAAAGTGGTCAAATAGAGTAGAGTACGGATCTTTTCTGACCTAAACGATGCGGCCTGTTTTGTTCGGATTATTAAAAGGTATAGGTGTGAAATTAAAATCGAAACGGGACATACCTGCTTCGGTATATCCCGTCCAATTTTTCATAGGTGTATGCTCTATAGAGGCATATTGCCGTGTTTTTTCGGCGGATTGCTCCGAATTTTGTTGTGGGTCATATCGAGAGCCTGAATCAGTTTGGCACGAGTTTGTCTCGGCAGGATGATCTCGTCGATATATCCCAATTCGGCAGCTTTATACGGATTGGCAAAGTTCGTGCGGTACTCCTCGATCGCCTTTTTCTTCTCCTCTTCGCTCATGTTGCGGTAGAGGATGTTTACGGCACCTTCCGCTCCCATCACGGCGATTTCGGCCGAAGGGTAGGAGAGATTGACGTCCGAACCGGTCTGCTTGCTCGACATGACGATATAGGCCCCTCCGTAGGCTTTACGCAGAATGAGCGTAATCTTCGGAACGGTAGCTTCGACATAGGCGTAGACAATCTTTGCACCGTGACGGATGATTCCGTTGTGCTCTTGCGTACATCCGGGTAGGAATCCCGGAACGTCCTCCAGTGTAATGAGCGGGATGTTGAAGCAGTCGCAGAAGCGGATGAACCGGGCCGCTTTGTCCGAGGCGTCGATGTCCAGTACGCCGGCCAAAAAGGCGGGTTGGTTGGCTACGATGCCGACAGTACGTCCCGCCAACCGTGCAAATCCGATCACCACGTTTTGCGCGAAGTGGGGCATGATTTCGAAGAAGTAGTGGTCGTCCACAACCGATTCGATGATCTCTTTCACATCGTAAGGTACATTGGGGTCGGCCGGAATGATCGTGTCAAGGCGTTCGTCTTCGCGGTGAATGTCATCGGAGGTGGGAACACTCGGGGCATCTTCCATATTGTTCGAAGGCAGGAAGCTGAACAGTTCGCGGATGCCCATCAGCACCTCCTCTTCGCTGTTGCCCATGAAGTGGGCCACACCGCTTTTGCTGCTGTGGGTATAGGCACCGCCGAGCTCCTCTTTGGTGACTACTTCGTGGGTTACGGTTTTCACCACGTCCGGACCAGTAACAAACATGTGACTCTTTTCGTTGACCATGAAGATAAAGTCGGTCAGAGCCGGAGAGTAGCAGGCTCCTCCGGCGCAGGGACCCAGAATGGCCGAGATCTGAGGAATCACTCCCGATGCGATGGTGTTCTGGAAAAATATGTTGGCATATCCGGTCAAGCTTTCAACCCCTTCCTGAATCCGGGCTCCGCCCGAGTCGTTCAGGGCGATTACGGGCGCACCGTTTTTGAGGGCCATGGTTTGTATCTTTACGATCTTTGCGGCATTGGCGCTGCTGAGCGATCCGCCGTACACCGTGAAGTCGTATGCATAGACGAATACCTGCCGCCCGTCGATCTTTCCGTAACCCGAAACCACGCCGTCGCCCGGAATCTTATGTTTGTCCATTCCGAAGTTCGTGCATCGATGCGTAACGAATTTGTCGATCTCGACGAAAGTGCCCTTATCGAGCAGGGTCTCGATCCGTTCGCGTGCCGTCATTTTGCCGGCGTCGTGCTGTTTTTGCAATTTGTCGCTGCCTCCGCCCAGTTCGGCGGCCTTGTTCCGTTGTTCGAAATCCTGATATGTCTGTTCCTTATCCATAGTTTACTCCTCCGTGTTTTTCAAAATATCCAGTTTGATCAGCAGTTGTCCGCTGGCTGCCGAATCGCCTTCCGAGACGAAAATCTCTTTTACGACACAATCTTCGGTCACTTTCAGGTAGCTCTGCATCTTCATCGCTTCGAAGACGATGACCGTGCTGCCTGCCGACACCGTATCTCCGGCATTCACCTCGATTTTAACGATCTTTCCGGGCATCGGGGCGCAAAGGTTGTTGTCCTGCCGGGCATCGTTGCTGCGACGGCTTTGCAGGTACTTGGCCTGAGCATCCACTACGCTTACGTCGAAGGAGCTGAAGAGCCAGTTGACCTTATAGTTTTTTCCGTTTTCGGACCGAAGAACCTCCATGTTGTACGATTTGCCGTTGTGCAGAATCGAGCAGCTTCCGTTGTCGGTCATGGTCATGTCGACGTTGAAAACCTCTCCGTCGATTGATACTTGTACGTTATTTCCGTTCTTTTCCAACAATTCGATGTCGGCGATACGGTCTCCTATATGAACTTCCATCTCTCTGTGTCTAAGTTATGTTAAAAGCTTTTGACCCCTTTGCGTTTTCCGTATTCGCGCCAGCGGCTGGTTACGGTCTGTTGCGGGGCGGCCGCAGAGGCACCCGAATCCTCCATGAATACCATATAGTTGACGAAGGCAGCGATCAGCGTCATGTCTTCGGCCTCTTTGTCTTGTGGCGTGTGGGCGGCAACGAGCTCTTCGGCGTGTTTCTCGATGAACGAGGTGTTGTAGTCGCCGCGAACAAAATCGTCGACCTGCATGATCGAATGCAGATAGGTGATGTTGTTTTTGATGCCGGTGATTTTGTATTCGTCCAAAGCCCGGCACATCCGTTCGATGGCAAACTGCCGGTTCGTGGCCCAGACGATCAGTTTGCCGATCATCGGGTCGTAATGGATCGGAATCTCGTACTTTTCGTAGACGTAGCTGTCCAACCGGATGCCGATTCCGCTCGGCTCGACGAGCAGTCGGATCTGTCCGGGAGAAGGCATGAAGTTGGCTTCGGCATCTTCCGCACAGATTCGGCACTCGATGGCGTGTCCGCGCTGCCGGATGTCGGACTGTTTGTAGCGCAGAGGCTGACCGTCGGCGATGAAGATCTGCTCTTTGACCAGATCGATACCCACGACCTCTTCGGTAATGGGGTGTTCGACCTGAAGCCGGGTATTCATTTCGAGGAAGAAGTAATTTCGATCCTTGTCGACAAGGAATTCGATGGTTCCCGCACCGACATATCCTACGGCACTGGCAGCGGCTACGTTCAGCGAGTCTACCCCATGGGACATGGGGATCTTCACGGTATAGTCGCAGGCGGCGATGGTGCTGTGGGCCAGGCCGTCGCCCTCGGTGCCCAGCACAATGGCCAGTTTGGGCTCAGCGGCAAGGGCGTTGTCGTCGATGCTCACCGAACGGTCGCTCAGGGCCATGGCAGCGGTCTTGAAGCCCAGAGCGTGCAGCTGTGCCATGCCGTGTTCCGGCCAGTCGGCGGGGGTGGTGCCGATCTGCGCCCAGGGCACCTGGAACACCGTACCCATGCTCACGCGCACCGCCCGGCGGCACAGCGGGTCGCAGCAGGAGGGCGTGATGAGCACCGCATCCATGTTCAATGCGGCAGCACTGCGGAAGATGGCACCCACGTTGGTGGAATCCACGATGCCCTCCAGCACAGCCACCCGGCGGGCATCCCGGCATACCTGCTCTACTGTGCGGGGCGCGGGGCGGCGGAAGGCACACAGCACGCCGCGGGTCAGTTCGTAGCCGGTCAGGCGGGCCAGCATCTCGCGGTCGGCCGTGTATACCGGGGCGTCCCCGCAGCGGGTCAGGATGTCCTGGGCCGGGCCGGTGATCTGTTTGCGTTCCATGAGCAGGGACAGCGGCTGGTAGCCGGCATCCAGCGCCCGCGCGATCACCTTGGGGCTCTCGGCAATAAAAACGCCCTTTTCCGGCTCCAGTCGATTGCGCAGCTGGGCCTGGGTCAGGCGGGCATAGACGTCCAGCTCTGGCGCGGAAAAATCAGTGATCTCAATGATGTTGGGCATGGAAAAAGGCTCCTTTGTGTTTTTTTCTTATTTTAGCACAAGATGCGCCGCAATGCAAAAAGCGGGCGGCTGCCCGATCGGGGAACCGTCCGCTTGTGTTTTGTCTGCCGGGAATCACTCCGAGCGCAGGGCCTTGACGGGGTCGCACTTGGAGGCGCTCTTGGCGGGGATCAGGCCGCCCAGAATGGTGAGCAGTGTGGCCAGTGCGATCAGCACCAGTGCCGGAATAACCGGAAGCACTGCATTTACATTGGAATTATCTGCCACCGCATGAATGATCATATTGCCAGGGAGCAGAAGCAACAGCGTCAGTCCGATTCCGATCAGTCCCGCACACAGTCCAATAATGAAGGTCTCCGCATTAAACACCTGAGATACATTCCTCTTCGATGCGCCGATCGCCCTTAAGATTCCGATCTCTTTCTTCCGCTCCAGCACACTGATATACGTAATGACTCCGATCATAATTGAAGATACGACCAGTGAAATCGCCACAAATGCAATCAGCACATAACTGATCGTATTGACGATATCTGTCACCGATGACATCAGAGTTCCCACTACATCCG
>URBJ01000033.1 GCA_900546005.1 uncultured Alistipes sp. | reverse complement strand
ATATCAAAAACCATTATATATTAAAAAATCCTATTGTTTTATATGAAAAAAAGAAAGATTATTTATCTAATTTAATACAAAAATTAGAACTAGTTAATCCACTAAATATATTAAAAAAAGGTTATACATTAACATATGTAGAAGATAAATTAATTAAAAATATAAATATCAAAAAAAACGGTTGTTCTCAAATCTTTCGACTTTCAAACAACCGCATTCGAGATAGCTCAGACCCCGGACCAGACTTCACCAGTCTCGGAATCCGAAAAAATATCACAACCCTATGCCGTCAACTCGGCCGGAGCCACGTATGTCCGTGCCGCCAGCTCCTTGTCTATCATATAAAGGCCCATCTTGCTGCCTTCAACCATCTTCAGTGAATCGATGATTTCTTTTGCAGCCTCCTCTTCCTCGACCTGCTCATTAACAAACCAAACCAGCTTGTTGGTCGTGGCAAAATCTTTCTCGGCCTCTGCCAAATGACACAAATTGTCGATCAGCTCGGTCACTTTCTGTTCATGAGCCAGCGTAGCCTCAAATGCAGCCAACGGAGAGTCCCATGTCGTAGGAACCGCTTCGATCGGAGCCAACGTCACCTTGCCGCCGCGCGCCAACACATAGTTCACAAAGATCTGCGCATGAGCCTGCTCCTCCTGATACTGAACCGCAAACCAATTCGCAATACCCTTCATCCCCTTTGCCGAGAAATCTACCGACATCGAAAGATAAAGGTAAGCAGACCAAAATTCGGCATTAATTTGCGCATTTAATGCCTTTTCCATCTTTTCGCTTAACATAACTATACGTTTTAATGTTAGACCTTTTTGCTTTCAAATTTCAAATGTATAAAATTTATTCGGATTCCCATTTTATTATCCTTACTTTTGTCCCAAATTCTCAACATGAAAAAACGGAAAATCAATATCATCACACTCGGATGTTCCAAGAATGTCGTAGACTCGGAACACCTGATGGCGCAACTGCATAACAGCGGTTTTGAACTCACCTTCGACTCCAACTCGACCGATGCCCGTACGGTCGTTATCAACACCTGCGGCTTCATCGGCGACGCCAAAGAGGAGTCGATCAACACGATTCTCAGCTTTGCCGACGCAAAAACAAAAGGTGCCATCGACCACCTCTTTGTCATGGGCTGTCTCTCGGAACGCTACAAAAAAGAGTTACAACAGGAGATCCCGGAAGCCGATGAGTTTTTCGGCGTCAACAACCTGAGCGATGTCATCCGGGCCGTCGGCGGCTCCTACCGCGACGAACTGATCGGAGAACGCTACCTGACCACACCGAGTCACTACGCCTATCTGAAGATCTCGGAAGGGTGCAACTGGGGATGCGGCTACTGCGCCATTCCGCTGATTCGCGGCCGACATCGCTCCGTCCCGATGGAAGAGCTTTTAACGGAAGCGCAAAAGCTGGCCGACAAAGGGGTGAAAGAGCTGATCGTAATCGCACAGGATACGACCTACTATGGACTCGATCTCTACGGCTCGCGCCAACTCGGAACCCTGCTCCGAAAGCTTTGCAAGATTGACGGCATCGAATGGATCCGCCTGCACTACGCCTATCCGGCACAATTTCCCGAGGATGTGATCGAAGCCGTCCGTGACGAACCGAAAATCTGTAAATACCTCGACATTCCGTTTCAACACATCAGCGACCGACAGCTGAAAAGCATGCGCCGCGGAGTCACCCAAAAGCAAGTTTACGACCTGATCGAAAAACTTCGGACCGAGATTCCCGACATTGCATTACGCACCACCCTGCTTACCGGATATCCGGGCGAGAGCGAGGAAGATTTCGCCGAACTGCTCGAGTTTGTCGAAAAGGTGCGTTTCGAGCGTCTCGGCGTCTTTCCCTACTCCGAAGAAGAGGGAACCTACTCTGCCGAAAGTCTCAAAGACGACGTCCCCGACCCGATAAAGCAGCAACGTGCCGACACCCTGATGGAGCTGCAAAACCGCATCTCGGCGGAGAACAACCGCCGTCGGATCGGCCATTGTGAACGGATCATCATCGACCGTCGGGAAGACACGTTCCTGATCGGCCGATCTCAGTACGACTCGCCGGAAATCGACACCGAAATATTGATAGAAACGGATAAATCGATTCGTCCGGGCACTTTCCTCCCTGTAAAAATAACAGAGGCAGAAGATTATGACCTGTACGGAGAGATCGTGCCCGAAGGAATGCAAAAATAGATTTTGCAGATTGATAAAAAAACCTTACTTTTGAGTGTGTGAATAATTTTGTCTGGGCGTCATGGACGATAGCAAACAGATTGTCGAATCGCTGAAAAAAAAGGTCGCAAGGATTATCGATGACAATCGGAGTTTGCGACAGGAAGTGAGCCGGCTGAATGAGAATTATGCAAAAGCCGTTCAGGAAAAACGTGCGTGCGAAGAGACGATCCATCGCCTGAACAGACGAATCGAAGCACTCGAAATCAGCGGAGGCCTCGCGGGAAACCACGAAGACCAACGTGTGGCAAGACTACGTGTCAATAAACTGTTGCGGGAAATCGACAAGTGCCTTGCCCTGATGAACAAGTAAAACTTGATATCTCCGCCCGTCGGATGATCATACAAAAGTTTTATGGCAGCAAAGCGAAGAATCAAACTGAAAGTGATCGGCAAAGAGTATCCGATGACTATCCAGCAAAACGAAGAGGAAAAATTTCGTCGCGCAGCTCAGGATCTCAACGCTTTGATATCTGCCTACAAGACAAGGTTTGTAGCCGAACCCGAAGACTATCTCGCTATGGCTGCAATACAGATAGCCGCCGACAAAGTGGGACTCGAAATGGACAGGAAGTTGAGCGATGAAGAGAAAGCTCTCTCGGAGTTGGAACAAGAGATCGACGACTACCTGAATAAAATATAGAAGTTGTCTGTGACTTCGGGAGGATAACTCCCCCCCCCTAAAAAACAGAACAGGTTCTTAAACATAACACAAGGAATAAACCCGCATGGATTCCTTTTAAGCTTTGCGAAACTCAACACTATTTACATTGGAGTGAAGCTTGGTATTTCAAAAACAGGCCTTACCCTTCCCTCGCGGAAGGTTCTTCTTCTGAAGACGTTGGAAGTTTGCGATATACGGCAGCTCCATACATGACGGAACTGGAGATTCGTCAAACAAGAGAAAAGGAAAACCGTGCGGGTCTTTTTTTGAAAAGATTTTTTTATTTTTGTTTAACATACTAAATATTAACCGATAATATGGATATTCTGGTCATAGTGATAATTACGATTGTCTGCTCGGCTGCAGGCTGCTATGCGGGGTACACGATCACCTCGAAGATATTCCGCAACAAAAAGGCGACTCTGCTGAAAGAGGCCGAAGCCGAAGGAGAAATGATAAAGAAAGAGAAAATTCTTCAGGCTAAGGAGAAGTTCATTCAGCTCAAGAGCGAACACGATAAAACGGTCAACGAGCGGAATCAGAAACTCGCCCAAAGCGAACAACGCGCCAAGCAACTCGAGGCTAATCTGGCCTCGCAACAGGACGAACTGAACCGCAAAATCAAGGAGCAAAATTCGGTTCGCGACCGACTCGAGGCCCAAAGCGAAAACCTCGAACGGAAAAAGGACGAACTCGACCGAAAGATCAAGGAGCAGAACATCCGCCTCGAACAGATCAGCGGCTTGAGCAGCGAAGAGGCCAAAAACATCCTGATCGAAAACATGAAGGAGGAGGCCAAAACCGAAGCGATGACCTATGTGAACGAGGTAATCGAAGAGGCCAAAATGAGTGCGAACAAAGAGGCGAAAAAGATCGTCGTACAGACCATTCAACGGGTAGCCACGGAAGCCGCTATCGAGAATGCCGTCACGGTGTTCAACATCGAGAGCGACGAAGTGAAGGGCCGGATCATCGGACGGGAAGGTCGTAACATCCGCGCTTTGGAAGCAGCTACGGGAATCGAAATCATCGTTGACGACACCCCTGAGGCCATCATTCTGTCAGGCTTCGATCCGGTTCGCCGCGAAATAGCCCGGCTGGCCCTACACCAACTGGTTACCGACGGACGAATCCATCCGGCCCGTATCGAGGAGGTTGTCGCCAAAGTCCAGAAGCAAATCGAGGAGGAGATCATCGAGGCCGGAAAACGGACTGCGATCGACCTCGGTATCCACGGCATGCACCCCGAACTGATCCGCTTGATCGGAAAGATGAAATACCGTTCGTCATACGGGCAAAATCTGCTGCAACACTCGCGGGAGGTTGCCAACCTGTGTGGCATCATGGCCGCAGAATTGGGTCTAAATGCCAAATTGGCTCGGCGCGCAGGACTGCTGCACGATATCGGCAAGGTACCCGATGACGAACCCGAATTGCCACATGCAATGATCGGTATGAAACTGGCCGAAAAGTATAAGGAAAAACCCGAGGTCATCAATGCCATCGGAGCGCACCACGACGAAATCGAAATGACCAATCTGATCTCTCCGATCGTTCAGGTGTGCGATGCCATCTCAGGTGCTCGTCCGGGAGCTCGGCGCGAGGTTGTCGAATCCTATATCAAGCGATTGAAAGAGATGGAAGAGATGGCCCTCTCCTACCCCGGAGTCATGAAGACCTATGCAATCCAAGCCGGTCGGGAGCTTCGGGTTATTGTAGGCAGCGAAAAGATCTCCGACCAAGAGGCTGATAATCTTTCGCACGACATTGCCAAGAAGATTCAGGACGAAATGACCTATCCCGGACAGGTGAAGATTACGGTTATCCGTGAGACCCGTTCGATCAGTTACGCCAAATAGGAGGTCATTGAGTTTTCTCCTCCTGCCGCACGACCGCCGGATAGTGGCCCATGGGAAAGAGCTAAGGTTGTGGTAGTTTGTGGTAGTGAGGCACGAGGTTAAAGAACTTGACACATAAAAAAGATAGAAAAGGGAGCGCATTTGGTGCTCCCTTTTCTTATTTAGCTATTGCTACGGTTCTTCGCTCTCTATCAAATGCTCCATACACAAAACCCTTTGCCACTCGCAACCCCATTTGCATTATTGCAGCGCTTTTATATGCAACACTTTTGCGTTCGACACCTATCCTTACACACATATACGGGAACTTACCTCCATGCTCCAAACAACATGGGCCGCTAAAAATCCTCTCATAAACCTATACGGCAACGTACCCTTCCCCCCTTGACATACAAAAAACATCGAGAGGCATTTTCCCTTACGGGCCCCCTCCTCAAAAAGTTTGTAGACACATTCTCTTCAATTCAGCCGCCGCCTCAGGGCGCCACCCCGCACATTCTCATCCACAGAACACCTTTCCAACTCATCCGAATCGGCCCCTTCTTTTTCCCCTCGCCTTTTTCCCTTCTCTTCCCCTCCTCCTTATCCCCGGCACAACCAAAAGCGGGCCTGCACACTGTGCAAGCCCGCTTTCTATCTCTCTTATCTCTCTCTGCCGTTACGACAACGGTTTTACAGATACGTAAGATCTATCCTTCTCTTTTTTCTGGAAAGTTACTACACCATCGATCAAGGCATAGAGCGTATGATCCTTTCCCATTCCAACATTCTCGCCCGGATTGTGTACCGTGCCGCGTTGGCGAACCAAAATATTGCCGGCCTTGGCAAACTGTCCGCCGAAAAGTTTTACGCCCAAGCGTTTGCTTTCCGATTCACGACCGTTCTTGGAACTGCCGACTCCTTTCTTATGTGCCATTTCTTTTCAGGTTTTAATCGTTAAGCTTTAATTTCATCGATCTGAATCTGGGTCAAGTATTGACGGTGTCCGTTCTTCACCTGATACCCTTTTCTTCTTCTCTTCTTGAACACGATCACCTTGTCGTCCTTCAAGTGTTTGAGAATCGTTGCGTTCACTACGGCCCCTTCTACTACAGGTGTGCCGATCTTTACCTGACCGTCGTTATCCGTGAGCAGGACTTTGTCGAAGCTCAAAGAGGAACCTTCATCCCCCTGAAGACGGTAAACATAGAGCTTACGACCTTTCTCGACTTTAAATTGTCGACCTGCAATTTCTACGATTGCGTACATTGAATCACAAAATTTATTTTTGCATAAATCGGATGCAAAGATAGAACTATTTTCCGAATAAACCAAACTTTCAGAACTTTTCGTTCCGCCGATTTTCGTAGCAACTTTCTTCTTCAACCCTCGGCCCGCAACGTCCAAAATCTTCAAGAAAAAAACGTTTTCGGCATACCGGAAAACCCGTTTATTTCGTTATATGAATATAAGTCGACTGTCGCCTTCCCGTTTCGCATTCGAAATCGAGCCCCGGACCGACAAAATCCGATTCGCCGAAGACAAAGCCTGCAAAAAATTTTAGTAACTCAGAATAAAACCGTACCTTAGAGCGGTTTTTAAAACATAACACAACGTGATCTACATCGTCAATATATCTTTTATGGTGGCTCCCCGAATCCACGACGCGTGGCTCGAATCGCTGCGTAAGGAGTTCGTTCCTCGCCTCGATTCCAAAGAGTTCGGCACCGTCACATTTTGCCGCGTATTGACCGATCGCCCCGAAGGACACTTCACCTACTCGTTGCAGATCGAGACCGAGGATATGTCCGGATACCAACGTATCGTGCACGAAATACTGCACGAATACTCCGAATCCGCCCATAAACTCTTCGGCGAAGACCTGATGCACTTCACCTCCGTGCTTAAAAAGATCGAACTATGAACAAACTGCCATACAGAAAAATATTCGGAGCTATCGTCGTATTGCTCTTGATCTGCGAAACGACACTGGCCCAATACAACACGAAGATCGACATCCTGAAGGGAGAGAAATGGTGGGGCGTCTTCGTCGGAGGAGACCAGCTCATGCCGCTGGAGGAACCTTTCCCGCAAACCGACCTGTCCGTATGGACAAGAAGCAATGCCGTCCCGTTTCTGGTCTCAAGCCGTGGACGCTATATCTGGAGCAAAACACCCTTCAAAATCGAATTTACCGGTGATACTTTCCTGATCGACTCCCCCATGGAAGAGGTCGAAGCCATAACGGGCGGTAAAACCCTCCGGGAAGCCTACCTGGTATGCTGCCACAAAAATTTCGCCCGGGACGAGAACGACGACAAAACGCCCGCTCCGGAATTCTTTACCGCTCCGGTTTACGATTTGCGGGCAATCATGCCGTTCGGCATCTCTGCCGACGAGATCCGCAACTACATACAGACGATCCTCACGGCAGGTTATCCGGCCGGCACGCTCATCATTCCGAGCGGATGGCAATCCACGATCGGCAGTTTTACCCCCGATCTGAGTCTTTACGGAAATTTCGACTTCTTGGTCGAAGAGATTCACGCCCGAGGGTTCCGGATCATGCTGACCGTGACCCCCTTTGTCAGCGGCGATGGGCCGATCTACCGGGCCTACCGCAACAGCAACGCCTTTGTGAAACTCTCCGACGGACGGACAGCCATGGCCGAATGGGCCGGCGGATACAGCGCTTTTTACGACATCACCCGTGACAACGTCTTTTCCATGCTGCACGACCACCTCGTTGCCCTGCACGACAGCCTCAACGTAGACGGATACCTGTTCGACAGCAAGGATGCTCTGCCCTATGCCCGCTTCGCATATGCCGGAGCCGCCGAATTCCTCAAAAAATGGAGCGAATTAGGACTCGGATTCCCCCTTTGTGAATACACCATCTGCAGCAGCAAAGGATTCGTTCCCTACCTCCATGATCTGCAGATAAACCGAGGATTAGATTGGAGTTTCCTCAAACAAGCCGTATCGAACATCATGACGGCAAACCTGTTGGGTTATCCATACAGCACGGTCAGCATCGACCCGAGAATGCCGGCAGACTCACTGCTGGCCAATCCGACCCTTCTGCTACGCTATTTCCAGCTCAGCATAGCCCTGCCCGTGACCGTTATCAACTTCGCCCCGTGGGCCGCAAACGATCCGGCTATTGCAGCCCAATGCAAAACGGCCTTCGCCCAACGCGAAAAGATCGGTGCCTACTACAATCAGCTGATTCAAGAGAGCATTCGTACCGGAGAACCGATCGTTCGTCACATGGAATACGAATTCCCTCGAAACGGATTCACCGACTGCAACGACCAGTTTATGATCGGATCGAAATATCTGGTAGCTCCCCTACTCGAAGCGAGCAACAGCCGTACGGTACGCTTCCCGCGCGGCATCTGGATCTCTCCGAAGGGCGAACGCATCAAAGGCCCTGTTGTCAAACCTTTCACCTCGGAGCAGGGTGAGATCCTGATTTTCGAATCCGCAAAATAGTAACACTTACCTAACCAAAACGCTAACAAACCGTCATGCTGAACAAAGAACAAATCGATTACCTGTTGATCCATGCATACAACGCCGCCATCCGTGCCGGAGCCCGCATCATCGATATCTATCGGGGAGGGGACTTCACGGTAGACCTCAAAAGCGACCACACTCCGATCACCATAGCCGATCGGGATTCCCATGAACTGATAAAAAAATATCTGGGCAAAACCCGTATTCCGCTGCTGAGCGAAGAGGGTCGCGATCTGCTGTTCGAGGAGCGACGCAACTGGGATCTGTTCTGGATGGTCGATCCGCTCGACGGAACCAAGGAGTTCATCAAAGGCAATGGAGAGTTTACGGTCAACATTGCGCTCATGTACAACAACGAACCGGTCATCGGTATCATCTATGTCCCGTACATCAACAAAATGTACTTCGCCCTGAAGGGTCAAGGAAGCTACCTCAAATCGGACGTCCGTCCGTCCCACGATGCCGAGTACGACATCCAGCAATTGTGGGCCGAATCGCAACCGCTTCCCCTCCGCTCCTGCGCCAACAAACCGATACGAATCGCCATCAGCCGCTCACACAATACCGAGGAGACCTTCGAACACATCGCCCGACTGAAAAGAGAGTACCCCGATGCCGAAATGGTTGAACAGGGCAGCTCCTTCAAGTTCTGCATGTTGGCCGAAGGGAGTGTGGAGATCTATTTCCGGACATCGGACACCTACGAATGGGATACGGCCGCGGGCGAAGTCATCCTCGCCGAAGCCGGAGGTGCAACCCAATCCTTCGATGGAAATGTCGGACTCCAATACAACAAACCCTCGCTACTGAATCCTCATTTTGTCTGTCGCAGCAAATTTTTTAAATAATTCGCCACAAAAAGTCGTTTGGGCTGCCATTTCCGGACAAAGTTTCCTACCTTTGTTTGCGGATATTTAATGGATAAGATTATGGAAAAGAAAAAAAGCGTGGCACTGGTCGCCCATGACAACATGAAACGCGATCTGGCCGAATGGGTAGATTGGAACTGGGCCGTACTGCTCAAACACCACTTGGTCTGCACCGGTACGACGGGAAAGATGGTAGAACGCACTCTACGCGACCGCAGAAAGGAGAAACTGAACGAAGACGACTTGGATATTACCCTATTGAAATCGGGACCGCTTGGAGGAGATCAACAGCTCGGAGCCATGATCGCCGAAGGTAAAATCGAAGCGCTCATCTTCTTCTGGGATCCGATGCAGGCTCAGCCGCACGACGTCGATGTCAAGGCTTTGCTCCGCGTGGCTACCCTATATAATGTACCCACAGCCATCAACCGCTCGTCTGCAGACTTTCTGATCTCGTCGCCACTGTTCGGCAGCGATTACAAACCCGTAATCAAAGATTACAGAGAGTACATCGAACGGACCCTGAAGCAATAGTCGTCTACTCTGCGATTGGGGTAATTCGTTGAAGAATGGGAGAACGGCCTTGTCTTTTTTTGATCGCTTAATTTGTGCTTAATATGGACGCAATAGAATTACTGACAAACAGAAGAAGTGTACGAAAATATAAAGATGAACCGGTTTCCAGAGAGTTGATGACTGAGATCATTCGTCTGAGTCAGTTTGCTCCGTCATGGTCGAATTACCAGATCGCCAGATACAATATTATAGACAATAGAGAGCGGATTGAAGACATTGCCGACAACTGTGTCCAAGGTTTTGTTTATAACATGAAAACGATAAAGCGGGCCAGCGGCATGGTTGTTCTAAGTTATGTAACCGGAGAGAGCGGATCTTTGACAGGAAAAGTTGAAAGCTCCGAAGAAACCGTGTCGGATAACTGGGCATGTTTCGATGCAGGTATTGCCTGCCAGCAACTCTGTCTGGCTGCCTATGCCAAAGGTGTGGCAACCTGTATTTTGGGTGTCATCAACAACGAGGCGATCGCTCAAAGAATAAATCTGCCCAAGAATGAAAAAGTTGCCGCTATTATTGTCTATGGATACGAAGACGGAGAACACCACGATGCGCCGAAACGTAAGGACATCGACGAAGTGCTTAGATTTATCGATTAGACCTTTCTACGAAACTATTTTGCATGTACTCTCAGCCAAGGAGTTAAAGATTTACGTGTAATTCCGTTTTACCTGCTCAACTCCACGCTAAGGGCACGCAAAAAAGAGTTTTCGGTATACCTACGTTTCATCGTATGTTTACCGGTTTTTTGCTGACTCTCGTACAAAAAAAGTTTTGACGACCCTATACCAAGAGGGGGGGAACAACATCGAACGAGCACGCCGGAGCAACAGGACTACCGCTGTCGTTCAGAACCAACGCTCAGTGTAGATCCGGACTCTGACCATACTTCTTTTCGAACAGTGTCCGATTCCTGTTTCCCCACTCGATCATGGCGTCGATAATCGGAATCAACGAGCTACCCAAAGGGGTGATGGTATATTCGGAACGGGGAGGCAGTTCGGGATAGATGGTTTTCGACACCAAACCATCCTCGACCAGCTCCTTCAGTTGCAGATCCAGAACACGAGGGGTTGCCTCGGGAAAGGTCTTGTGAAGCTCGCTCGGCCGCAACGGACGGTAACGCAACTCGTCCAAAATACAGGATTTCCACTTCGAGTCTATCAGACTCATGGTCAAACGCAACGGACAGTCCAAATCGACTGGAATCTTCCTCTCATACATAGCTTTTGTCGGATTATTACCCTACAAAAATACGTATAATGAACTGGATTAACGGTATACCGAAAAATTATTCGGTATATGAATAATTTTTCGGTACTTGCGCAAAAAGAGGCTAAGTCTTACCTTTGCGTCAATTGATAATCAATTAAACGACAAAACATTATGAGAGCAAGTATCGAGGAGTACAAAGCCGTGGAGGCAGCCGCCATGAAGTTTGTCAAGAGCGTGGCAGAGGGTAACAGCCGCTACGCCAAGGAGCTGTTTATCGACGAAGCTGTCCTGTTCGGCTATTTGGACGGCAAACTGGAGCACGGCAGCATCGAACAGTTTTACAAAAATGTGGATTCCGTCGGAGCCGGCAACGACTTCAAGGCACGTATCGATGTGATCGACGTGGAAGAGACCCTTGCCGTAGTTCGCGTGCTGGAGGAGAAATGGGGCGGACGCATCGACTTCACCGACTACCTGTTGCTGATGAAGATGGACGGTGAATGGAAATGTGTCGCCAAAGCATACAACCAAAACTCGAATACCATTCAAAAATAGGAGGAACAGGATATGAAAATCGTTGTCATCACGGGAAGTCCCCGCAAAAAGGGCAACAGTTTTGCCATGACGGATGCTTTCATCAAGGAGGCAGAAACCTGCGGCCACACCGTACAACGTTTTGATGCCGCATTTTTGAAGATCGGAGGATGTCACGCCTGCCAGACCTGCTATAAAACAGGAAAAGCCTGCACCTTCGACGATGATTTTAACCTCATCGCCCCCGCCATACTCGACGCCGACGCCATCGTATTCACAACACCGGTCTACTGGTACTCCATTCCGGCCCAGATCAAAGGGGTCATCGACCGACTCTACTCGTTCTGCATAGCCGGCAAGGAGATTTCGGGCAAAAAGTGCGGAATCATCACCTGCTGCGAGGAAGAGGATCCGACCGTAATGGACGGTGTACGCATTCCTATTGAACGGTCGGCGGCTCTTTTAAAATGGGAAATAGCAGGCGAAGTGCTCGTTCCGGGTGTACTGAACGAAGGCGACATCGAAAAAACCGACGGATGCAAACAGGCTGCCCAGCTGGCTCATAAATTCTGATCCCGTATGAAAGTACTCTTGATTAACGGCAGCCCGCACCAAACGGGCTGTACCTATACCGCCCTGCACGAGGTGGAGATGACCCTGCAGGCTAATGGCATCGAAACGGAACTGCTCTATCTGGGCAAAAAACCTATCGCCGGATGTATCGCCTGCGGCCACTGCATGCAGAGTGGCAGCTGCTTCAGAGACGATATCGTACAGCAGGTACAGAAACGGCTGGATGAGTTCGACGGTATCGTCATCGGCTCTCCCGTCTATTACAGCGCTCCGACCGGACAGCTGATTTCGTTTTTGAACCGGTTGTTCTACGCTACGGAGAGCCGTATGGCCGGCAAGTTGGGTGCATCGGTCGTATCGTGCCGCAGGGGTGGAGCCTCCGCCACGTTCGAACAGCTGAACCAATATTTCACCATCAGCAACATGCCCATCGTGTCGTCTCAATACTGGAACTCGGTACACGGCTTTACGCCGGACGAGGTGCGGAAGGACAAGGAGGGATTGCAGACCATGCGCACTATGGGACAAAACATGGCTTGGTTGCTGAAATGTATCGAAAGCGGCCGGAAAAACGGAATCGCCTTGCCTACTTACGAGCCCAGAGTTCGGACCCATTTCATTCAGAACAAATAGACGATCGACCTCAGTTGCAAACCATCCACTTATGAATACGAGAGCTGATATCGAACAGATGTTGAACGGTTATTTTGCCCGATTCCCCGAAGATCGGACCCAAAAGACCGCCTTTACGGATTTTGTCGCCGCATTCGATGGACCAGCGCTGTACAACCGGAAAAATTTCACCGGACACATTACGGCCGGAGGCATCGTGGTCAGCCGGCAAAGCGGACGTATCCTGCTGTTGAAACACAAGCAGCTCGGCAAATGGCTGCAACCCGGAGGACATGTCGAAACGGGCGATGCGACAGTCTCGGCCGCGGCAATCCGTGAAATCCGGGAGGAGACAGGAATTCGGCAGGAGCAGCTCGAGCCGCTTCGCTTTCCGAACGAGACATCGTGCCTGATCGAGGTGGATTCGCACTTCATTCCCCGCAGCGACGCAAAAAAAGAGGAGGCCCATACGCATCACGACATGCGTTTCGCCTTTCTGTTCAACGGCGAGGACGACTCGGTCCGGATCGATCCCAACGAATCGGAGGGTTGTCGCTGGGTCTCACTCGAAGAGTTTGCATCGCTACCCGAATTCCGCTCGTTGGCTCCCCGAATCCGCCAACTGGTCGACCTGTACCTTCCTGCCGGCAAAGTTCGATAGACCCGCTCGATAGGCGGAGTTCGAGACTCTGCAATACAACAACGAGGGAGGACGTCTTGGACGTCCTCCCTCGTCTCTTTTCCGGGCAACGGCTCAGACTGCACGTCGCAACCCTCTTTTTCTCTTGATCCGTTCGGATCGCTATTTAGCCGAATCGCTATGAATAAAAGGACGCTTTACGACCCGAGCCGGAATTGCCTTGCCCCGGATCGTCACCGCAATCTGCGACCCCACTGCCGCATAAGGAGCCGCCACGTACCCCATTCCGATACCTTTTTTCAATACCGGCGACATGGTTCCCGAGGTCACGACACCGATCTCCCGTCCTTCGGGATCGGTCAACGGATACCCGTGACGAGGAATTCCGCGTTCGGTCAACTCAAATCCTACCAAAGAACGGCTCGTCCCCTCCTGTTTTTGTCGCTCCAACAAAGGTTTGTCTATAAAGTCGCGGTCCGCACTGAAACGGGTTATCCACCCCAAACCTGCCTCGATCGGCGAGGTCGTGTCGTCGATGTCGTTACCGTAGAGGCAAAAACCCATCTCTAACCGCAACGTATCGCGTGCCCCCAGTCCGATATTTTTCAGTCCACAGTCGTTGCCAACGCTCCACAGAGCATCCCACAGCCGATCGGCATCCTGATTGGCCACGTAGATTTCACAGCCTCCCGCTCCGGTATATCCCGTAGCCGAAAGAATCGCATTCGGAATCCCGGCAACTTCTGTCTTCTTGAACGTATAATAGGGCATCTGCTCCACAGGCTCGGGACACAACTGCTGTACGATACGCATAGCCTCCGGGCCCTGTATGGCAAGCTGCGCGATCTCGTCCGACGCATTGTACAGCTCCTTGCCCGCTGTCATACCGAACCGGGCTCCACACTCGGTCAGATGCTTCCAATCCTTCTCGACATTGGCCGCATTCACCACCAACAGATAGGTCTGGGCGTCTATCCGATATATCAGGATATCGTCAACGATCCCTCCACGCCCATTAGGCAAGCAGCTGTACTGGACTTTCCCGTCGAAAAGTTTCCGGACATCGTTCACCGCAACATAACTCAAAAACTCCTCGGCCCGCGGTCCCTTGACCCAAATCTCGCCCATGTGGCTCACATCGAAAACTCCGGCCCGCTGCCGCACGGCCATGTGCTCGTCGTTGATTCCCGTAAATTCAACCGGCATCTCATATCCGGCAAATTCAACCATACGCGCCCGATTTTCACGATGATATCGGGTAAAAGGTGTCGTCTTCATAAACATTTCGAATTTATTTTCGCGCGAAATTACAATTTATTCTAACTTTATACCCGTTTTCCGAATTAATTCACACCGAAAATGTTGCTGAAAATAATCATTATCGCCCTGATCATCTACGTAGTGGTCGTCACCCGATCGCGCATCCGCATTCCCAATCCGGGCATACAGGCTACCGTCGATGTGCTTCAGGCCGCTACGCTCAAGGACCAACATGTACTCGACATGGCCCGAAAATACATCGCCTATACCGACGCACAAAACACCATCCCTCCGGCTGACGACCCCTATGCCCAGAGACTCGAACGGCTGACCTCGAGATATATCGCCGTAAACGACGTACCGCTCAACTTTAAAGTGTACCGGACCAGCCAGATCAACGCCTTCGCTACGGCCGATGGCAGCATCCGTGTCTTTTCGGGATTGATGGACCGTATGTCGGACGAGGAGCTGATGGCCATCATCGGACACGAAATGGGACACATCCGCAACAGCGACACCCTGCACGCCATGCGCAAAGCCTACCTCACCTCCGCCGCCCGCAACGCTCTCGGTGCCGCCGGCGGGGTGCTCGGATCGCTCAGTGCATCCCAGTGGGGCTCGATTGCCGAAAAACTGGCTGAATCGCACTTCTCGAAAAGTCAGGAGTATGCCGCCGATGACTTCAGTTTCGGATTTCTCCAACGCAACGGCTACGACCCGATAGCCATGGCCGACGCCTTGGAAAAGATCCATCGCCTTGCCGAACAGGCCGGGAATCGACCGGATGCCATCCTCCAACTCTTTTCGACCCACCCCGACAGTCTGGACCGCGCCGCCCGCATCCGGGCCAAGCGTCTCGCCCTACCTGCCGAATCGAAAGCCTGATCTCCCTCTCCCCTATTATACAGAATCTTATTCCCCGAATTTCACAAAAAACTGTTCGATCCAATACCACGAAACATTTCTTTTATTCTCATTTTTATTGTACATTTGCAGCGCAAAAGGGGGATCATCCGACGCCTTTTCCGAAAAAACGGGAACCGAACTGCCGCAAAAGGATCCATCCCTTCAGGGTACGGTTTTTCAATGTTGTTTTTATAATATAAATCGCTATGGCTTATAGAATGATTTTGAACGAGACTTCCTATTTCGGAGTCGGTTCGAGAAAAATGATCGCAGAAGAGGTCGCTAAACGCGGATACACCAAAGCTTTGGTCGTAACCGACAAGGATCTTGTTAAGTTCGGAGTAGCCGCTCAGGTAACCGATGTACTGAAAGAGGCCGGCATACCGTTCGAAGTATTCGATGAGGTAAAACCTAACCCCACCGTTACCAACGTGAAAAACGGAATCGCCGCTTTCAAAGCTGCCGGAGCCGATTTCATCGTCGCTATCGGAGGCGGTTCTTCCATGGATACCTCTAAAGCTATCGGTATTATCATCAACAACCCTGAATTCAGCGACGTCGTATCGCTGGAAGGCGTAGCCAACACCAAAAAGAAATCGGTACCGGTAATCGCCCTGCCTACCACGGCCGGAACCGCTGCCGAAGTAACCATCAACTACGTCATCACCGACGAAAAGAACGTGAAGAAGATGGTTTGCGTCGACCCGAACGACATCCCGACCCTCGCCATCATCGACCCCGAATTGATGCTCTCGATGCCGCGCGGTCTGACCGCTTCGACCGGTATGGATGCATTGACCCACGCTATCGAAGGTTTGATCACGCTCGGCGCATGGGAAATGAGCGACATGTTCGAAATCAAAGCAATCGAAATGATCTCGAAGTGGCTGCCCAAAGTCGTTGAGAATCCTTCGGACATCGAAGCTCGTGACGGTATGGCTACGGCTCAGTACATCGCCGGCATGGCCTTCTCGAACGTCGGTCTGGGTCTGGTTCACGGTATGGCTCACCCGCTGGGTGCATACTACGACATTCCGCACGGTGTTGCCAACGCCCTGCTGTTGCCCTTCGTAATGGAGTACAACAAGGAGAGCAATGCAAAAGCCAAATTCCGTACGATTGCCAACGCTATGGGTGTCGACACCTCGAAGATGGACGACGACCAAGCAGCTCAGGCTGCCGTAGACGCTGTCAAGGCGCTGGCCATCAAGGTACACATTCCGCAACACCTCAAAGAGATCGGTGTGCCGGAAAGCGGTCTGCCTACGCTGGCTCAAGCTGCCTTTAACGACGTTTGTACGCCCGGTAACCCGCGTAAAGCTACCGTTGAAGATATTCTGGCGCTTTACAAGAAAGCCTTCTAACAGAGCTTACGAAAGCTATAAAAAAGGAGCGATTGCATTCGCTCCTTTTTTATTTTCCGCCTCTTGGAAAAAACAGAACCTCTTCCCCTCGACAAGAACCAAAATCGCACAAAATAGCTATCTTTGTTTCTGTAAATACGGGGGATCATGAAAGACAAAAACAGCCGCTCCGATCAAAAATCTGAGGGAAAACCGACTCGCAAAAAAAAGAGTCTGATCAGACGCATCGTCAAACTCTGCTGCATCCTGCTGGCCGTACTCATTCTGCTTATCGCGCTTGCAGCCGGATCCGTAGTGATGATTCTGTCACCCTCACGCCTCACCCCGCTTGTCAACAAATACAGCAGCCAATATTTAGACGCATCGGTTCGTTTCGATACGGTGACCCTCTCCCTCTGGGAGCACTTCCCTCACGTCAGCGTCAAACTCTCCGGCGGAGAGATTATCTCTCATGCCCTGCAATCGGAGCCCGACTCCGTAAAAACGCAGATCCCCGCCGCAGCCGACACCCTGTTGCGCTTCGAAGAGCTGGTCGTGGCTCTGAATCTGCCCAGACTGCTCGCCTCACAAGCCATGATCCGATACGTAGGGCTTACAGCCCCGGAAATCTATGCCTTCGTTGCGCCCTCCGGCAAAGCCAACTGGGAAATCTATTCAGACACAACCTCTTCCGATAGTTCTGACGCAACAAATCCGTTCGAGATCAACTTCTCGCGGATTGAAATCCACAAGCAGGGACACCTCGTTTTCGACGACCGTTCGCAATCGCTTTTCGCAGAAACCAATATCGATCAGCTGAAGATCCGAAAATTTCTTATCGACCGCTACAAAACAGACATACAACTGACCGCCTCCGTACGAAAGGACTCCATACAGATGTGTGAGCAGCTCCCCATAGCCCTTTCGGGGGGCCTGTCGTTCAACTTCAAACAGGCAGACGCCCTCGCACTCCATCGGTTGGATCTAAAAATCGATGAGATTCCGATCCGGTTCGACGGTAAGATCGCTTTTGCCTCGGACACCCTCAAGACAGAGGGCCTGCGTTGCGACATTGAACCTTTAGCTCTGAACCGTCTCGTTGCGCTCGCTCCTCAATCGCTGTTCCCCCGAATCAAGCATATCGACACGGACCTCGAGTTAACCTTGAAGACCCGCATTATGGGTAGTTTCCATGCTGCCGGACAACTCTTTCCCCACATCGAAGCCGAAGTATCGACAAACGGCGGACACTTCGCATACGCCGGTTCTCCGACCAGAATCGACCGGTTCAAAATCGATGCCCTGCTCCGATATAATCCCGATACTGCCGACTCTACCGGAATAAGATTGAACGATTTCGACATCGAGGGATCCGGAATCCAACTGGCCGGTCAAGCTACGATATGGGATCTGTTGGGCGACCCTTCGGTCACGACAAGGCTCTCGGGCGGGGTCAATCTGGATACTCTCTCTCGACTCTACCCCTCCGAACGTATGTTTGTCAGCGGAAACCTGAAGATCGACGCCATCGCTAAATTCCGTAAAAATGACCTCTGTCTCGAAAGGTTTGGCAATGTACGGATCGGCGGATTGCTCTCGACCGACAGTCTGTTGGTCGATGCCCCCAGCGATTCGATCTTTGTATTGGCCCACAACGGAACCGTTCAGTTCGGTTCCGGATTTCGTCGGTTCGACTCCATCGAACAGTTCGACGAAGAGATGCTGCGTATCCGTATCGATGCCGACTCGCTTGATCTGCGCATGAAAGATCAGTCGCGGATCGCCGTATCGAAAGCCTCAACAACCCTGCAAAGCGCCGTTGCATCGCTAAGCGGCGACACGACAGCCGTTCACCCGATAAAAGGCAATATATCTGCCCACCTATTCGACGCCATGCTTTCCGATTCGTCCCGCATGAGACTGAGGCAAGTCAACAGCTCATTCGGAATCAAACCCTCCGCCGATGATCCCAAAATCCCGGAACTGGACCTCACCTTCGATGCCGGCGACCTTTGGGCCAACGACCGGATGAATTGGTGCGACTTTACAGACAGCCGCGTCGACTTCCACGCCACCCTTGTCCGCAACAAAATCGACACAACCCGGCAACGGATTCTGCTCGATTCACTCCAAAAGGTCTATCCTTCGATCGCTCGGGATTCGCTGCTTTTCCATCACTTCGCGCGGTTGCGGGCCACCCACCAACCCGACGATTTCGCCGCTGCCGACCTCAACATGTCGCTCGACAAGAACATCGCCGACAAATTCCGCAGATGGAACGCTTCGGGATCGATCCGGGCTGCCTCGGGTCGAATTGCAACCCCCTATTTTCCGCTGTCCAACCGCATCGAAAACGCCAACATCGAATTCACGACCAACGAAGTCAAACTCGAAAAAACCGTCTTGAAGGCCGGTGAGTCTTCTCTTGAACTGAACGGAAAAATTTCGAATCTGAAACAGGTTTTGCTCCGCAACGGGAAATTGAAGATCCAGATGTCTATCGAATCGGACACGCTGAATTTCAACGAGCTGATCCATGCTGCTTCGGTGGGGTCCCAATATACGAACTCTTCGGAGAGCTACAAACAGATGGTGGCCGAAGCCGACAATACGGAAGAGTTGCAGCAGGTTATCGAGGAGCAGAGCGGAATCACCGACTCAACCTACGAAAACGCCCTGCTCATCGTTCCGTCGAATATCGATGCCGAGATCGATCTTCACAGCCGCTACGGAATCTACGGAACGCTGCACCTCAATTCGTTGAAGGGAGCCTTCATCGCTCGAGACAGATGCCTGCAAATCAACAACCTGAATGCTGTGACCGATGCTGGAGACATGGCCCTGACCGCTCTGTATGCCACCCGAAGCAAAAAGGACATCATCACAGGATTCGATCTGGAGTTGCACAAAGTCAAGGTCGACCGGCTGATCAGCCTGATCCCTTCGGTCGACTCGTTGCTGCCCATGCTCCGTTCGTTCGAAGGTGTGGTCGACTGCCAGCTCGCCGCAACAGCCTCCGTCGACACGATGATGAACATCGAACTGCCCAGCCTCAACGCCGCATGCAGCATCCACGGAGAAAACATGGTGCTGCTCGACGGTGAGACCTTTACCGAGATCGCAAAAATGTTGCGTTTCAAAAACCGCGATCGAAACCTCATCAACAGCATATCGGTCAACTTTCTCGTACATGACAACCAGATCGAGATCTTTCCGTTTATCATCGAGATGGACCGCTACAAAGCAGCCGTCAGCGGAATCCACAAATTGGACATGAGTTTCGATTATCACATTTCCGTACTGAAATCGCCCATTCCGTTCCGCCTCGGACTCAACATATCGGGCACATTAGATAAGTTCAAATTCCGGATCGGAAAGGCCAAATACAAGGATGAAAACATTCCCTCCTACGTCACCCTGATCGATACGACCCGTATTAACCTCCGGCATACGATTACCGACATCTTCCATAAAGGGATCGATGCGGCGCGGTTGGAACGGATGGAAAAGGCTATTCCCGTCGTCGATACAGCTGCGGTGCAGACCCAAATGGAACCGCTCAGCAAAGCCGACAGCCTCGAGCTGCAACGTGAAGGCATCATCGAACAGGATTCGATTCCGGTTATCGACTCTCTTCCCGAGGTACGTCCGGTCCCCGTTCTGCCGACGGACACCCTCACCAGCAGATCCGTTCCCCCGCTACCCTCGGATTCGACCGCCTTACCTGAATCCGACGAGAGCACCTTGCCCGGCAAAGAGACGGAGCAGCAGGAGAAGGTTTCTCGCAAGGCAATCCGCGAAGAGAAAAAGGCCCGACGGAACGAGTTACGCGAAGCGCGCAAACAAGACCGGACAACAACAACCGCTCAATAACGAACGCTTTCTTTCACCACATATCGGTCTTTCTGCAAACACATAAGATATTCAACCGACAACACCCCTAAGAAATAAAAAAGCTGGCTCCGCAGAGAGTCAGCTTTTTTATCGAACCGGCATTGATACCCTATTCCATCGGTTTTATTGCAACAATCTCTTCAACCTGATAAACCCCATCGTAATCGAGCGCAAAGCCATCGGTAGCCTTCCCCTGATCGCGGACCTTCAACTCCACGTACACGGGTGTATAGGGTTCTGCTCCATCACCCACCGTCTTTTGATAGCTTGCCTCCAATGTCCCGGTACTATCTGTCACCCAATACTCGAGTGTATCCCCTTCGGCTTTGAACGAACGCACCTCATGTCCCAAAATCAATGTTCCCTTTACCGTGCGAAGATTCTCTTTAGCCTTTGGAGTCGGAACCGGTCCTTGAAAACGAGTATATACAAAGGTCGCCTCTCCTTGACCGAGAACCAACGTATCCCCGGTTATCCTTTGGATATTCAACGTATCCGCAAAACGACCCGTAACACCATTACCGATACTCTCACCCGAGAGAATCAGCTTTTTCCCGGAAACACGCCATCCGTCATAAACCAATGTCGCCATGTTGATCGAGGCTGCCGTTCCGTCCTCCTTCAGTTCGAATCCTTGTACTCCTTCGATCGCGCCACCCGGAATAGGCTCTACCCACTTCCCGACGATTCGTTGATCCTGCGAACATGACAAAAGTGCTCCGACCGTCAACAGCGGAATCACATGCAATAACTTCTTATTCATAACGATAATGTTTTAGTTTCCCGAAAGGTACAAAAAAAACGCCGTTTAGGAACGGCGTTTATCTAAAAAATTGTTTTTTCCCTAATACACTACCCTACACAAAGGATCAACAGCTGGGCGGTCAGAATCCGCAGAAACATCGTCAACGGATAGACCGTGGCATAACCCACTGATGGCATGTCGTTACCAGCAACACCGTTGGAGTAAGCCAATGCTGGAGGATCAGTCATGGCTCCTGCAGCAACACCCATCAGCGTAAAGTAATTTAACTTGAAGAACTTCCGTGCAATCAGGCCGATGATCAACAGCGGCAATACCGTGATGATAAATCCGTAACCGATCCAATGGTATCCGTTCTCATAGAGCACCGTGTGCACGAAACCTTCGCCTGCACCCAATCCGACACAGGCCAAGAACAGCGCGATACCGACCTCACGCAGCATTAGATTGGCACTCATGGTCGTATAGGTTACCAATTTATAGTGTGGACCAAAACGGCTGATCAATATCGAAACCACCAGCGGACCTCCAGCCAATCCCAATTTGACCGGCTGTGGAATTCCCGGAAACATAATCGGCACACTTCCCAATACCACGCCCAAGAAAATGCCGACAAAAATCGGAATCAAATTCGGTTCATTCAGTCGACGCATGGAGTTGCCGAGCACCTTCGAAACGGCATTGATCGCCGACTCGCTTCCGACAACGGTCAGACGGTCGCCCATCTGCAGTTGCAGGTTGTGGTTCGGAATCAGGTCCACACCGGCTCGGTTGACCCGCGTAACATTCACCCCATAACTCTGAAGACGAAGCGATCCGATATGCTGTCCGTTCAGCTTCGACTTGGTAATCATGATCCGTCGGGAGATCAACTGATTGTCGAGCTTTTCCCACTCTTCTTTCTCCATATCGATCTTATCTCCAAGCAGATCAACCAACAGATCCATATCGTGTGTCGTAGTTACAATCAACACCCGGTCACCCATCGCAAGCGTCGTTTTTGCATTTACGATATCGATATGTCCGTCCGGATGCAACACCCGCGATATGACGAACTGGCGGTTGATCAATCTTTTAATCTGAAGAACCGTTTTCCCTGCGATAAAGGGGTTTTTCACCTCGACAGAGATACGAACCGCCTCTTTCGAGTCACTCTGCTGAACGGTCATTGCCTTGTTTTCCTCTTCGAAACGCACCTTGCACACCCAACGGATCACAATCATCGAAAGAATGATTCCGAGTACACCCAGCGGATAGGCAACGGCATATCCCGTAGCAATATCGGGCGAATCGATACCGGTCATGTCGCTGTATGCCTGCTGCGCCGCACCCAGACCCGGAGTGTTGGTCACGGCTCCTGAAAGAATACCCACCATCGTCGTAATCGGCAAACCGGTAATCAGATAGATGACATACGTAATCAGCACACCCAACAGGACAATCCCCGTGGCAAACATATTCAGCTGAATTCCTCCCTTCTTGAACGAAGAGAAAAAGCTCGGCCCGACCTGAAGACCGATTGAATAGACAAAAAGAATCAGTCCGAACTCTTTGAGGAAATGGAGCAGATGTTCGTTGAGCGTCATGCCGAAATGGCTGAAAGCGATTCCGACAAACAATATCCACGTTACTCCGAGTTTAACGCCGGCGATCTTGAGCTTGCCCAAAGCCACACCGAGCGAAATGACCAGCGCCAATATCAATACAGAGTGTGCGACTCCGCCTCCCCAAAATGCGCTGTTTCCGAAGAACAAGTCATGAAAAAATTCCATAAAACCTTTACCTTATTTATCCTGCGGAAACGAAAGACGATCATGAATCGCTCCGTCATTTCGTTTTCCGCTGCGAAGGTAACGCTTTTCACGGACAATATTTCTCAGATCAGCCATTTTTAAAA
>URBJ01000032.1 GCA_900546005.1 uncultured Alistipes sp. | reverse complement strand
TAACATGTTCCCCCTCTGTTCACTCAATTTCATCATAACCGATATACGTTTAACTGTTTTTGACTCCGCAAATGAAGCGCTTTTTCGTCATCCCCACCAGACACAAATCGTTATGTATCATAACCAAAAGTTATAATCACCTCATACGCCCAGACTCTTTCATAGTACATTGCATAAACCGACGCTCCATAGACACCATTTTCGCACTGCAAGATCCATACAAAAAAGGATCGAGCCACCATAAAGGTGACTCGATCTTCACAATATAAGACTGATTGATGTTATACTACCAAGCGAACAAGGGGTATTGTGCCATCAGCTCGTTAACCTCCTTGCGGACTGCTGCGATATTCGCTTCGTTTTCGATGTCGGAGAGAACCCGGTCGATCATGTCGACGATCAGCTCCATTTGCTCCTCCTTCAATCCCCGGGTGGTAATGGCCGGAGTTCCGACCCGAATACCTGAGGTTTGGAACGGAGAACGGCTGTCGAAGGGCACCATATTCTTGTTGGTCGTAATATCGGCACGAACCAACACCTTCTCGGCCTGTTTACCGGTCAGTTCCGGGAATTTTGTCCGCAGATCTATCAGCATCAAGTGGTTGTCGGTTCCACCCGAAACCACCTTGTATCCCCGTTTGAGGAATGCGGCAGCCATCGCCTGTGCATTCTTCTGCACCTGCGTCTGATAAACTTTGTACGACGGATCGAGCGCTTCGCCGAAAGCTACGGCCTTGGCGGCAATCACATGTTCCAGCGGACCTCCCTGAATACCGGGAAATACCGCCGAATTGATCATGGCCGACATCTTCTTCACTTCCCCTTTCGGCGTCTTGATTCCCCACGGATTCTCAAAATCCTTACCCATCAGGATCACACCTCCACGCGGACCACGAAGCGTCTTGTGCGTCGTAGAGGTAACGATGTGTGCATATTTGACCGGATTATCCAACAGTCCGGCAGCAATCAGACCTGCCGTGTGGGCCATATCGATCATCAGCAGTGCACCTACCTTATCGGCAATCGCCCGCATGCGGGCGTAATCCCATTCGCGGCTGTACGCAGAAGCTCCACCCACGATCAGTTTGGGCTTGCACTCGAGGGCCAAACGCTCCATTTCATCGTAATCGATCCGACCGGTCTCTTCATTCAGCTTGTAACCTACAGCCTTGTAAAGGATACCCGACGTATTGACAGGAGATCCATGAGACAAGTGTCCGCCGTGAGCCAAGTCGAGACCCATAAAGGTATCGCCCGGCTTCAACACCGTAAGAAACACAGCCATATTGGCCTGTGCACCCGAGTGGGGCTGAACGTTGGCATACTCCGCACCGTAGAGCTGGCAGAGACGATCGATGGCCAGTTGCTCGACCTGATCGACAACCTCGCAACCTCCGTAATAGCGGGCTCCGGGATAACCTTCGGCATATTTGTTGGTCAACACAGACCCCATCGCCTGCATGACTTGTTCACTCACAAAGTTTTCAGAAGCAATCAGTTCGATTCCATGCAACTGCCGCTGCTTTTCAGCCTCCAGCAGTGCGAATAGTTTTGTATCCTTCACCATAAGTTATGTTGTTTTAAGTTTCACCGTCTGAACGACGCTCCAAAGGTAGTAAAAAAGAGCAAGAAAACCCGAGGTTTTATACGCCATCTCGAATAAATTCGTATCTTTGCGATACTCCGGTGCGAAACGGAGTCGTATTTATCAGTAACTTAAATCATAACAAATGAAATTACTCGAAGGAAAAGTCGCTATCGTCACCGGCGCCGCAAGAGGCATCGGCAAGGCTATCGCCATGCGATTTGCCGAAGAGGGCGCTTCCGTCGTTTTCACCGATCTGAAAGTCGATGAGAACTTCCAGAACACGGAAAAAGAGTTGCAGGCTTTGGGAGTCAAGGCGAAAGGCTACGCCTCGAACGCTGCCGACTTCGAAGACACGGCCAATGTCGTAGCCCAGATCATGAAGGATTTCGGACGGATCGACGTGCTGGTCAACAACGCCGGAATCACCCGCGACGGATTGATGATGCGGATGAGCGAACAGCAATGGGATATGGTCATCAACGTGAATCTCAAATCGGCGTTCAACTTCATACACGCCGTAACTCCGATCATGATGAAACAAAAAGGCGGAAGCATCATCAATATGGCTTCGGTCGTCGGGGTTTCGGGTAATGCCGGACAGTGCAACTATTCGGCCTCGAAAGCCGGACTGATCGGTCTGGCCAAATCGATCGCCAAAGAGTTGGGACCGCGGGGTGTACGGGCCAATGCCATCGCACCGGGATTCATCATCACGGATATGACCAATGCGCTCTCGGACGAGATCAAGGCCGAATGGGCCAAACAGATTCCGCTGCGTCGGGGCGGTACGCCGGACGACGTGGCCAAGGTTGCTCTGTTCCTCGCTTCGGATCTGTCCTCTTATGTGAGCGGACAGGTGATCAACGTCTGCGGAGCCATGAACACCTGATTCGTTATTCCAACAAAGGCAATATACACAAAAAAGAGGGTCGCTTGAGCGATCCTCTTTTCTTTTTCTGCGTGTTCTGCGTGCGGCCAACCTGAAACAGACTGATCATCGCCGTATTCGGGCCAAGCGCACACAATTTCCTCTGCGGAATCTTCCGGTCTACAACGCTTTCAACCGATCGATCAGGCGAGGCAACAGCTCCGGAAGCGCATGCTCCTGCTGAGCTGTATAGAAATTTCCATCAACCTCAGCCGCTTCGTCCGTCGCTATGCCGTGAACGATTGCCGGTTTAGCCATCGGATGTACGGCCAAACGCTTTCCTTCCGCGATACCGACGATTTCGAACATCAATGCGGCGGCACAATGTCCGATCATGATCTTCCCTTTCTGTGCGAAATTCTTAAGAACCTGCAACATATCCACGTTATAGGGTTCTGCACTGTGTTCCTGAAATACGGGTACGGCATCGCCACATGAGAAGACCACTCCGTCGAATTCATCCTCATGCCCCTTCAGCCGGGCGACGACATCGTCGACGATCAACCGGATTCCCGAATTGGTTTTGATCTCCGTTGTCGGAGCTACCGCATAGACCCGATAATCGATACCATTTTCATAAAACGTCTCCAGATACTGGAAAAGTCCCGAACCGTTGACCGGATTGACGGCCAACACTGCAATTTTTGCTGCCATAGTCGTTTTTTTTACGGTTAAACATCAGTTACAAAGAATAACTTTATTATTTTTGTTTACAAATATAGTGCAAATTGCACCAAAAAACCAAGAAATAATCTAACTGTTAGATAGTTACAAAGAGATAACTAACCGTAAGAACCAGACAGATAGAACATGAAAAATTTTCATCATTCGGGAGATTGTCCGATCCGGGACGTGTTATGCCGTTTGGGAGACAAGTGGTCGATGTTGGTATTGATCACCCTGCATGCCAATGGGGTGATGCGGTTTGGAGAGATCCAGAAAACCATCGACGACATATCCCACCGGATGCTCTCCGTAACCCTGCGAACATTGGAGAACGACGGCATGATCGAGCGTAAGGCCTATGCCGAGATTCCGCCCCGAGTGGAGTACCGGCTCAGTCCACGGGGGGAGCGTTTGATTCCGCATCTTGAATCGTTGGTCGAGTGGGCATTGACGGAGATGGACGACATACTCAAGGAGCGCGCCGAGAAACAGGCGAGCCGATAGTTCTTGGCACAAGCAGCACCAATGAGGAGAAAAAGCGGATCGGATGTTGACAAATTATTTACAGGATATTGACAGTTTGTCAACAGTGCTGTTCACACTTCGCCCCGCCCGCACAGATCAGGCGTATATCAGATAACCGGCCACTCCCGAAAGAGCAATCAGCAGAATCGGATCGACCCGCTTCAGCGAAGCCAAAAACACCACCCCGAAGATCACCCAACTGATCCAATCCGAAAAGGTGTCGCGCGTGAAGAGCACAGCACCCGCCAGTCCGATCATTGCCAAAATCATCGGGCGCATTCCGGTCATCGCCCCTTTGATATAGCGGTTATCGTGCAGGGCCAGATAAAACCGGGTAATCAGAATCATCAAGGTCATCGAGGGCAGACAGACCGCTATGGTCGCCACGACCGACCCCCACACGCTGTCCGTCACGACGTATCCGATATAGGTGGCACTATTGAGCGAAATCGGCCCCGGAGTCATTTGCGACACGGCGATAATATCGGTCAATTCGCTGTTCGATATCCAGTTGTGACGAATCACCACCTCGTGCTGGATCAACGACAGCATGGCATATCCGCCTCCGAAACCGAAAAAGCCGATCTTCAAATAGGAGAGAAAAAGCTGCAAATAGATCATGATTCCTTACTCTTCTTTTTAGCGTAATAGGCATAGGACAATCCGCCGATCGCCCCCACGACAATCAACCACACCGGAGAGAATCCGACGTACCACGTCACGGCCAACGCCACGGCCGCACACACGAGTTGCCAAGCCCGCAGGCCTTTGGCCAAGCCGAAAATCGGCGCCAGCACCAAGGCCACGACAGCAGGGCGCATTCCCATGAAAACCGCCTCGACCACATGATTGTGCCGAAACGCCGAGAAGAAGAGCGCAATGGTCAGAATGACCGTAAACGAAGGAACGACCACACCCAGCACCGAACTCAAGCCGCCCCGATACCCGTCCACCTTGTATCCGACGAACACGGCGGTATTCAGGGCCAAAGGGCCCGGAGAGGTTTGGGCGAGGGTCAACAGATCGAGGAACTCCCGCTGCTCAACCCACTGTCTCCGTCCGACAACCTCCTTTTCGATCAGCGCAATCATGGCATAACCGCCTCCGAAGGTAAAGACGCCTATTTTAAAAAATGACCAAAAAAGCTGAAACGGTTTATATTTTTTCATATGCCTAGCCCTCAAAACACTTTATACTCTCCCTCCCCTGCAAACTTGATACCTTAAAAATCGTTGAGCAGCGCCACCGTATGCACGGCCACGACTCCCGCCGTTTCGGTCCGCAACCGGCTTCGGCCCAACGAAACCGGGACAAAGCCGTTACGACACGCCATGGCCACCTCCTCCGGAGAAAAATCGCCTTCGGGACCGATCAGCACCAACACATCCTCCCCGGGCTGCACACACGCCTTTAACGGCGTACGCTCGACTTCCTCTCCACAATAAGCGATAAATTTCAGGCCCTCGAACGACTGGTCTTCAACCACCTGCCTAAACGGAGTCAGCTCGTCGATCTGCGGATGGTAGGCCTTCAACGACTGTTTGACCGCTCCGGTCGCCACCCGCATCAACCGATCGGTCTTTAGTACCCGACGCTCGCCGTGTTCGGTCAACAACGGAACAATACGGTCAATCCCGATCTCCGTAGCCTTCTCGACAAACCACTCCAACCGGTCGGTATTTTTCGTCGGAGCGATGGCCACACACAGCCGGTAGTTGCGCTTTTCGAACGCATCTGTCCGTTCCCGCAGCGACAGGGTACAGTTTTTCGGAGAAATCGCAGCAATCTCGGCACGGCATAGCGTCCCGTTCCCATCAGTAACATAAAGACTGTCACCTACCCGCAGACGGAGCACCCGCACACAATGACGCGACTCCTCCTCGGAAAGCGTATAACTGTCCGAGCTGAAATCTATATCCGGGGCATAAAATAATTGCATGAAGACAAACGTTGCATTTAACGGGATTATCGTTACTTTTGCGGGATAACGAATTTCGACGCAAAGATACGAAACCCAGAAGAACTAACAACGACATGTCACGCTTCGTCACGCTTTTTTTTGTTGCCATCGGCGCGCTCATCTTCTCAATATCCACCACGGGGTGCAAAAAGGAGACCCCACCCCCCAATCCGTTTTTCACACAATGGGATACCCCTTATGGGTTCCCTCCGTTTGACAAGATCCGCCCGGAACACTACAAACCGGCCATCGAACGCGGCATTGCCCTCCATTCGGCCGAGATCGATTCGATCGTCTCCAACTCACAGGCCCCTGATTTCAACAACGTAATCGCCGCACTCGACCGAAGCGGCGAACTGCTCGATCGTACCTATTCAATATTTGGCCAAATAGTAGCGACCGACGGCAACGACGAACTGAGACAAATCGAGCTGGAGATCGCACCAAAAGTCACAGCCCATTACGACAGCATCTATCAGAACGAACGACTGTTTGCCCGCATCGACAGCGTCTATGCCACCCGCGAGCAACGCATCACCGACCCGGAGCAACGGCGCCTGACCGAACTGATTCACAAAAAATTCGTTCGCAGCGGAGCCCGACTCGATCCTCAGAAGAAAAAGAGACTTCAAGAGATCAACCAAGAGCTCTCGTCTCTCAGCATCCGTTTCGGGAATAACCTGCAAGCCGAAACGAAAAGCTTCAAATTGGTGATCGATTCGGCCAAACACCTCAACGGCCTGCCCGACGAGCTAAAAAATTCGGCCATGAAACGGGGCAATGATTTAGGGTTGGACAACAAATGGGTCTTCACGCTCGACAACTCCTGCCTGATTCCCTTTCTGACCCACAGCGAGATCGACACCCTGCGCCAAAAGATGTACACGGCCTACACCAATCGGGGACGCAACGGCAACGAACATGACAACCGACAGATTGTCAACGACATTCTTCGGCTTCGCACCGAAAAGGCCCACCTTTTGGGCTACCCCTCATACGCCGCATTCGTGCTGGATGACCGTATGGCACAAAATACCGAAAAGGTCTACGGGCTGCTCGATACGTTATGGACTCCAGCCCTTGAGCTGGCCAAGGAAGAGTTGGCCGAGATCACCTCAATCAAGAAAACCGAAACTGGAGATTCGACCGTTTACGCATGGGACTGGTGGTACTACGCCGAGAAACTGAGACGCCGAGACTACCGGGTTGACGAATCGATGCTGCAGCCCTACTTCGCCTTGGAAGATGTGAAGACCGGCGTATTCCAGCTTTGCAACCGGCTGTGGGGACTCTCGTTCCGGCCGATTTCGGTACCGACCTACAACAAGGAGTGTTTCGTATATGAGGTGCTCGACCGCAACGACGCTCCATTGGGTGTACTCAATCTAGACCCGTACATGCGCAAGGAGAAACGCGGCGGTGCATGGTGTGGACTCTTCCGCAACGGCCTCTATGCGACGGACAGTACACGCGTCTTTCCGATCGTTACGGTTGTCTGCAATTTCACGCCACCTTCAGGAAGCCAATCCCCGCTGTTGACTTTAGACGAGACAAAAAACCTGTTCCATGAATTCGGACATGCACTCCACAAGTTTTTCAGCAAAGCGAAATACAACGGCACCTCCCATGCCGAGTGGGATTTTGTAGAGCTTCCCTCACAAATTATGGAGAACTGGGCAACCGAACCCGAAGTGCTGCGTTTCTATGCCCGCAATTACCAGACAGGAGATCCGATCCCGGACCACTTGATCCGGAAAATACACGCCAGCACATTGAGTAATCAGGGATTCGCGACAACCGAACTGGCCGCCGCCGCATTGTTGGATATGGATCTGCACTCGATTACCGAATACAAAACGATCGACCTCGACGCGTTCGAGCAACAGGCGCTTTACGAAAAGCGGGGACTCATTCCCCAAATCGCTCCCCGATACCGGGCTCCTTATTTCGCCCACATTTTTGACGGAGGATATGCAGCCGGATATTACGGCTATCTGTGGGCCGAAGTCCTCGACAAGGATGCTTTCCAAGTCTTTACCAAGAGTGGCGATCTGTTCGATCGTGAGGTGGCCCAAGCGTTCCGGAGCACGATTCTCGAACCGGGAGGAAGTTCAGACGGGATGACGCTGTTCAAAAACTTTATGGGACGCGAGCCACAAGTATTGGCCATGATGGTGGCCCGAGGATTGGCCGAGCCCCCTGCGGAAGACAGCACGGCGCTTATCGGAGGCATCGGCATCGTTCCCGACTCAATCCAAACCGACTCCGCAAAAATCAAGATGCCTTAACCTCCACGGATCAAACGCGTCAGGGACAACTTCTCAGATTCGGATTCGTCCGTATGAACTATTTACCGCACCGGAGGACCGGTCAGCTCCCTGCCGAGCATCAAAAGCTTTCGGGCAAGTCCCCAACGGTATCCGCCAAGTGCTCCGGACGAGCGGATTACCCGATGACACGGGATCAGGCAGGCGACCGGATTGCTCCCGACAGCGCTGCCAACGGCCCGGGAGGCAGAGGGATTTCCGATTTGCCGGGCCAATGCACCGTAAGTCGTCAGACCTCCTCGTGGAATCCGGAGCAGGTGTCTCCACACATCGAGTTGAAACGGCGTCCCTTTCAGATGCAAACAAATCGGATCTGAAAGTCGTGATCCATCGTTGAAATAAGCCAATGCCCGGCGGTGCATTTCATCGGACTCGGACAAAAAAGTCGCTCGGGGAAACAAATGCAACAGTTCGACCGGAAGGGAGATTTCATCCGTATCAACAAAACCTGCGAAACAGATGCCGACAGAGGTCGAAGCAAGTACGACCTTACCGAACGGCGTCCGATAACCGGCATACCGCACCTCAAACGTTGCATTCGCGACCGTTTCCGGTGAAATCGGCACAATCTCGATTTTCGAATCCTGTATTCCTCCAAGCGACGGTGAAAACAGATCGGGATCCATGCTGCCGCTGTCCAACCGTTTCCGAAGATTTCCCGGAGTCAAAACATCAATCAAACGCTCGGGATCTACTCCGGCCCACGTGTTGAAAAGCGATCTGAAACAGACCGGATCGATCCCGCAGCTTTTCGCCGCATCGATCCACGACACCCGCCCATCCCGACACTTCTCAAGGACAGACTCCAGCATCGGGAAAACGGACCTCTTCCCGTCGGACGTTATTTCGATTTTTTCCTTATTCATACCCACTCGTTCCACTTGTTTCTGTACGCTCATGTCTCCACGACTTCCTACATAGGCAACTTGTCGGCAGCCCACAGATAGATCGAGGCAACCGAACCATAAGGCGAATAGAGCTTACGATAACGTTCGAAATCGGCCCGCGTCATCTCGGTCAAACCGTGCAATTTCATCAGACTGCGGCGTATAATCAGATCGTTGTAGCTCAACACATCGGGACGCCGCATCGAAAAAAGCAACAACATCTCGGCCGTCCACACGCCGACTCCGGGAAGCTGCGTCAACCGGGCAACTACCTCCCGATCCGACAAACCGACCAAATCCGACTCACTGATTCTCCCCTCAAAGAATGCCTGCGCCGCCGCCAAGATATAGTCCGCCTTACGGAACGACATGCCGCACTCCTTGATCGCCGAACGGTCTGTCTGCAATACCCGCTCTGGGGTTATCGTTCCGAGCAGTGCACGGAAACGCCCGACGACCCGCTCCATCGCCCGATTGGAGATCTGTTGCCCGATGATCGACTCCGTCAACGCAACAAATAGATCGGGGGTCACCCTTCGTTCAATCCGTCCGATCCGCCTGATTACACTCCCCAACGCTTCGTCACATCGACTCAAATAGTCGATCTCCCGTTCTCCATATTCAAATATCTCCATAAGCTTGCTTGATATGCCCCTTCGTTTCAAAACATCTGTCACAAAGTTACTTTTTTTCCTCCAAACGGCCGAACCTCCCCTTCAGATACCGTCCGGCAGAACAAAATCGAACGACATCGGGAAAAACAACGTATTTTTGTACGTTCATTCGAAAATCGCCATGCCGCCGACACGCCGACAAATATGGAGTATGACCTACCCGATCCTGATCAGTCTGATGATGGAAAACATGATCGGGCTGACCGATACGGCCTTTTTGGGACGGGTCGGAGAGGTCGAATTGGGGGCATCGGCCATCGCCGGTGTCTACTACATGGCGATCTTTATGATCGGATTCGGATTCAGCATCGGGACCCAGATTCTGATCGGACGCAGAAACGGTGAGCAAAACTACCTTGAGATCGGCCCCATCTTGCAGCAAGGGGTCCTCTTTCTGATTCTGCTGGCCACCGTCATGTGCATCGCCTCCCACGCCTTCACACCGACCATTCTACGGAAAATGATCTCCTCAACTCCGGTGTATGAAGCAGCTGTCGACTACACGAACTGGCGGGTCTATGGCTTCTTCTTTTCGTTCATCGCCATCATGTTCCGCGCTTTCTACGTGGGCATCACCCATACGAAGATCCTCACGGCAAACTCGCTCGTCATGCTTTCGGTCAACATCGTACTGAACTACGCACTGATCTTCGGCAAGTGGGGATTTCCCGCTCTCGGCATTGCCGGTGCCGCCATCGCATCTACGGTCTCGGAGCTCGCCTCCGCCCTGTTCTTTCTGATCTACACCCGAACCAAAATCGACCACCGGAAATATGCGCTTTTCCGGTTTCCCCGCCTTCGTCCGGGAGTTCTGAAACAGATACTCGATGTTTCGATCTGGACCATGTTCCAAGCTTTCATCTCGGTGTCGGTCTGGTTTCTCTTCTTCGCCGCAATCGAACACCTCGGAGAGCGCGAGCTCGCCATATCGAACATCATCCGCAACACATCCGGTTTCATCTTCATGATCGTCAGCGCCTTTGCCTCCACAACCAATGCGTTGGTCAGCAATCAGATGGGTGCCGGAAAGTCGAATCTGGTCATCCCGACCTCAATCAAAACCATAAAGCTCTGCTACGCGATCATCATTCCCGCCGCCCTGCTATTCGCCGCCGCACCCCATATTCTGCTACGCATCTATACGGATAACGTGTCGTTGGTCGAGAGCTCCATTCCCTCGTTGTGGGTCATGCTCTCATCCTACCTGCTGACCGTACCGGCCGTTATTCTTTTCAACACGGTCTCCGGAACCGGCAACACGAAACATGCCCTGTTGCTGGAAATGCTCACGCTGGCCCTCTATGTCGTCTACACCTTCATCGTCGTTTTCCGCTTCAAGGCCGACGTTGCCGTATGCTGGACCACCGAACACATTTATGCACTCGTTTTGCTGATCTTGGTTACGATCTACCTGAAGAAGGCAAACTGGCGACAAAAAAGCATCTAAAATCTGCCGCGTCGTTCAACTACAAATCGTACTTCAACAGATCGCGCATCGCAATCACTTTACAACGACGCGCTTTCAACTCTTTGAGCAATGTCTCGAAATTTTCGGGAGAGGTGCTGACAAAATCGTGCGCCAAATCGGGCACCCCATGCAAACAAAAGATCACGATCTGCCCGTCACGGGCCTCATCGAGTGCCTGCCGAATAAAATCGGGCGTTTCGAATCGGGCATCGACCACTCCATAACTCGGCATCAGCATCTTGTCGGAACTTCCTACCACGTAGGGTTTATCCCCTCCGTGACGGGCCAACGTGTAACCCATACGCTGCAACACAGCGATTCCCTCCGGACTGTTGTCGTATCCCGGATAGGCATAGGTCACCGGATGGGGTATTCCATATTCGGCACACTTCTCCTCGATGTATGCCGTCTCGGCCTCGATCTCTTCGGCACTCATTCGGCTCATCTGACCGTGGCTGCGGCTGTGGTTCCCGATCTCGAAACCCATATCGCTCAACTCGCGGATCTGCTCCCACGTCATGTATTTCGTCTTATCCTCAAAGCCCGGAAATTCACAAACGTAGAATGTCGCACCGAACCCGTACTTTTTCAACAGCGGTCCGACCACCGAACGCTGGCTCTCGGTCGCATCGTCGAAGGTCAACACGACAATCGGTCCTTTGACCCGTTTCAGCCGTTTCCCGGCCTGAAGCGTCGATACGCCAGCCGCAAGAACAAGCGTCAACGCACACATCAGCAATCGTCTCATCTCTTCTGGTATTTTGCAATTAAACATTCGCGTCACTTGCCGTAGAGGCTTCGGGCAATACCCATCTCCAATCCACGCAGCTCGGCCAATCCGCGCAGACGTCCGATACACGAATAACCCGGATTGGTCTTTTTGTGCAGGTCGTCGCACATCTGATGCCCGTGGTCGGGACGCACCGGGATCGACACCTTCCGTCTCTGCTGAAGCTCCAACAGCGCCTTCATTACGCCGTACATGTCGACGTCACCTTCCAGATGATTCGCTTCTACAAAATTCCCCTCCGCATCGCGTTGCGTACTGCGCAGATGAACAAAGCCAACCCGATCGCCGAACTCCTCCATCATGGCTGCCAGTTCGTTGTCGCTTCTCACACCGAATGACCCCGTACAGAGACACAACCCGTTCGAAGGATTGGGAACAGCCGCTATCAATTTCCGGAAATCCTCCGCCGTACTCATAATCCTCGGAAGTCCCAATATCGACCGGGGCGGATCATCGGGATGGATCACCAACGAAACACCCACCTGATCGGCCACCGGAGCTACCTCCTGCAAAAAAGCGATCAGGTTCCGACGCAACTGTTCTGCATCGATGTCACGATAGCGGGCCAATGCCTCACGGAACTGGTCCAACGTAAAACTCTCCTCCGCACCGGGGAGCCCGGCAATCATATTGCGGGTCAAGCGTTCCCGCTCCTCCGCATCCATCTGCGCATAACGTGCGGCAGCCTTTTCGCGCTGCTGGGGCGTGTATTCATCGGACGCTCCCTCCCGTTTCAAGATAAACAGATCGAACGCCGCAAAGGCCTCCTGCTCAAACCGCAACGCCTTCGATCCGTCGGGCATCGTGTAGGCCAGATCGGTTCGGGTCCAATCCAGCACCGGCATAAAGTTATAGGTAACGATACGGATTCCGCACTCCGCCAGATTGCGGATGCTCTGTTTATAATTCTCGATGTATCGGACAAAATCACCCGTCCGGGTCTTTATATGTTCGTGTACCGGTACGCTCTCCACGACGCTCCACACCAAACCGGCCGCAGCAACCTCCTGTTGCCGTTTCCGTATCTCGTCGACCGTCCACACCTCTCCGTTGGGAATATGGTGCAACGCCGTCACCACATCCGTGGCTCCTGCCTGCCGGATGTCCCACAAACTCACCGGATCGTTCGGCCCATACCACCGCCACGACTGTTTACAAAGATAAACCATATATTTACTGATTTTGATTTACTAATCTGAATGACAACTATATAGAAAAAGCATCAAATCCTCCGTCGATCACCGTGACCGTACCCGAAACAAAGCACGAAGCATCGCTCGCCAACCACTGCAACGTACCGAGCAACTCTTCGGGACGACCGAAGCGATGGAACGGAGTATGCGCCAAAATCGTTTCGGCCCGTGGGGTCAGGCTTCCATCGGGATTGGTCAGCAAGGTTCGGTTCTGTTCCGTAAGGAAAAATCCCGGAGCAATGGCATTGACCCGGAAGCCGTCCCCGTACTTCGAAGCCAACTCGCCACAAAGATATTTCGTGAAATTGACCACGGCAGCCTTTGCCGTACCGTATCCGGCCACACGAGTCAGAGGACGCAAAGCCGATTCGGAAGCGATGTTGATGATCGAACCTCCGCCTTGAGCAACCATCGCCCGAGCAAAGATCATCGTAGGCAAAACTGTTCCGAAGAGGTTCAGATCGACCACGCCGCGAAACGCCTCCATACTCAAGTCGAAGATGGTCTTGTCGGGTGCAATCGTTGCACCGGCCATATTGCCGCCCGCTCCGTTGATCAACACATCGATCCGGCCGTATCGTTCCATGATTTTTTCATAGGCCCGTTCCAACTGCTCCCGATCAAGTACATCGGCTGCGAGAAACATCGCATCGCCACCCTGTTCGATCGCCTGCTGTTCCAACGCGTGTCCGACCTCCTCCTTTCGACCGATCAGCACCACACGAGCCCCCTCTTCCGCAAAGTGCAGCACCATCGAACGACCCAATACACCGGTCGCCCCGGTAATCACTACAACGCGGTCCTTTACACAAAAAAGATTTTTCATACCGATTTCGTTTTTATTTAATTTTTCATGTCGTAGATTTCACAACCTCTCTTTTCCATCTCTCAAAAGTAGCAAAAATTTCCGGATTCGGGAGTCCGATTTGTATTATTGCCAAATGATTGTTTACTTTGTAAAATATGAAATTTTGCCTATTTTTGGACCTATGAGAAGATCCTTCATTCCCATCATAGCCTGTTTTGCGTTTTTTTGCAACACCTATACTATATACGGCAGCGCGCCGACCCGCCTGACTACCGACCTGATCGAACATACCGACCGCGTGTGGATCGACGGAACACTTTCGCAACTCTCCGTAGACTATCCGGGGAAAGTGATAGAAAGGGCTCAATTCGCAGCGATCGCCAGCACACATCCTCGTTTCGGATGGCAGGTCAACGACCAGCGAAACGACGTCATGCAAACCGCATGGAGAATCCAATTGGCCACCTCGCGCCAAGCTCTCGAGGCCGATTCTGCCGATATGTGGGACAGCGGCAAACAGAGTGGAGCCAACAGCTCATCCGTTCCGTACGGTGGTAAAGAGCTCAAACCCGCGACACCCTATTACTGGCGGGTCATGACGTGGAACAACGATGAGCCTCAAGAATGGTCAGCTATTCGGGTCTTCAAAACTGCCGACAGCCTCTCGGAATACCAATGCGCCTACTACCCTACCGAAAAAAGTGACCAAAATCAACCCGTCAGCAGCAATATACTTTCGGAGAATCTGCTTTTCGCAGATTTCGGGCTGGCTGCCTTCGGACAACTTCGCATTACGGTTTCTGCTGAGCAGGAAGACACCCTGACAGTACGTCTGGGCGAGTGTTTGAAAGAGGGTCGGATCGACCCGGCACCCGGCGGATCGCGCCGGTTTCTGAGCCAAAAGATCTCCTTGCTTCCCGGCCGTCACACCTATTATATAAAAATTCCGGCCGACACGCGCAATACCGGACAATATGCGGTGCTCATGCCGGACTACATCGGCGAGGTGTACCCTTTCCGCTACTGCGAAATCGAAGGGAAAACCGTCAAGAAGGGAGCGATCAGCGTGAGCCGACAGGCCGTCCACTACCCGTTCAACGACTTTGCCACGACCTTCACCTGCTCCGATACCACCCTGCAACAGGTGTGGAACTTGTGTAAATACTCGATCAAGGCCACCTCGTTTGCCGGCCTCTACGTCGACGGCGATCGGGAACGGATCGGCTATGAAGGCGACGTAATTATCAATCAATTGGCCCACTACGCCACCGACAGAGAGTTTTCCCTTGCCCGAAAAAGCCATGAATACATGCTGACTCACGCCACATGGCCTACTGAGTGGATCCTGCAGTCGGTCGTTTCCGCATGGCAAGACTATCTCTACACCGAAGACGAACGCTCCCTGTCCAAATACTATGAGATACTGAAAAACAAGACTCTTCCTTCGATGGTCGAAGAGAACGGTTTTCTGAAAATCACCAAAGAAAAACAGACTCCGGAGTTTCTCGCCTCGGTGCATCTTTTCTATGGAGGCACGGTACAAAATCTTGTCGATTGGCCGGGAGGAGAGCGTGACGGCTATGTCATGGCCGACATCAACACTGCCGTTAATGCCTATTACTATCGCGCCCTTTCATTGATGGCAAAAATCGCCGGTATAATTGGAGAGACGGAGGATGCAGCTTCATATACCGCTCAAGCTGCTGCTTTAGCCAAAAACTTCAACAAGGAGCTGTTCAACAAAAAAACCGGAACCTATTGCGACGGCATAGGAACCGACCACCAATCCCTGCACGCCAACATGTATCCGCTCGTTTTCGGACTGGTTCCCGAGAAAGAGCAGGAAACCGTGGTCGACTTTATCCGTTCACGCGGTATGGCTTGTAGCGTATATGGAGCCCAGTTCCTGTTGGATGCCCTATACGATGCCGAAGCCGCAGACCACGCCTTGGGACTGCTGACGTCGGATACAGAACGCAGCTGGTACAACATGATTCGAGTAGGATCTACCATCTCACTGGAGGCATGGGACAATAAATTCAAACCCAATCAAGACTGGAACCATCCGTGGGGAGCCGCCCCGGCAAACATCATTCCGAGAAAACTGATGGGCGTAGAACCGCTCGAGGCGGGTTTTACCAAGATGCGTATCAAGCCCCAACCCGCATCCTTGCGCGAAGCATCCTTAATCATGCCGACCATCCGCGGTAACGTCGAGGTTTCGTTCGAGAACACCCCCGACCGGTTCATACTCCGCACATCGACCCCAGCCAATACGCGGGCCGACATCTATCTACCGCTGGATGCCAAAATCAAACGATACGAACTGACACAGAACGGAGCTCCCGTGACACACGCCATCCGCGAAGGAAATTTCATAAAAATCCCCGACACAGGATCGGGAAGCAAAGAGTTCGTTCTGATTCCATCTAAATAGGACTACATAACACAATCACTTAACACCAATAAATTTTTATCAATTTCAAAGCAACAATGAGAAAAGTATTGATCTGTGCATTAGCCATGTACACCGCCACACTTCAGGCGCAACCCATGGGTAAGGGGACGTTACCTCCTGTATTTCCAAAAGATGTAGCGGAAAAGACCCAGTTCGACACGCGAACCCGTGCCTACATCTCTCCCGTGCGCATCGTCTGGATGCAGAACGAAGAGCTGATCTCCGGATCGGAAAATCTGCTGCTTCAGGGCAACGGCCAAGCCACTACGGCCAATACCCCGAAATGCGTCCTCACGGCGAAAGAGGGTAAACGTCCTTCGATCCTGCTCGACTTCGGTCGCGAAATACACGGCGGACTGCAGTTCGTTACCTGCATCCGCGCCTCGAAAGACCCGGTTAAGGTACGCGTCCGTCTGGGTGAATCGGTCGGAGAAGCCATGTGCGAAATCACCGAAGAGAACGGAGCCACGAACGACCACGCCATGCGCGACTACACCATCGAACTGCCTTGGTTGGGTGTATGCGAAGTGGGTAACTCCGGCTTCCGGTTCGTCCGCATCGACCTGTTGGAAGACGACATCGAACTCCCGCTGAAAGAGCTTCGCGCAAGCCTCGTTTACCGCGATGTACCCTACTTGGGATCGTTCCACTCGAGCGACCCGCGCGTGGACAGCATCTGGCTGACCGGAGCCTACACGCTGCATCTGAATCTGCAGGAATTTCTCGTTGAGGCCCCCAAACGTGACCGTCTGGTATGGTTGGGCGACCTGCATCCGGAAGTGCGCACTGCACTGGCCGTATTCGGCGATAACGAAGCCCTCTCGCGCGGACTGGATTTTGCCCGTGATGAAACGCCTCTGCCGGGTTGGATGAACGGCATGTGCTCCTACTCGTTGTGGTGGGTACTGATCCACAGAGATTACTACAAATATCACGGCAATCTGGAATACCTCAAGGAGCAGCAGCAATATCTGGGCGATCTGCTCAAGATCCTGATGTCGAAGGTCGACGCAGAGGGTCATGAACACCTCGACGGTGGCGGACGGTTCCTCGACTGGCCGACCAGTGAAGATCAGAAGGCGATCGATGCCGGTCTGCATGCATTGATGCTGATGACCCTCGAAGCCGGAGCCGAAATGATGACCGCTCTCGGCGACGAAGAGCTGGCCGCACAATGTACCGAAACCGCCAACCGGATGAAGAAAGTGACTCCGGACTACACCACTTCGAAACAATCAGCAGCCCTGATCGCTCTGGCCGGCATCATTCCTGCCGAACAGGCGAACAAAGAGGTTCTGAGTGTCGGCGGAGCCAAGAACTTCTCGACCTTCTACGGCTACTACATGCTTCAGGCACAAGGCTTGGCCGGCGACTACACCGGAGCGATCAACAATATGAAAGACTACTGGGGCGGCATGCTCGATCTGGGTGCCACGACCTTCTGGGAAGACTTTAACATCGACTGGAAGAAAAACGCTGCCCGCATCGACGAATTGACCCCTCCGGGCAAGATCGACGTACACAAAACATACGGCGACTACTGCTACAAAGGGTACCGCCACAGCTTTGCACACGGATGGGCTTCGGGTCCTACGGCATGGTTGAGCGAATACGTACTGGGGGTATCGATCGTAGAACCGGGTTGCAAGGTGGTCAAAGTCGAACCGCACTTGGGCGATCTGCAATGGGTAGAGGGTACCGTTCCGACTCCGTACGGTGTGATCAAAGTCCGTCACGACAAGCAGGCCGACGGCTCGATCAAATCGAAAATCGAAGCTCCGAAAGGGGTTAAGGTAATCAAGAAATAGAAAACTCCCGGGTTGTTGTCCGGTGAAAATATTGATGTCAAAAAACATAATTTTTATGTCAATATTTTCACCGGACAACCCCTAATTTTAGGTATATTTGTTACGCGAATGACCCGATAAATTATCATCGGAAGTCATGGTCGGTACGAAACTTCAAAACGGAGACCGAAAGAGGCGCGAGAGGCCCGTCTCAAGCCCCAATCGATGGTTCCGGTTTGGAGTCTTTCGCTGCCAAAACAGAAGTAGAAACTTAAAATATTTTCTTTCACACATAAAACTTAAAACGAAAACCGATGAAACAAATCTCATTTCTGGCCTTCGATCTGGGAGCAACCAGCGGCCGTTCCATCCTCGGAACGCTGAACGAAGGGAAACTCCAGATGAAAGAGCTCACGAGATTCCCCAATCAGATTCTCGAACTGAACGGACACGCTTATTGGAATATCTTCTCACTGTATGAACATCTGAAAGCCGGCATGATCGCCGCAGCCAAAGAAGATGTCGAAATCACATCAATCGGTATCGATACTTGGGGCGTCGATTTCGTTTTCTTGGGCGACGACGGACAGATTCTGGGTATCCCCCACGCCTATCGTGACCAACACACCGTGGGCGCACCCGAGGAGTATTTCAAAAACGTTATGCCTCGTAAGGAGGTCTATGATCTGACCGGTATCCAGATCCTTAACTTCAACAGCCTTTACCAGCTCTACGCAATGAAACGCGACAAATCATCGCTGTTGAACGCAGCCAAAGAGGCCCTCTTCATTCCGGATGCACTGAGCTACATGTTGACAGGCAAAAAGGTCGTGGAATATACGATCGCATCGACATCTCAGATCCTGAACCCGAGAACCAAAAAGTTCGAAACTCAACTGCTCGAAAAAATGGGCGTAAAACCCGATCTTTTCGGCAATATCGTTATGCCGGGCTACATCATCGGCACGCTGACCGACGCCTTGGCTGCTGAAACCGGATTAGGCAAGCTGCCCGTTGTCGCCGTAGCCGGACACGACACGGCATCGGCCGTAGCCGCAGTTCCTGCAAAGAACGAGAAGTTCGCTTACCTCAGCTCGGGAACGTGGTCGCTGATGGGTATCGAGGTGAAAGACCCGATCATTACCGAAGAGACTTCGACGCTCAACATCACCAACGAAGGCGGTGTAGAGGGTACGACCCGTCTGCTGAAGAACATTACGGGTATGTGGATTCTCGAACAGTGTATCAAAGAGTGGAGAAAAGAGGCAATCGAATATACCTATCCGGAGATCGTCAAGATGGCTCGCGATGCCGCTCCGTTCCAATCGTTCATTGATCCGGACGACGAATCATTTGCCAATCCGCCCAGCATGATCAAGGCAATCAAAGAGTTCTGCCAGAAGACCGGACAAAAGGTTCCGAGAAACCACATGGAACTGATCCGTTGCATCTTCGAAAGTCTGGCATTGAAATACAAGAACGTTCTCGACAAGTTCCGTTCATTGGCTCCATTCCCCATCGAACGGCTGCACATCATCGGTGGTGGTGCCAAAAACCGCCTGCTGAACCAGTTTACAGCCAATTCGACCGGAGTAACTGTCGTTGCCGGTCCGTCTGAAGGAACAGCTATCGGCAACATCATGTTGCAGGCCCGTGCCGCCGGTTGCGTCAACTCACTCCAAGAGATGCGCGACATGATCAGCGACGCCATCGAGATCGAAACCTTCACTCCGGAAGATACCGATGCATGGAACGCTGCATACGACCGGATCAAATCGTTGATTAAATAGACAAAATCATGAAAAGGAGAGACTTTCCGACTATCCGGGAGGTCCCTCCTTTCTCAAACGCATAGAAAAATTCATTCTTTAACTTAAAACAAAACCGAAAGGACCATGAAAGAAGCACAAATCAAACAGGCATACGAAGCTGCTAAAGCTCGTTATGCAGAGATTGGCGTCGATACCGAAGCCGCTTTGAAACAACTCGCAAACATTTCTCTGTCGCTGCACTGCTGGCAGACGGACGATGTAACCGGATTTGAAAATCCTGACGGCCAACTCTCTGGCGGTATTCAGGCAACCGGAAACTATCCGGGCAAAGCTCGTAACATCGACGAAGTTCGTCAAGACATCGAAAAAGTAAAGACTCTGTTGCCGGGTAACCACCGTCTGAGCCTGCACGCCATCTACGGCGATTTCGGAGGCCAGAAGGTAGACCGCGACCAGATCGAACCCAAACACTTCCAGAGCTGGATCGACTGGGCTAAAGCCAACAACATGAAACTGGACTTCAACAGCACCAGCTTCTCACATCCGAAGAGCGGTGATCAGTCGTTGTCGAACCGCGATAAAGGCATTCGCGACTTCTGGATCGAACACACGATCCGCAGCCGTAAGATTGCAGACGAGATGGGTAAACAACTCGGAAGCAAGGCTTGCCACAACCTGTGGATCCACGACGGTTCGAAAGACCTGACCGTAGACCGCTATCTGTACCGTTCCCTGTTGAAAGACTCTTTGGACAAGATCTTCGCTGTAAAATGTCCGAACGTAAAGGATGCCGTTGAGAGCAAGGTATTCGGTGTAGGCCTCGAAAGCTACACGGTAGGTTCTCACGAATTTTACATGGGCTATGCCGTGAAGAACAACATCATGTGCACGCTCGATATGGGTCACTTCCACCCGACCGAAGAGACCTACGACAAGATCTCGTCGATGCTGCTCTTCACTCCGGAGATCATGCTGCACGTAAGCCGTCCGGTTCGTTGGGACAGCGACCACGTAGTGATCCTGAATGACAGCGTTCAACTGCTCGCACAAGAGATCGTATGGGCTAACGCACTCGAAAAAACCAATATCGGTCTCGACTACTTCGACGCTTCGATCAACCGTATCGGTGCATACGTAGTAGGTAGCCGTGCTACACAGAAGGCTTTCCTGCAAGCGCTGTTGACCCCGATCAACAAACTGCGCGACTACGAAGCAAACGGCAAACTCTTCCAACGTCTCGCTGTCCTCGAAGAGGCCAAGAGCATGCCGTGGGCTGCCGTATACGACTACTTCTGCTACATCAACAACGTTCCTGTTGCTGAAGACTACATCGCAGAAGTTGAAAAATACGAGAAAGAAGTTACCTCGAAAAGATAACATTGACTAACTGAATGATCTGTCCGTACGAGTGATTTTCATCGGAAAATCACTCGTACGGATGGTTCGTTATAAAACTACTGATCTTTATGGAAATTCTATTAGGCTTATTGATCATTGCGATCGGAAGTTTCGGCCAATCGAGCTGTTACGTACCGATCAATAAGATAAAGAGTTGGAGCTGGGAATCCTACTGGATCGTACAGGGTGTCTTCGCATGGCTCATCTTGCCGTTCTTGGGTGCACTGCTCGCCGTTCCTTCAGGACACAGTCTGTTCGAACTGTTCACCGCAAGCAACTCATTCAATATCTGGATGACGATCTTCTTCGGTGTACTGTGGGGAGTCGGAGGACTCACCTTCGGATTGTCGATGCGCTATCTGGGCGTTGCACTTGGACAAAGCATCGCGCTCGGCACATGCGCCGGTCTGGGAACCATCTTGGCTCCGGTGCTGCTCAACATCTTCTTCCCCGAACTGAACGCCCTCTCGCAGCTTACGGCATCGGTGATTGCCGGCGTGGTAATCACGCTGATCGGTATCGCCATTATCGGTATCGCCGGCTCAATGAAATCCGCCTCACTTTCCGAGGAGGAGAAAAAGGCTGCCGTTAAGGACTTCAATTTCCCGAAAGGTATTACGATCGCCCTGCTGGCCGGCTTCATGAGCGGCTGTTTCAATGTGGGTCTGGAGTTCGGTAAAAGCGTCTCCTTCCCCGATTCGGCCGAAATTTTCAAGACCCTTCCCGCTACGTTCCTCGTAACGTTGGGTGGTTTTGTTACCAATGCCATCTACTGCTTCTATCAGAATCAGAAGAACCACACATGGGGCGACTACAAAAAGACCGATGTTTGGGCCAACAATGCACTGTTCTGCCTCTTGGCCGGTGCTTTGTGGTACAGCCAATTTTTCGGACTTTCGATCGGTAAAGGATTCCTCACCTCTTCCGAGGCGCTTATGACCCTGTCGTTCTGTATCCTGATGGCTCTCAACGTTGTATTCAGCAACGTCTGGGGAATCATCCTCAAGGAGTGGAAAGGCTGTAACAGAAAAACCATCACCGTACTGGTCATCGGTTTGGTCGTGCTGATATTCGCTGCATTTGCCGAACCACTGATCAGAATGGTCTTTGGCGACTAACGAAAACAGACAAAACCTAATCTGTAATCCGGAGCCTCGAGAGGCCCCGGATTACATTAACCAATAAAACTTCAAAACTATGAAATGTGCATTTAAAATGAAGCTCAAACCCGGTTGTGAAGTGGAGTACGAAAGACGTCACCGCGCCATTTGGCCCGAACTCGTCAAACTGCTTCGCGAAACCGGAGTCAGTGACTACTACATCTACTGGGACAAAGAGACGAATCTGTTGTTTGCCGTTCAGGAACAGGCCGGCGAAAGCGGATCGCAAGATTTGGGTACCAACCCGATCGTAAAGAAGTGGTGGGACTATATGGCCGACATCATGGAGGTTAATCCAGACAACTCACCAGTATCGATTCCCTTGAAAGAGGTATTCTACATGGAATAATTCCGGAGATAACTACACTTATCAACCGAAAAGGAGCGATCCCACACGTGGCGAGATCGCTCCTTTATCGTTTCTATCGCGAGATTAGCGCTTCAGCAAAGTCTTCACTGCTTCCGAAATGGCACGGCCATCGGCCTGTCCGGCGAGTTGCTTTGTAGCGACTCCCATCACCTTGCCCATATCGGCTGGAGACGTGGCACCGACCTGTTCGATGATCGCCTTCAACGCATTTTCCAGCTCTGCGCCAGAGAGCTGTTTCGGCATATATACCTCCAGCACAGCAGCCTCATCCAGTTCATTCTTTGCCAACTCTTCCCGACCGTTTTGACTGTACACTGCAGCTGATTCTTTCCGTTGTTTAACCAGTTTTTGAATGATCTTCAACACCTTGTCATCGGAAATATCCTCTGAACCATCGGCCGTTTTTGCCAACAGAATCTCAGCCTTTACGGCTCTCAAAGCAGCCAAACGAACCTTCTCCTTGGCCAACATCGCTGCCTTGATTCCATCATTGATATCCTTCTCCAGACTCATCTTTTATCTGTTTTTTAATTACAAATCTCAATCTCTCTGAACGGACACTCCTCCTGAACGAACACCCCTCCGTCCATGGACCGACTAAATATCGATATTTGCGTACCGGGCATGCTTCTCGATAAACTCACGCCGCGGCGGAACATCATCCCCCATCAGCATCGAGAAGATCCGATCAGCCTCTGCCGCACTTTCGATCGTCACCTGATAAAGGATCCGGCTCGCAGGCGACATCGTCGTCTCCCACAGCTGTTCG
>URBJ01000031.1 GCA_900546005.1 uncultured Alistipes sp. | reverse complement strand
CTCACTGCTGCCTCCCGTAGGAGTCTGGGCCGTGTCTCAGTCCCAGTGTGGGGGGAAAACCTCTCAGTCCCCCTATGTATCATAGCTATGGTGAGCCGTTACCTCACCATCTGGCTAATACAACGCATGCCCATCTTTAACCGCCAGAGCTTTCAACTCCATAAGATGCCTTATGAAATATTATGGGGTATTAGACCAAATTTCTTCGGATTATTCCCCTGTTAAAGGTAGGTTGCATACGCGTTACGCACCCGTGCGCCGGTCGCCGGCAGAAGTAGCAAGCTACTTCACCCGCTGCCCCTCGACTTGCATGTGTTAGGCCTGCCGCTAGCGTTTATCCTGAGCCAGGATCAAACTCTCCATGATAAAAAATATTATTTTAGATTGTTAGAGTCCTGACTGTTTGTTTCCTGAATTTAGGAATTGATAAGTACTACATTTACCTATTTTTCTCAATTATTACCAATAATTCAAAGAACCGTATTTCTTCGAAGCTCTTTCGAGCCTCTCGGTGTTTCTCTTAAAAAATGAAGGAAATGGACTGCAAAGATAAATGCTTTTTTTTATTTTTCAAAAGAAAAAATCATTTTTTGCTGACTTATTCTTTCATTCGTTTTTTTTGAGAACTGCCTTATTTCCTTTTGGCGGGTGCAAATGTAGGGACTTTTTTTGATTCTGCAAATTATTGCGATCTTTTTTCTCTGTTTTTTTGTGGGAAATAGGCCCCGAAAGGTGCCAGCATGCTCGCAAACTATTATAAACCAGCGATGATGCGCAATGAAAAAAAGTTGTAGGAAAATCATAAAAAAGAGGGGAAACAGGACGTTTCCCCTCTTCAATCATACCGCATGAACTAATAGCTCCGTGCGAAAATAACACGACGATGCGACGGCTTTCCGCTGATTATGCACCGGCCTTCCTCTTCCGGCGCGTCCACCGGGATGCAACGAATGGTGGCTTTTGTCTCATTTTTGATCTTCTCTTCGGTCTCCGGAGTCCCGTCCCAATGGGCCAAAATAAAGCCGCCCTTGCTATCCAAAACCTTTTTGAACTCTTCGTAGGTATCCACACGGGTAATCATGCTGTCGCGGAATTTAAGCGCTTTCTCGTAAATTCCTTTTTGAATTTCATCGAGCAGCTTTTCGATGCGATCTTCGATACCTTCCTGTGAGATGGTCTCTTTTTCGAGGGTATCGCGCCGCATGATCTCAATCGTACCGTTGGTAAAGTCGCGCTGACCCATCGCCAGTCGGATCGGCACACCTTTGAGCTCGTACTCTGCAAATTTAAATCCGGTCCGGACATTGTCTCTCGAATCGATCTTAACACTGATTCCCCGTTTTTTTAACTCCGAAGCAATCGCCTCGAGACGGGTAACCACCCGGTTGAGTTCCTCTTCTCCTTTATATATAGGTATCATGACGACTTGGATCGGAGCAAGCTTCGGCGGAAGTACCAATCCGTTGTTGTCGGAGTGAGCCATGATAAGTGCCCCCATCAAACGGGTCGATACACCCCACGAGGTAGCCCACACGTAATCGAGTTTTCCCTCCTGATTCGTAAACTGCACATCGAATGCCTTCGCGAAATTTTGTCCCAAAAAGTGAGACGTACCGCTCTGCAGAGCCTTGCCGTCCTGCATCATGGCTTCGATCGTCAACGTGTCGTCCGCTCCCGCGAAGCGCTCGCTGTCGCTTTTGTGGCCGACTATTACCGGAAGGCTCATCCACTTCTCCGCGAATTCGGCATATACGCCGATCATCTTCTTTGCCTCAGCAAGTGCCTCTTCTTTCGTAGCATGGGCCGTGTGCCCCTCCTGCCACAAAAACTCAGCTGTGCGCAGGAACAAACGGGTTCGCATCTCCCAGCGCACCACGTTGGCCCACTGATTGCACAGGATCGGAAGGTCCCGATAGGATTGGATCCAGTTTTTATAAGTGTTCCAGATGATCGTTTCCGACGTGGGGCGAACAATCAGCTCCTCCTCGAGCTTGGCATCGGGGTCCACGACTACACCCTTCCCCTCCGGATCGTTTTTCAGGCGGTAGTGGGTCACGACCGCACACTCCTTGGCAAATCCCTCGACGTGATGGGCCTCTTTGCTAAAAAACGATTTGGGGATGAATACCGGGAAGTAGGCGTTTTCGTGTCCGGTCTCCTTGAACATCCGGTCCAATGCCCCCTGCATCTTTTCCCATATCGCGTAGCCGTAGGGTTTGATCACCATACAACCCCGTACGGCAGAATTTTCTGCCAAACCTGCCTTTACAACCAGATCGTTGTACCACTGCGAGTAGTTCTCTTCTCGCGGAGTCAATTCTTTCAGCTCTTTTGCCATATTTTGTCTTGTTCGGTTATACTATGATTTTCGTTTACAAAGGTATACTATTTTTCCGATTTTATAGAAATATTGCCTATCTTTGAACGGTCTGGAGCCGGGGCCAAGAGAGAAGCGAAGGTTTCGTAGCGATGCAACAATTCGCTACGGTTTCCCATCTATAAAAAATAGGGGACAAAATGGCTTCAAAAGCAACTTTTTGGTCCCATTTTCGTTATATAATAAATAAGACAAACAAGCAACGGAATAGTATGAAAAATAACAGATTGATCACCGCTTTATGCGGAATGTTTGCAGTCATCCTTTTGGGAGGATGCAGTGCAACGGTGTATTCCGGATCATCGGCTTCCGTTAGTGACGACCTATATGCTCCGCGAAATAAAGATGAATTGACGGCGGCCCGTGCCGAGCACAAAGCCCGTCTGCTGGCAGAACAAAAGGCTGCAGAAGAGGCCGAGCAGAAACGCAGGGAAGAGATTGCACGTACGATCGCCGACTTGCAGCAGCGCGAAGCTCAACAGGAAGAGCTGTCATACGGCAGTGTGCTCTCCGACGGAATCCAAGACTCCTACGAAAGACGGCTGAGGGGCATCAACTCGCCCTCCTATAAAATGCCGAGCAGCTATCAAGATGCGGCTATCAGTACGGCCGGTCGGTATGCATCGGCCTATGATCCGGCTTTCTACAACGTGATGGTGTCGGGTGACGAGATTTGGGTCGAACCCAAGTACGTCTCATCCTTCTTTGGCGATTGGGGAGCCACCAACGTAACGGTCAACGTAGGTTTGTGGGGCTACCCCTCGTGGACATGGAACAGTCCTTGGTGGTGGGGTTGGAGTCCCACATGGAGCTGGAATTGGAATTGGGGATGGAACTATTACGGATGGTACTCCCCGTGGTATAACGATTTCTGGTTCTCGTGGGGCGGATGGTATCCCTACTACGGATGGGGCGGATGGTATGGTCCTCATTGGCATGGTCCGCACTATTGGGGCCACGGCGGATATTGGGGTTACCCCAAATACAACAGCCGCAATACGGTCTATGGCAAGCCCAGAAACTCTTCGGGAACCTACTATCCTTCCTATATGGGTGGAGCGGGTAACACAAGCTACCGCAGGGGCAGCAGCTCCTCCTATCAGTCGAACGGGACTGGCGGGGTTTCCTCCTTCAACAACAGCGGTTCGTCCTCGTACAGAAGAGGCTCTCTGAGCTCGGGGAGCACGGGAAACACCTCCTTCCGGAACAACAGCACGAAGGGGAACACCTCTTCATCGCCCTATGACGTTTATCGCCGTCAACAAAAGAGCGGAAGTTCTTCATCTCCGTCCTATCTGAACAACGGAACGAAGAGTTCGGGTAGTTCGACAACTACAACGCCTTCTTACCGCAGATCGACCACACCTTCCGTGACTCCTTCCAATTCCGGAAGCTACAATCGTGGCAGTTTTGGTGGTGGCGGTTTCGGCGGCGGAAGCATGGGTGGCGGAAGCGCACCCCGTTCGGGTGGCGGAGGAAGCTATCGCCGGTAGTGTCATGCAGATCCAGTGAAAAATATAAAACACGCTATAAATTGTCGATTCATGAAAAAAATCAGTTTGATCATATTCAGTTCACTTGCCGCTGTGTGGTCTACGAGCCTAAGTGCACAGACGCCGGGTGATCTGCTCAAGCTCTCTCAGTACGATTACTCGTTAGGGACGGCTCGTTCGGCCGCCATGGGAGGAGCCTTCGTTTCGCTGGGGGCGGATCTGGCTTCCATCTCGATCAACCCGGCCGGATTGGGTATGTATCGGGGTTCGGAGGTCGGCATCTCCCTGTCCGTCCTGTCAACCGACGTGAGCAGCGACTACCTCAACCGGAAAGGGAACGCCTCGAAAGCAAAATTTGCCCCGAGTAACATCGGAGCCTCCTTTGAGATGTACCGCGGTCCGGGATCGTTGACCAGCTTCTCACTCGGCGTAGGCTACAACCGTAAGATCGATTTCAGCACCTCTTCGATGGCTTTCGGATCGGGTGCAGCGCACTCGATGACCGAATACTTTTCGGAGAAACTGAGAGGACTTTCGGAATCGACGCTGCTCGGACCGGAGTCACAGCCCTACCTTCCGTTCGACAATTACGGAATCGATCGATGGGGAGCCATTTTAGGGTACCAAACAGGGATCATGAGTCCCGTAGAGACAGGAAGTACGTTCTACTCCCCTTGGGGCGTCTTGTCGCAAACGGCAACGATCAATCCGGTTCTGAGAAAACTGCAGGAGGGAAGTGTCGGTGAATACTCGCTTGCCGGTGGATTCAATTTCCAGAACTCCTTCTATTTCGGTTTGGCGGTCGGCATTCAGGACATTTACTACAAAAACGAAAACAATTATTTCGAATCCTATGTCGGGAATGAGTTGACGCTGCTCAATATGAACTACATCCAGAGATTGAAGATGGATGGAACGGGAGTGAATTTCAAGATCGGTTTCGTGGCTCGTCCGACCGACAATCTGCGAATCGGTTTGGCGGTTCACACCCCGACGTTCATCAACATCAACGAAGAGTATGTCGAGTACATGTCGGCAAACTATTCGGGACAGGCACCGAACAACTATCTGGATACGCCCTACTCGCTGAATGAGTACAGAATACAGACACCGACCCGCCTGATGGCCGGACTCTCCTACACCTTCCCCGGTATCGGTCTGATCAGCGCCGATTACGAACGTGTGTGGTACAACGGAATGCGGCTGCGGAATATGGCCGGAGGAAACTGGTCGTACGAGACCGTGATTCGGGATGAGGTTCAGGAGCTGTACAAGGCAGCGAATAATTTCCGGGTCGGCGTAGAACTTACTCCGCTGCCGAATCTGTTCGTACGGGCCGGATATGCAAACTATGGCGACTGCCAACGCTCTTCCGACTTCATCTTCAGCAATCAGATGAACGTACGCTCCTACCAGAGCTACTCGGTGGGACTCGGGTATCGGTTCAAAGGAAACTTTTACACCGATCTAACCTATGTCTACACGGACTATAAGTATGCCCCCTACGACATCTTCTACTATGCGGAAGGGTCGGGAAGCGATCTTTTCGAACTCTCCTCCGAGATTGTTCAACCGAAAGCCACCCGTCATATCGTGACGCTGAGCTTGGGACTTAAATTCTGATCATTCGTAGGGAGTCAACGATAAACGAGGGAGAGGGCTACAAAAGCTCTCTCCCTCGTTTTATGTTTTAAGAAATTATCCTCAGAACAAAATCGCAGCGTTGCGGCAACAAAACCGAGCAGCACAAAAAAGTCGCGAAAGCAGTCGAGCACTTGACCGTCCTCTCAAAGCGAATCACAAAGAGGCCACACTCGGACTGATGGGCTAAATCTCTACCAAATGGTGCTTGATGGCGTAGACTACCAGATTAGCCGTGTTCTTACACCCCGTTTTAGCCAAGATATTGGATCGGTGCTTATCGACAGTACGTTTGGATATAAACAGCGCGTCGGCGATTTCGTTGTTGGATTCTCCGCGACAGATATGAAGCAGGATCTCCGACTCCCGTTGGGAAAGCTGCTCCGGACTATCCTCCGGAACGGACGATGGGGTCGACTTCAGGTTGCTGACCAGATTGAACAACAGCTCCTGAGAGAAAAAGCTGCCTCCCTCCGCAACTGCATCGATGGCGGCAACCACATCCTTGATCTCCGAGTTTTTCAGAATGAACCCCTTGACCCCGAGCGATACCATCTTAAAATAGTAGTCCTCGTCACCGTACATCGAAAGGGTAATGATCTTCAGATCGGGCCACCGTTTCAACGCCTCTTCGGCCGCAGCGATCCCGTTCATTCGCGGCATCTCGATGTCGAGCAGTATAACGTCGGGGGTTATCTTCTCGAGCAGGTCGAGCAACTCGATACCGTCGGAGGCCTCACCCACTACGTTGAAACCCTCAATCCCGCTCAACAAAGTTCTCAGACCGTTGCGAAACAGTGTATGATCGTCTGCCAAAACAATATTGCACGTACGTTCCATAGTTCGATATTATATATGTATCTCGATTTGAGCCACCATTCCTTTCCCCGGCGTACTTTTCATTTCCATGCTTCCCTTTAAAGAACGGATCCGGGAGCGGATATTGACAATCCCCATGCCCTGCTGCTCCTGTGCTGAGATGTCGAATCCACAGCCGTTGTCGCGATAATCCAATCGGAGCGTCTCATCGGCATATATCAGCGATATGGTAATCTGTGTAGCCCCCGAATGCTTCAAGCTATTGTTGATCAGCTCGCAGATGACCCGATAGAGGATCACCTCGATGTCCATATCAAAACGCTCGGTCCGCAGATTGGTCGAATAGTTGATCCGCATTGAACTGCGGGGCAGCTTGTTGATAAAATTCGAAACGGCCCGTGCCAGACCGAAATCGTTCAGGATATGGGGACTCAGATTAACGGATATTTCGCGCAGGCTCCGAATGGCTTCATCGATCACGTAATTCGCATTGCGGAGAATCTCCTTGCTGCGCTCATCTTGGGTCTCGGATAGGGCCGAGATCGACATCTTTGCCGACGACAGCAACGGCCCCAAACCATCATGCAGATCTTTCGAGAAGCGTAGCCGCTCCTTCTCCTCGGTTCGCAGGACGGTATTCAGAATACGCCGTTCGCTGATACGCTGCTGAAGCTCCGTACGGGTAATGTAGTCGAAGATCTTCTGTACGAGCAGCATGCCCACTGCGAAGCAGAGCGATACCGCAATCCCGAACCACAGGGCAACCTCGGACGGAAGTTGTACGCTGGTCCAATGTTTTATGCGGAAATATTCGCTGAGCCGCAATACTGCCAAACAGGTCAGTCCGACGGTGAACAGCATCCACGAGAGATTGTATTTGGTCCGGCGTGAGAGCCGGATAGCAACGATCGTAGCGATGATTTGCAGAACGATCGTGATGATCAACAGAATCTCTTTAACCATGTAGCGTTAAGCGTATTTGTATTCGGATTGCGTGTAAAGGTACAAAATTTCCAGAAACAAAAACTTTTTCAGGGAAATGACTAAACACGGTCGTTATCTTATAAAAAAACGGAACCCGACAGGCTCCGTTTTGTTTTTGCTCCACACAGGGAGTATGACTTACTTTGCAGTAAATACTCTCTTTTTCTCTTTGATGCGGGCTTTTTTACCGGTCAGACCGCGCAGATAGTAGATACGTGCACGGCGAACGACACCCACTTTGTTCACTTCGATATGATCGATATGGGGCGAGTAGAGCGGGAAAATACGCTCAACGCCGATTCCGTCTGAAATTTTGCGGATCGTAAACATTTTGGTGATGCCGCTGCCTTTGATTTGAATGACCGTGCCTCGAAAACTCTGAAGACGCTCTTTGTTTCCCTCGACAATCTTATACGTTACGGTAATCGTGTCACCGCTTTTGAACGAAGGAACTTCCGGTTTCACCCACATAGAATCTTGGGCGATTTTAATCAACTTGTCCATTTTCAACAATATTAATTTATAGTGGGAATATTACGGGCCCCTACGTCCTCGCAAGAGATTCCTGCACTTTGGGAGCACAAAGGTAGTGCTTTCTCCCGAAAAAACAATACGTTCCTTTAAATTTTATCTCCGGGAGGCGAACATTCCGCCCTCCGGAGGTGATTTATTTACAGTTCAATGCAGCTCCCGCCTTGAACCATCCGATCTGGTGCTCGTTGTAGGTGTGCACCGCTTCGAACGATTCGGTGGTCCCGTCGCTGTGTTTCAGGGTGATTGTCATCCGGCTGCCGGGAGCAAACGTTGCCAGACCCGTTACCGAGATCCGGTCGTCCTCACGAATCCGGTCGTAGTCTGCCGGATTGGCAAAGGTAAGGGCCAGAACTCCCTGTTTTTTGAGGTTTGTCTCGTGGATACGGGCAAACGATTTGACCAAAACGACTTTGACATTCAGGAAACGCGGTTCCAGTGCGGCATGCTCCCGCGAAGAGCCTTCACCGTAGTTCTCTTCGGCCACGACGATCGATCCGATTCCCCGACTTTTGTACTGTTTGGCAACTGACGATACGGCGTCGTAACTTCCGTCCAACGTGTTCAGAACACAGTTTGTCTTGCCGTTGAAGCGGTTGACGGCTCCCATCAGCAGGTTGTCCGAAATATTTTCGAGGTGACCGCGGAAACGAAGCCACGGACCGGCCATCGAGATGTGATCGGTCGTACACTTCCCTTCAGCCTTGATCAGTAGCCGCAGATCGGTAAAATCTTTCCCGTCCCATGCAGCGAAGGGTTGCAGACGTTGCAGACGGTTCGATCCGGGAGCAATGACCACCTCACCGGTGAAGTGGTCGTCCGGGGCGATGTATCCGTTGTCATCGACGGTAAAGCCGGCTGCGGGCAACTCATCTCCTTTCGGTTCGTCGAGCATAACCCACTCGTCATCGCTGTTTTGCAGCTTGTCTTTCAGCGGATTGAATGTCAGATCTCCGGCAATGGTCAGGGCCGTAACCAACTCGGGTGATGCAACAAATGCATGTGTGTTGGGGTTGCCGTCCGCACGTTTGGCAAAGTTACGGTTAAACGACGTTACGATCGAATTCGGACGTGTGTTATCCTTTTCGTGGCGGGCCCACTGTCCGATACAGGGTCCGCAGGCATTGGTCATCACAACACCACCGATCTCCAACAGCGGTTTCAGAATCCCGTCTCGCTCTGCCGTATAACGAACCTGCTCCGAACCCGGATTGATCAGCAGTTTCGCCTGCGTTTTCAACTTTTTATCGATCGCTTGACGTGCAACGGATGCGGCTCTTCCCAAATCCTGATAAGAGGAGTTCGTACAGGATCCGATCAGACCGACTTCCATCCGTTGGGGAATCCCCTTTTCACGTACCCACGCACCGAATTCGGAGATCGTATGGGCGGCGTCCGGTGTAAACGGACCGTTGATATAGGGTTCGAGTGTCGAAAGATCGATCTCGATTACGCGATCGTAGTATTTTTCGGGAGCAGCCTCAACTTCAGCATCAGCACGCAGCGAACCACTCAACTGTTTGGCCGCATCAGCCACATCGGGACGTCCCGTTGCCCGCAGATAGCGGTCCATCGATTCGTCGTATGCGAAGAGCGAGGTCGTTGCCCCGACTTCAGCACCCATGTTGCAGATCGTTGCCTTTCCCGTAGCCGACAACGAAGCTGCACCCTCGCCAAAGTACTCCAAGATAGCGTTGGTTCCTCCCTTGACCGTGAGGATGCCGGCTACCTTCAGGATAACATCCTTCGGCGACGCCCAACCGCTGAGTTTTCCGGTTAGTTTGATACCGAAAATTTTGGGCATCTTCAGCTCCCACGGCATACCGGCCATCACATCGACGGCATCGGCTCCTCCGACTCCGATAGCCACCATACCTAAACCTCCGGCATTGGGCGTATGCGAGTCGGTCCCGATCATCATTCCTCCCGGGAATGCATAATTTTCCAGCACGACCTGATGGATGATCCCGGCACCGGCCTTCCAGAATCCGATTCCATACCGGTTGGCGACGCTTTTCAGGAAGTCGTAGACCTCACGGTTGGTTTCGTTGGCGGTAGCCAAATCGGCAGCAGCCCCCCGATCGGCCTGAATCAGGTGATCGCAGTGTACCGAAGCGGGAACGGCCGAACGGTCACGTCCTGCATTCATAAACTGTAACAAGGCCATCTGTGCCGTTGCATCCTGCATGGCCACACGGTCGGGCCGGAAATTGACGTAGTCGGTACCCCGAACGAACGGCTTGGCGTCCGCTTCATCGTAGAGATGGGCATACAAAATCTTCTCTGCAAGCGTCAGCGGACCCCCTTTGACGGCCCGGGCATGCTCTACCTTTTGTGCGAACGTCTTGTAAACGTTCCGGATCATTTCAATGTCAAATGCCATATCTGTCGAGTTTTTATGATTTATTTCGTATTGAAAAAGATGTCCGTCGAAGCCTGCGAACTCTTCGACGGACAAAGATAACGATTTTGCGGCAAACCACGGGGATGTTTTACGGATTTGTCTCCGAACGGTCCGATTGTCCGCCTTGCTGTGTGTGACGCAGGATTTCGCTCCTTTTCCGGTCGCGATACTCCTGAACGTGTTTTATGAATGTCTCCGGGTCGTTGCAGCTTACGATAAACCGGTCTTCATAGATATCCTCGATCAGAACCAGATGCTTTCGGTCTGAAGCATAGACTTTATAGGTCGTCCACTCCATGAAGTCGAAGTAGTAGCCGTAGTAGCCCCAAAAACCGTAACTGCCCACCAACGGCCACAGACGGGTAAATTCGTCTTTGCCGAAGACACGGATCTTTTCAACATCTTCGATGTGGATCCGGGTCATATCGACGATACAGTGCACTTCGACAACCGAATCATCGAGCAGAATGTAGAGCGGAATCGACAGAATGTAGAGAATGATGATGCAAATCAGAAAAAATACACCCCATGCGGGAAGATAGGCTCCCCCCCAAACGAAACTCGCACCGATCAGCAGCAATACGACAATCGTCAGAATAACGAAAGTGATGCGACGGCTACGGCGGTCGTAGCGGTATTTGTACTTCTCCTGAGGCATGATTGCAGACTCTCTATCTCTTTTCTTCAGCTCTTTTTTTCTCCTCCTCTTCGACCCTTTTTCGGAATTCGGCTCGACGGCGTTCACGAAGCGCTTCGTCGCGCTCCTGTTGTATCCGTTGTCTGCGTGCAATCATCGAGAGGAAGATGGCGAAAACAATCGCCGTTCCACCCGATTCGATCAGCATCGAGGAGAGCTCTTTCCCTCTTTTGAGCCAATAGACCTCACCGGCCCATTGAATACCGAATACGATGATGAAAAAGAGGACCGCACTCAGAATAAAACTCCAAACTTTTTTCATGACATTTCAATTAACTCAGAATATAAGATCCGACCACGTTCAGGAAAAGGCGCGTCGAGTGGCGCTACTTTGTCGGAAGATCTCCGAAATACTCTTTTAAGTCTTCTTGGAACTTTTTCAGTGTCTCGTCCATCGAGACATACGACCGACCTCCGGCAGCATTGCGATGTCCTCCGCCCTCAAAGTATCTGCGGGCAAATACGTTGACATCGATATCGCCTCGGGAACGTAACGAGACACGGATGCTGTGTTTGGTTTGAATGAACATGGCCGACATCCGGATCCCGCGTATCGACAGCGGATAGTTGACAAAGCCTTCGCTATCGCCTTGGATGAAGTTGAAACGGCGCATATCTTCCTCCGTGAGCGATACATAGGCGACGCCGTATCGATAATTTGTGACCATCTTGTCGTTCAACATGTATCCTAACAGGCGCATCCGGCCTTCGGAGAAGTTGTCATAGACGCTGCTGTTTACATACGGCACATTGACTCCCCGATCGATCAGTACGGCTGCTGCCCGAAACAGGTCGGAGGTCAGATAGCTGTAGCTGAAATTACCCGTATCGGTCATAATACCGACATACAGCGCCTCGGCCATCGCCTGATCGATGGCCTCTTCTCCGGCCAATGCTACAATCAGTTGGTAGACGATGTAGGAGGTCGAACAGGAGTAGGTGTCCGAGAATTGCACTGCGTATCCGTCTACGGGAGGGTGCAAGTGGTGGTCGATCAGGATGCGTGTCGCCGTCGTGTTGGCCATGGCCGTATCGGTCACCCGATCCAGCCGATTGATCTGGTTGAAGTCCATGCAGAAGATGATCTCCGCCTCGCTGATGAACCGGGCCATTTCACCATCCGCATCGTCTTTAAATACACCGATGTATCCGATATCGGTCATCCATTCGAGAAAGTAGGGATAGCGGTTCGGTGCGATACACCGGACAACATGCCCCAGACGATCGAGATAGGATCTCCATGCCAGAGCGGCTCCGATGGTGTCACCGTCCGGATTGGTGTGGGATAAAAGGACTATCTTTTTCGGCGTATCGCCTAATATGGTACGTAGTTGATCTAATTTTTGCTCTGTGATAACCATAATTCACTTCATTTATTCCTCTGCCTCTCTATCAAGTGTTTGTGTGTCCGTGAAGATCATGCCTTCGACGTGGCGGTTGAGTCGTGTCGGGCCGATCCATTCCCGTTCCGAAGGAGCGGTAAGAGACGCGTCCCCTTTTGTCCCCGCAACAGGTGTATTGGTTATTCGGGCCAGTGCATAGCGCATAAGCAACTCCCTTGAGTCACCCAACGGCAACAGCTGATCCTGATTCTTGATCTCATCGACCTCTTCGTCGGGAATAAACCCTTGAGAATAATCCGATTGTTTGTTTTTGTTGAAGGCTTGCGAGTAGATCGGATGGAGGGTAATGCCATGTATGGACGAGGTGATTTCTATTGAACCCACGTTTTTGCCTTCGGTCTGCGTACCGATCAGATAGACATTCATGTACGGACGTAAGGAATTGATTACCAATTCGCTTGCGGATGCCGTATAGGCACCGCTCAACACGAAAACCCGATCCAGATCGAGGTTATAGGGAGCCATTTCGCTTTCAGTGAAAAAATCCATCTCCACCATGCCGTATATCCGATCCAGATCATCGTTCATCTTCCGATAACAGAAGACATCGCCCAAAGCACTGCGAGGAGCTATCATGCTGCACAGCAACTGACAACTGCTTGCATACCCTCCGGGATTGTATCGTAGATCGAGAATCAACTCGTCGATCTTCTCTTGCTGAAACGAAGCGAATACCTCCTTGAGCTGGTTGTCGTACGTCACATCCGATACGCCGCCGGGACCTGTATTAAACTCGTTGTAGACCAGATAACCGATCTTTTTTCCTCCGTATGTAAACACCGTATCCATCAAGATCGGGGAGATATCCATGGTCTCGGCCGCTTCGATCGCAACAGTTCCTTCGTATGTCGTTTCGTAATCGTAAATCTCAAGTCCATCGATCGTATCGATCTGCCGGAGGGACATCCGTTCGATCTGTAATTCTGCAGCCCCACCACTCTCTACGGCGGCCGTTTCGTTTGCTCCGATCGGACGTCCGTCGATGCCTACAATCCAGTCTCCACGACGGATGCCCGCACGGTCGGCCGGCGACCCTTCGACAACGAACAACACCCGTGCACTGATATACCGCCGAGAACTGTTTGTATAGTAATACATGCAATCCATTCCATACTCAGACGACACCCCGGATGACGCTTTGGTTTGACCGGTACGCTCCATGTAGGAATAGAAATAGTTCTTGTCTCCGGTGTGTTTTCCGTCGTTGTCAGCCGCGTCTCGAGAGAGCAACTGGGTGAAAAACAGCTCACAGGTCTGATTGTAATTGGGCGTTACACTCTTCGTGTAGTCGTTATAGAGATACTGGGTGACCATTTGGGAATAGATCCATCGATTTGCCTCAGCATCGGCCGAATAGGTATCGTCGGGATCTTGGGGATTATTGTCCACCGGATCTTTCGTACACGAAACCAACCCTACACAGCACATCAAGGCCACCACAAACAGCCTTTTCATACATTTAGCTACAACAAGCGAATTCTTTTTCTTTTCCATCACGTGCTACAATCAAGATACCGCCCCGATTCTACAAAGATAGGAATTTTACGAAATTTATTGATGTATAAATTCAATTAAACCCATATAAAACATCGCTCGGCCCTTTTCTCTCCACACATCTCGGCAAGGAAGAACCGCCCGCGAATGTTCACGAATACAAAGCTATGATTATAACGTACTTTTTGAGACTTTCATATATCTCCATACTTCAAAAAAGAAACGGATCTTCTCCACATGCGTATCCAGTGAGAAGATCCGTACAATATAGGCTTTCCAAGAATCTCTATCCGAGAGTAGACACCGCCTTACGTTTTTTCCAATAGAGGAAGAGTCCGAAAACGAACAATACGACAACAGCAGCAATCGCATAAGCCCAGACTTCCGGAAGGGCCAGACCCTCGGGAGCCATCAAAATATAGGTCGAGCAGACTGCCGTCATGAACAGCGCTGGAATCAAGGTTATGATATAGGGCTTATTCTCCCGCACCAGATATACCGTCAGCGCCCACAGCGTAAAGACGGCAAGGGTCTGGTTACACCACGCAAAGTAGCGCCACAAAACGGAGAAATTTACATGCAGGATGATGAATCCGACTACGAACAACGGAACTGAAATCAGCAGCCGTTTCAGAATCGGTTTTTGATCTATGTGCAGGAAGTCGGCCACGATCAGACGGGCTGAACGGAAGGCCGTATCCCCGGAGGTAATAGGCGCCGCAATCACTCCCAAAACGGCCAATAGGCCTCCGATCGTTCCGAGCCACTCTTTGGTGATCGAGTCAACGACGATCGCGGCATTGTCGTTCCCCGAATCCGCAGCGAAAAGAGCGGTTCCAGACTCCGTATGGAAGAAATAGGTGGCCGCAGCAGCCCAAATCAGCGCAACAATACCCTCGGTGATCATCGCTCCATAAAATACCGGACGGCCATACTTCTCGTTGGTTATGCACCGAGCCATCATCGGCGACTGCGTAGCATGAAATCCGGAGATGGCACCGCATGCGATCGATATAAACATCATTGGGAAGATCGGAAGTCCGTCGGGATGCGTATTGGTCAGGCCGTCGGTGATTTCGGGCAGCTGCGGATGATTCCAGAAGAGCATCACCAGAATACCTACTGCCATGAAAATCAACGCTACGGCAAATATCGGATAGATCTTACCGATAATCTTGTCGATGGGCAGCAGCGTAGCCAATACATAATAGATGAACACGATGGTCGCCCAAAAAGAGAGATCAAGGCTTTCGGGTGTCAGCTTAGCCAACAGCCCGGCAGGACCTGCCACGAAAACCGCGCCGACAAGTACCATCAGCAGGACGGTAAACCCTCGCATGAACTGTTTGAAGTTAACGCCCAGATAGCGCCCTATGGTTTCGGGCAGACTTTCTCCCCCGTTTCTCAGCGAGATCATACCCGACAGAAAATCGTGAACCGCACCGGCGAAAATACTTCCCAAAACGATCCACAGATATGAGGCTGTTCCGAATTTCGCACCCATGATGGCTCCGAAAATCGGGCCCAGACCCGCGATATTCAGGAACTGGATCATAAATACTTTCCATGTCGGCATGGGAATATAGTCCACCCCGTCCTGTTTGGTAAAGGCGGGTGTTTTCCGACTCGGGTCGACCCCAAACACCTTCTCGACGAACTTGCCGTAAACGAAATATCCGCCGATCAGGACAAGCAACGCAATAGTAAAGGTTATCATATCTTCACCTGTTTACCGACCTTACGCGCCGTAGTGGAAGCGTATCGTCTGCTTGCAATCGGGATGCAGCGAACGAGCCACCGGACAAGTAGTTGCCGCACGTTCGAGAATAACACGCTGCTTCGGATCGAAATCCGTCGGGAAATGAACATCGATCACAATCTCGCCAATCCGACGGGGCGAGGCATTCATGATCTTCGTAATAATCAACTTGGTACCCTTCAGTTCGAGGCCCTGCGTCTGCGCTGCAATGCCCATCAGGGTCATCATACAACTTCCCAACGCCGTAGCCACGAGATCGGTCGGGGAGAAGGCCTCGCCCTTACCGTGGTTATCGACCGGAGCATCGGTCATGATTTTCGTTCCGGATTGAAGATGGGTCGCCTCCGTCCGAAGATCGCCCAAATAAATGGTTTCAACTGTTGCCATAATCTTACCTGTTTTTATATGTTATCTTGCTTGTTGCACATGAAAGTTCGTGTCACACCACATCTCGTCCCGACAACCGACCCCCACGAGCACCTCCCGACAGGGCAGCGCTCACACTTTTCCCCATCCTTTCGCTCGATTCTCGACACACGAACAACTCTCGGTAAGACCATCACATCACACCCTCATCACCCTTCTCCTCTCAACTTCCACACTCCTTCACTCTACCCCACGCCCCCTCGACGATCCTAACCGAGGTGTCGTCAGTTCGGAGTCTCCAGCCAGTCGGCCGATACCGTACTATTTTCCAGCCGCGCGTTTACGCTCCGTCTCGTTCAGAATGATTTTCCGAATACGGATCGACTTCGGTGTAACTTCGACGTACTCGTCCTCCTTGATATACTCCAAAGCCTCCTCAAGCGTAAAAATTACGGGCGGTGCGATCGAGACCTTATCGTCCGAACCACTGGCCCGCATGTTGGTCAGCTTCGACTTGGTCAGATTAATGACGATATCGTCCTGCCGCGTGCTTTCGCCCACAACCTGTCCGCAGTAGATCTCATCCTGCGGCGAGACAAAAAATGTACCCCGATCCTGCAGCTTGTTGATCGCATAGGCATAGGCCGTTCCGGTCTCCATAGCGATCAGCGAACCGTTCTGACGGACCTCCATATCTCCTTTGTAGGGTTCGAAATCCTTCAACCGATGCGACATAACCGCCTCTCCGGCCGTAGCGGTCAACAGATTGCTCCGCAGGCCGATGATGCCTCGCGACGGAATCTCGAAAACGATTCGCTGCCGGTCGTAAATGGTTTGCATATCGATCATCGAACCTTTTCGTTTGGTCACCAACTCGATCACACGTCCGGAGTACTCTTCCGGAATATCTACCGTCAGCTCTTCGATCGGTTCGCATTTCTGGCCGTCGATCTCCTTGATAATTACCTTGGGCTGACCGACCTGAAGCTCATACCCTTCACGCCGCATCGTTTCGATCAGAACGGAGAGATGCAGAACACCCCGTCCATAAACGATAAAGCTGTCCGACGAGGGTCCGGGCTCCACACGCAGAGCCAGATTCTTCTCCAACTCCCGATCGAGCCGCTCCTTGATATGGCGCGAGGTAACGTACTTCCCTTCCCGACCGAAAAATGGAGAATCATTAATGGTAAACAGCATGCTCATCGTCGGCTCGTCGATAGCGATCGGTTCCAGCGGTTCCGGATTTTCGAAATCACAGATCGTATCGCCGATCTCAAATCCGTCAATCCCGACCAACGCACAGATCTCTCCGCACTCGACCGTATCCTCCTTCTTCTTTCCTAACCCGTCGAAAACCATCAGATCCTTGATGCGGGTTTTGACCATTGTCTTTCCGTCGCGTTTGGCCAGAGTGATAGGCATGCCGGCCTTCAACTGACCTCGGGTCAACTTACCGATTGCGATCCGGCCCACATAAGGGGAATACTCCAACGACGTGATCAGCAGCTGCGGTGTACCTTCGCGCACTTCGGGAGCGGGGATGTTGTCGATAATGGCATCGAGCAACGGGGTAATGTCCTTCGTCCGCTCTTTCCACACATGCGACATCCAGCCCTGTTTGGCACTTCCGTATATCGTTACGAAATCCAACTGATCCTCCGTCGCATTCAACGTAAACATCAGATCGAATACCTGCTCGTAGACCTCATCGGGACGGCAGTTCGGTTTATCGACCTTGTTGATCACCACGAGCGGTTTTTTCCCGAGAGCCAAGGCCTTCTGCAGAACGAATCGCGTCTGAGGCATCGTTCCCTCGAAGGCATCCACGAGCAACAGCACACCGTCGGCCATATTCAACACCCGTTCCACCTCGCCTCCGAAGTCGGAGTGCCCCGGAGTGTCGATGATATTGATCTTATATCCCTTGTAATTGACCGATACATTTTTTGAAAGGATGGTGATCCCTCGTTCCCGTTCGATGTCGTTGTTGTCGAGGATCAGCTCACCCGCTTTTTCGTTATCTCTGAAAAGATGACCTTGGAGAATCATTTTATCGACCAGTGTGGTTTTTCCGTGATCCACGTGGGCGATAATCGCAATATTGCGTAATCTTTGCATAGAATGATTTTTTATTGCCACAAAGGTACGAAATAAAATCTATCTTTGTACGAATGAAACAGACGCGATTACCATGCAGGTGCATGGAGAAGCGATATTTTTTGTCAGATGAAACAGGAAATCGAAGTTAAACGTCGTGAAAACTCGCCGTCACGGATCGTGGTGGGTGACGTGATCCACTCCTTGGACAACTACCTGCCTGAGGGGAAACAGGTTATCGTCGTTACGGATTCGAACGTTCACCGCCGCTACAAAGAGATCATCAACCGTTATGACTACTGTCTGATCGGTCTGGGCGAGACGATCAAGACACTCCAAACCGTAGAAAAGTTGTACGGAGAGCTGTTGGCAAGGGACGCCGACAGAACGACATTCATTTTGGGTATCGGCGGAGGGATCGTCACCGATGTCACGGGCTACGTCGCCTCCACCTATATGCGCGGATTGCGCTTCGGCTTCGTCGCAACCACACTGCTGGCACAGGTCGATGCCAGTGTAGGCGGCAAGAACGGGGTGAATTTCGAAGGATACAAGAATATGGTAGGAACCTTCAATCAGCCCGATTTCGTGTTGTGCGACCTCTCGATGCTCCGTACGCTTCCCGACCGGGAGTTCCGTGCCGGAATGGCCGAGATCATCAAAGCCGGACTGATCGCCGACCGGGAGCTTTTCGAATTGTTCGAAAACCACCCGTTCGAGATGTTCCGTAACGATCCGCAGCTACTGACCGAAGCGATTACACGGGCCATTCGGGTAAAAGCCGACATCGTGGAGCGCGACGAACGTGAAAGTGGCGAACGCCGGAAACTCAATCTGGGTCATACATTCGCCCACGCCATCGAGAAGTGCGGCAACCAGAAATTTCTACACGGAGAGGCCGTAGCCATCGGAACCGCGATGATCGCACGCCTTTCGGCACATTTGGGCAAAATCTCCGAACAGGATGCGGAACGGGTACGTCAGGTACTCGAGCGCATGGGACTTCCCGTCCGCTCCGAGATAGACTACAAGCACCTGCTAAAGGCCCTGAAACACGATAAAAAGAAGCAGTCCGACTCGGTCAACTTCGTACTGATGGAGGGAATCGGCTCCTGTTCGATCCGTCGTTTCTCGTTCGGAGAGATCGACTCGCTGCCGAATCTGTCCCTTTAGAGCAAAATCCTCAAAACAAACAGAGAGGGTCGGAAAACATCCGACCCTCTCTTGTATTTATAACATATACCGATTCGGGTTCGCGCTTCTTCACGCCCTTCCGAAACGATCGATTCGATTAAACGCAACCCTGTGCCAACATGGCATTGGCCACCTTCATGAATCCTGCGATATTCGCACCCTTCACATAGTTTACATATCCGTCGGGCTCGGTTCCGTATTTAACACATGCCGTATGGATATCCTTCATGATCGAATGCAATTTTTGGTCAACCTCTTCAGGAGTCCACATCAAACGGATCGAGTTCTGAGTCATCTCAAGACCCGAAGTGGCTACACCACCTGCATTCGAAGCCTTACCCGGAGAGTAGAGCAGTTTATGTTTCTGGAAGATTGCGATTGCTTCAGGAGTAGAAGGCATGTTCGCACCCTCGGCAACACAGATACAACCGTTGTTGACCAAAGCCTGAGCCTGCTCGCCGTTCAACTCGTTCTGAGTAGCGCAAGGCAGAGCGATATCGCACTTCACGCCCCAAGGACGTTCGCCCGGATAGTAGGTTGCTTCGGGATACTTCTCTGCATACTCTTTGATACGGCCACGGAATACGTTTTTCAACTCCATCACATAAGCGAGTTTGTCGGCATCGATTCCGGTCGGATCGTAGATATATCCTGACGAATCGGAGAGCGTAACGACCTTAGCACCCAGTTGAGTAGCCTTTTCGCAAGCATACTGAGCCACATTTCCCGATCCGGAGATCGTCACGGTTTTGCCTTGGAAGCTATCGCCGCGCGTAGCGAGCATCTCCTGCGCAAAGTAGCAGGTACCGTAACCGGTAGCTTCCGGACGCAGCGGGCTACCACCCCATCCGAGACCCTTTCCGGTCAACGTTCCGGTGAACTCGTTACGCAGACGTTTGTACTGTCCGAACATGAAGCCGATTTCACGGCCACCCACTCCGATATCACCGGCAGGAACGTCGGTATTTTCGCCGATATGACGTTGCAGTTCGGTCATGAACGATTGACAGAATCTCATGACTTCGTTATCGGATTTACCTTTGGGGTTGAAATCAGAACCACCTTTACCGCCACCCATCGGGAGTGTGGTCAAGCTGTTCTTGAAAGTCTGTTCGAAGGCGAGGAACTTCAGGATGCTGAGGTTCACCGAAGAGTGGAAACGGATACCGCCTTTGTAGGGACCGATTGCACTGTTCATCTCGACACGATAACCTTTGTTGATTTCGATTTCGCCCTTGTCGTTGAGCCAAGGCACGCGGAACATGATCACGCGTTCGGGTTCAGCGATACGTTCCAGAATCTTCATCTTCTGGAGTACGGGATTTTCCAAAATGTAGGGGGCCAAAGACTCTACGACCTCCTGTACGGCTTGGTGAAATTCTTTTTCACCCGGATTTTTGGCGATCAGATTCGCCATAAAATCATCTACGTACTTTTGAACGTGTTTTTCCATAGATTTTAATGAGTATGATAAAATTTATGAGAACTTTTTCGAGGCGTAAAAATAGTGAATAAAATCCGAACTGACAATACCAAGCGTTCGACCAGACAGCGAGTTGCCTCTCGACAATTTAGGCCTCGAAGCCGAACAGATTATCAAATGAACCTCATTCGTTGAAATCAATTTCAAATAATAAGCCGGATTCAAAAATCGGAATGAAATTTTAACCTGCACACCCCTGAAAAGAGAATAATTTTTTTTTGAATACAGCTCAAATTCGGAATCCGTTCTTTTAGGATTTGCCGTTTTCCCGCAAGAACCGCTGACGAATAATCTCTGCCACCGGAACTCCCTTCTGCTTGCTTTCGAGCCAAGAGAGGATATCCAGATAGTAGAATGTGCGCTGCTCATAGGGGTGGTGTTCATAGGGTTTCAGACGCTGGTACAATTTGTACAGCTCCTCTTTGAGCGAGGTGGCATAGATCGAATTGAGGCGTTTCAAAAAGGCGATCAGCTCTTTCTGCACCTCGTGCATGTCGTTCATTTTCACCAGAAACATGCAGACTGAACGCACCTGATAATCCAGATTGTAATCGATTCCCGCTTCATAGGAAGCGATCAGGTTCAAGATTCGGGCAAAACATTGCAGATCGCGATGAATCCGTGCATCCCGCGTACTGATGATCTTTCCCAAATAATTCATGCACTTGCGATAGTCCCCGTTCCCGAAATAGAGACAGGCTATCTTATAATAAAAGACCATCCGGTGATGGATGTTCAGTTGTGTCGAATAGCTGCGAATATAGGCTTCGACCTCGGGAATGATCTGAATGCCCTCGGCAAAGGTTCCTTCCCAGAAGTGCCGATTGATCTTGTTGATGTAATATACCTGCAGGAAAAACATCCGGGCCGTTTCGTTGATACTGCCGATCGCATCGGCCTCGCTTTCGAACTGAGAGAAGCGCTGCATAAACCGACGATAGCTGCGCAAGAGGTACAAACCCTCCAAGAGGCGGGAGTATCCGCGCAAATAGGAGTCGTACATCAGCGTTTTCATGTGGGGAGCTCCATCGAAGAGCTGCAACCATCGGCACACGTTTCGGTAGCAGGCCAACATATCATGCCGGATATAGTTGTACCAAGCCTGCGCCTCACAAAAGTAGATGTGCTCCAGAAACGAGAATTGGACGTTGTTGTACTTCGCCAGAACGGTTCCGAAAGCCTGCTCAATCAGATCCAGGTCCCGCTGCGTCCGGGCATATCCCAGCTGCAAATAGAGCGCATACAGCTGTGAACAGGCATTCGACAGCTCGTTGATGTTGGCTATCTTGGCACTCAATTCAGCGACCTGACGGCTGGCCGTACTACTCTTCACAATCAGACCGCGTGTGACATCCTGCGTGTTGAGCATCCGTTGGAACTCGATGATCTCGATCGCCGTCGTGAGCTGCTCGTAAAACAGCGCCTGCTCCTTGGCCTTTTCCAGAATTTTGGCCGTCTGTCGGAATAGCCCTTTGTTGTAGAGAATCCGAGCGAAATCGATCTGCTCGCGCAGCTGCATCGGCACCGTTCGCTGTACGTCGAGCAGGCGGATACTTACCAGAATCTGCTTGTACAGATGGGCCTTCATATTGGGCAGCTGCTCCTTCTTGATCGGACACCGCTGCAGGATTTTGGTCTCGTCGTACTCTTCCAGCGTATCCATACAATCGAACAGAGAGACAAACTTGGCCTCCTGATTTCCAGACAAACGGGTAGCATAGAGCTTGAAGTTCCGCTTCTCGGCCTTGCTCATGCTCTGGATCAGATCAAATACCGCCTCCTGTTTTCCGCTTACCGTACTCATGTTTTCCTCTGCCTTGCCAAGCAAAATTATTAAAAAATGGGAATAAACGGAAATTAATGGTTATCTTTGTGAAATAATATAATTTGGTCTTTCACTATGTCTACTCCATCATCGCGTTATGCAGGACGTGGCGTATCCTCGACGAAAGAGGATGTCCACGCCGCGATCAAAAATATCGACAAGGGGCTGTACCCCAAAGCTTTCTGTAAGATCATTCCAGACTATCTGTCGGGCTCAGAAGATGCGTGTCTGATCATGCACGCCGACGGAGCCGGCACCAAATCGTCGCTTGCCTATGCCTATTGGCGCGAAACGGGCGATATGTCGGTGTGGAAAGGAATCGCACAGGACGCCATCGTGATGAATACGGACGATCTGCTGTGTGTCGGTGCGACGGACAACATCCTGCTCTCCTCGACCATCGGCCGGAACAAACAGCTGATCCCGGGAGAGATAATCGCCGCAATCATCAACGGCACCGAGGAGTTTCTGCAACAGATGCGTGACCTCGGAATCGGGATCTATTCGACCGGAGGAGAGACGGCCGATGTGGGCGATCTGGTCCGCACGATCATCGTAGACAGTACGGTTACGGCACGGATGCAGCGTAAGGAGGTGATCGACAATGCCCACATCCACAGCGGATGTTTGATCGTCGGCCTCAGCTCATCAGGTCAAGCCACCTACGAAACCGAATACAACGGAGGCACGGGCAGTAACGGACTGACCTCTGCGCGCCATGACGTATTCGGAAAGGTTGTCGGCGAAAAATACCCCGAAACCTACGACCCAGCCGTACCGGACGACTTGGTCTACACCGGGAAATTCCGTCTGACGGACACCGTAGCGGGATGTCCGTTGACCGTCGGGAAGTTGGTTCTTTCTCCTACACGGACTTATGCGCCGGTAATCAAGGCGATGTTGCAAGAGCACCGGGGAGACATCTGCGGCATGATTCACTGCAGCGGAGGAGCCCAGACCAAGATTCTGCACTTTATCGATCGGCTTCATGTCGTAAAGGATCACTTGTTCGACACGCCGTTGTTGTTTCGTCTGATCCAGCGGGAATCACAGACCCCGTGGAAAGAGATGTTCAGTGTCTTCAATATGGGACACCGGATGGAACTTTATGTAGACAACGAATCGGTAGCCGACGACCTGATCCGGATCTCTCAAAGTTTTGGCATCGATGCCCAGATCGTGGGACATGTCGAGGCATCGGAACAGGCATCGGTAACCATTTTGCACGAAGGTCAAGAATACACCTATTTTAAATAGGTCTTAAATTAAGAGAAAATCATTTCTTCTTACACTCAATGAGAGGGCGAGCAATGCTTCGTCCTCTTTTTATTTTCAAAATATTGGGATGCAGAGCGACAGGGGGGGGGATAAAAA
>URBJ01000030.1 GCA_900546005.1 uncultured Alistipes sp. | reverse complement strand
GTAAAGAGTGGTAATGCGTTGCTGACCGTCTATAATAATGATGCTTTTCCCCTCTTTTCTGTTGATTTCTGCTACTGTTATACCCTGTAAAAACAATTCAGCATCCACGTTGAATGACTCAACAATTGTTTTAATAAGGTGTTCTACAGAAGATTCGTGTTCAGGGTTGTTCTTATCTTTTACAGCCCATTTATAACCGCGTTGATAATTTGGTATCACCAATGTATATTTCTCTTTCTGAAATAAATTGCCAGAAAAAATATCATACATTTTTATAAAACGAGGCTCTTTTTCTAACATATTATAAGTTTTATGGTAAAATTATTTATCGACTAAAAGTACAGGTTCTCTTTTTCCGGCACCTTGTTCTCCAGGAACATAACATAGTAAATCGGGAGATAAAGGATATTTCCCTTTGTCTTTATTTCCCTTTCATTTGATAGAACAATAGATGAAACTATATGGTAGTCCTGAATTGCCATCAGGTTGTCCAATGCACTATGAACCGTATAATCCTTCCCCGACTTGACCTCGATAGGCAGGACGCTCATGGTTCCGCTATCATCAACAAGAAAGTCAACCTCCCCTTTCTGCTTGTTGTCGTAGTAAAACAATTTTTCGTAATGTGCTTTTAGTTCTTGGGCAACAGCACTTTCATAGACAGAGCCAAGGTTAATGCTGGCGATGTCGTTCAGTATTGGCTGGATATTGTAATGATACAACTGGGAAGTAAGCATACCCACATCGTTCATGTACAGCTTCAACAAATTTTTCTGCTGGGATTCTGCCAAGGGATATTTCGGATTGCTAATTGCATGAGATGGTATCGTAATACCTGAATTGATCAGGTACTCAAACTCCTCCATGTAATTGCTGAATCTGTCGCCTTTCCTGTCCAATATATCTTTTGCTACAATTCGCTTCTTCTTGTTCTCCATCTGGGATGGAATCATATCATAGATACGGCGGATATACAGTTTCTTGGCAGCGTCCTCTTCGTAACGGGAAGCATCAACACCATACAATTCTCTGATAGCCTCCTGAACCTCCCTCACTCTGACGATATTATGAGTGGTCAAATATTCATTCACCGCATCCGGCATACCACCCACGAGAAGGTATCTTTTGAAAAGACTTAGCACTTTATCGTGAACCTCCGGGGCCAAAGACTGTTTCTGCTCAAAGGACTGTCTCAGATGCGCAATCGCATCCTCGCCGAAATCATTTGCAATCAGGAATTCCTCAAAGTCCAGTTGGTACATTTTCTTGGGGATGATACTTCCGACTGGAACCGATACGGTCTTTTTCAATGCAATTCCCAACAGGCTTCCGCTGCAGATAAACCGATACCGGTGCTCTTGCCTCAAGAACTTGAGCATCGTCAAAAATTGCGGATAATGCTGAATTTCATCAATGAAGACCAATGTGTTTTCATATCTGTCCAGTCTAGATCCTGCAACCATACTTAAGTTCAGATAAAACTCTTCCGTGGTGCGGACATTCCTGAATATCTTGTCGCCCGCATCGTCTTCCACGAGGTTTATCTCCACATAGTTGTCATAGAGTTCTGTCCCTACATCTCTTATGATGTAAGACTTGCCTATCTGCCGTGCTCCTTCAATAAGGAGAATCTTGTCCTCATTTGACCTGAGGTGGTCATCTATATATGATCGGATCTTTCTATAAAGCATCGCTTCTACACTTTTCTAAAATATTTAATAGTGCAAATATACACTTTTCCTTAGAAATAATCCTCTCGATTCTACACTTTTTACATTCCGTGTCCACAAGGTTGCAACAGTACAATATAGACTTGTGTCGATATTACCTTTACTTTATCCACGTATAATATATACGCCTAATAAAGTAAAGTCAGAACAAAGGGGAGAAAAGAAATGGCTTCGCCAAGCAGACCAACCGATTTACCAAAGTCCACCAATGACACAACCTATTTCTTCTTTTAGCTGCAAAAATATTCGTGACTGCATCTTGTCTTTAGTTGACTTCAGTTGGTGAAATTACCACTTATTTCGTACCTTCGCAACGGATAGAAAACAGGTGGACTTCGGACGGGGAACGGCAGTTTTCCCGTTGGTTCCGATTCAAGAGAAAAGAGCGGCGAAATGGGCGGTTTCAGGCTTGAAAAACAAGTGAAAAATGGCTTTTCTACCGTTTAAACGCCAATTCTTTTGTTTTCAAGCAGTTCGATATGCTGCATCGGCAAGTGACGACTTGTAAACAGTCATAACCACATAGAATAAAATCGCTGTATATCAGTAACTTTTGTTTTTGTATACTTTCCAGACCGTATTTGGAAGTAACGTGGAAAATCCACAGCGGTGCGACCCCGTGCGCCAAGCAGGATTGACCCTTCTGAAAAAAATGCTATATACCCCGTATTAGTCCTGGCCGGCGGAGATTATTTTTATTTTGATTAATTGAGATTATTTGTTTTTCCCAGCCTTGATTTTCAGTACACTTTCACCACTCAGTTCAATCTGATGTATCGAGTGTACTATACGGTCAAGTATTGCATCTGCTACTGTAGGGTCTCCGATGGCGTCATACCGGCTGGAAACGGGAACCTGTGAAGTGATAATGATGGATTTCCTTCCATGCCTGTCCTTTATGATGTCCAGCAGGATTGGACGCTCCTTGGCGTCAAGCGGTACGAGGAACAGGTCGTCCAGAATGAGTAGCGGATATCGCTCTATTTTTCTGAGTTCCGTTTCGATTGTGCCTTTTGCGTTGCCACTTTCAGGAATCCCATGAGTTTCAAGGCGCTCGCATAGAAAGTTCGTATTCCGGATTTGCATGCATGGTATCCCAATGCGGTAGCGAGGAAGCTTTTCCCTGTTCCCGAGGATCCTGTGATGAACAGGTCCTGTGCCTGCCGGACGAACTCCATGGAAGTCAGCCGCTCCATCTGGTTACGGTCAAGCCCCCGGCCGATAGTTATAGTATAGTCAATTTCTTCCGGATAAGCCTTGTAACGGAAAGAGGCCAGTCGTATGAGCCTTTGGATGGCGGCTTCCAAACGGTAGTCCCATTCACGGGAAAGCAGCCAATCAAGGAAGCTGTCAGGCGTGGCGGCTTCGGAAAAAGTTGACGAAAGACTTTCTGTGAAGGCTGCGGCCATGCCGTAAAGCTTAATCCGATTCATAAGTTCGAGGGATACGGCGTTGCGGTCTTTTTCCGCGATGATGGGTGCCGTCTTTGTTTTCATTGTTGTCTGTCTTTAAGTTATTGGGTGTAATGGTTTTTGAGAAGTATTCACGTCCGCGGATATTCTTGTGCCGCGGTAATGCCGGTAATCCGCCCTCCGTACCGCAACCGTCAGCGGAAGGCAGGAAGTCCGCATCGCCGCCCATATCCAGAATGTCGAGCACTTCCTGATATCCATAAAGACGGGACTGCGAGGCTCATACGCATGACGCCACAAGCCGTTCCAGCCCGTACTTTTCCTCAAGAGAGAGGATGCCGCGGCAACTGCGGAATGCTATCGGAAGATACCTTTTGTGGGCAGTGACTTCCTTCAGGTACACAAGCACGATGTTGTCGATGGAGGCAGGCCGCTGGAAAATCTCGCCCAGGTCTTTCTCGTAGCTTCCATGACGGCCGGGCAGATGGTGCGAGGCCTTCTGTGTATAGCCGTAAGGCGTGTCGTCACGGTGATGGGTGGTCACGTGTCTGAGCCCGTGGAAGATTTCCAGCGTGTCGGCATCATAAACAATGTCCACACATTTGCCGATATATTCTTTCGGCACGCTGTAATGGTGTTTGAAGAGCGTGACATAACTGTTGCGCATTACCGTCACCGTCCCGCGTTCCTTCATCTGGCAGCGCATGGCAGGAAGCGGACGCAGGTAGTCGGCTTCCGTCTGTTCGAAGAGCTCACGGCGGGAATGCTCGCGCGATGCCATGCGTCCGGCATTGAACTTCTCCAATGAGGCACGTATGGCAAGGTTCAACGAACTCAGATCATGGAACGTCAATCCTTCAATGTCGGCATAGACGGAACGGTATATCAGTTTGACAGCATTCTCCACGAGAGCCTTGTCCTTGGGATGACGTACACGTGCCGGGTATACGGCACAGCCGTAATGTTCGGCAAAAGCCTCGAAATCTTCATTAATGATCGGTTCGTTGCGGTCACTGCGGAGGACGGCGGACTTCAGGTTGTCAGGCACAATGGCCATAGGAAGCCTCAGAAAAAATGCAATGCATTCTCACAGGCGGTGATGAGATCTTCCTTACGCTGGGAGCAGACAGCCTCGCAATAGGTATAGTGGCTGCACGGCAGGATGGCGACAAACACTTCTATTTGCCTGATTTCTCCCGTAAGCCCGTCCGTAATCTCAAGCCTGTCGCCGGCAAAGTCGATGTACATCTGGTCGCCGGCGTAATGTTCCACATGGCCTACGGCCTTGGTCTGAAGCATATACCGCCGCAGCAGGATACCGAAATTCGCATGGCGATAACCATCCGGATGCTCACGCCTGTATTCCTCAAAGAGTTTGCGTACCGTGATCCCTTTCCGTTTCAGCCGGGAGGCGTATTCCGGAAGGAGAGTCTCCAGCTCGATACGGCGGTCGGAAGATTCCCTGACACGCGACTTGTCACCGACAGACATACCGTAAAGGTGTTCATCGGACATTTCCAACACTTTCTCAATGGGAAGACCACTCTCCTGATAGGCACGGACATACGTTGCGGGAAAGGCCGAAAGCGCTGCTTATGCCTTTTATTCCCATCCCCCATTACATAACAACGGAGGATATTTTTTAATTTTGCCCGTATTAACTGTTTAAACCGTCGGCCAGGACAGTAAACGAAAATACAGAAAAATCCCCTGTCAAACCATAAGCTTGACAGGGGTTATTCTTATTTTGGCATAAGTGGGCAATGATAAAATGGCCGGAAGGGTCAATCCTGCTTGGCTCACGGGATCACACCGCTGTGGATTTTTCATACAAAACCGAATTAAGAATACAATCAATCAAGATACTGTAATACAACGCATGACTAAAAAAAATTTTATATTTGTAGAATAAACTGTAATTACTCCTAACTTACATGCAGGAGTGCCACATATCAAGTAGCCTGTCCAACACGGATTCCAACGAAGAATCGAATCCGATCCAAGACTCCATGCCCCTTCGGTATGGGCTGTTGCGTTATGCGGTTGTGGATGTTGAGATCGGACTGACTGACCATCGAATCCACGACATCGGGGCACTTCGGTATGACGGGGCCATCTATCACAAAGCCTCGAAAGAAGAGCTGTTACCATTCCTCAAGCGAGTGGAGTATCTCTGCGGGCACAACATTATCCACCACGACGCCAAATACCTCTTCGAGGATCGACAAATTCCCTGGCGGCTGGTCGACACGCTTTACCTCTCGCCCTTGCTCTTTCCTGAACGTCCCTATCATCGGCTTGTAAAGGATGATAAGCTGGTCAGCGATCAGATGAACAACCCGGTCAACGACTGTGAAAAGGCCCGTGATCTACTTCTGGACGAGATGGCCCGTTGGAATACATGGTCCGAGCAAAAACGGGAACTCTTCACCGCGCTGCTGCGTAGCCATCCGGAGTTCGACGGATTTCTCGATTTGATGGGAGCTGGCCCGAAGGATTGCAACCTCAGCGAACAAATCGCCACCGTCTATCGAGGCCGCATCTGCCAGAACGTCGAACTCGAGCCATTGATTGAACACTACCCCTGCGAACTGGTCTATGCGCTGGCGCTGATTGACACGACCGATCACCGCTCCATCACGCCGGGATGGGTGCTGCGCAACTACCCGAGCGTGGAGTTCGTCATCAAGAAGCTGCGCCACACCCCCTGCCTTGCAGGCTGTGCCTACTGCAACGCCCAACTCGACGTCCATCGCAGCCTCAAGTCGCTGTTCGGGTACGATGCTTTCCGCACTTACGAAGGCGAACCTCTTCAGGAGCGGGCGGCACAGGCAGCCGTCAAAGGGCGCTCACTGCTGGCGATCTTCCCGACCGGTGGTGGAAAGTCGCTCACCTTCCAGCTACCGGCTCTTATGGCAGGACGCTCGGTTCACGGGCTCACAGTGGTGATCTCACCCCTGCAGTCGCTGATGAAGGACCAGGTGGATAACCTCGCCGAACGGGGTATTACCGAGGCCGTCACCATCAACGGCATGCTGGATCCCATCACGCGGGCTCTGGCCATCGAAAAGGTGCAGGATGGAACGGCCGCGCTGCTCTACATCTCACCCGAGATGCTCCGCTCGGCTACAATCGAACGCATCCTCCTTACCCGCAATGTCGTCCGCTTCGTCATCGACGAGGCCCACTGCTTTTCGTCGTGGGGGCAGGATTTCCGGGTCGACTACCTCTATATCGGTCATTTCATCCGCAAATACCAGCAGAAAAAGGGAAGCAAACTCCCGATTCCGGTCTCCTGCTTTACGGCCACGGCCAAACAGAAGGTGATCCAGGACATCCGCGACTACTTCAAACAGACGCTGGATCTGAATCTGGAGCTCTTCGCCTCGAAGGCCACGCGTACGAATCTGAGATATTCGGTGCTGCACGTCGACAACGACGAAGAGAAATACCAGCGGCTGCGTGAACTCGTTGCCGACTCTCAATGCCCGACCATCGTCTATGTCTCGCGAACCCGCCGAACCCGGGAATTGGCTTCTCGTCTCACCCACGACGGTTTCCGGGCCCTTCCCTTCAACGGCAAGATGGATTCCGACGAGAAGATCACTAACCAGGAGGCCTTCATGAACGACCAGGTGCGCATCATCGTCGCGACTTCGGCCTTCGGCATGGGTGTAGACAAGAGCGACGTGGGGCTGGTGATTCATTACGACATCTCCGATTCGCTGGAGAACTACGTACAGGAGGCGGGACGCGCCGGCCGCAATCCCCATCTGCATGCCCGTTGCTACGTTCTCTATGGCGACAACGATTTGGACAAGCATTTCATCCTGCTGAACCAGACGAAGCTGAGTATCGGCGAAATCCAGCAGGTATGGAAGGCCGTAAAGGAGCTCACGCGTCAGCGTATGCGGGTCAATTCGTCGGCACTGGAGATCGCGCGTCAGGCCGGTTGGGACGGTTCGGGGTCCGACATCGAGACCCGGGTACGAACCGCACTGGCGGCACTCGAACAGGCCGGTTACCTTGAACAGGGCAACAACGTTCCCCACGTCTACGCCACGGGCATCACCGTGCGGAATCTCGACGAAGCCCGACGACGACTGACAGCCTCGCCGCTGTTCGACAGCAAGGAGACCGAACAGGCTGTCCGCATCATCAAGTCACTCATTTCGAAAAAGTATATTGCCAAGGCGCAGGACTCGGAGGCCGAATCCCGAATCGACTACCTGGCCGATATTCTGGGCATGAGCAAGCGCGAGGTGATCTCCGCCGTGGAGCGCATGCGCCAGGAGGGGATCCTGGCCGACAGCAAGGATTTGTCGGCCTACCTGCTCGGAACGGGCGATTCGGAGCGCAAGTCACAACAGCTGCTCGAACGCTTCATCCAACTCGAACGCTACCTGCTCCACCGCATCCCGGAGGAGGGACTCAGCATCTCCTGCAAACAGTTGAACGAGGATGCCATCCAGGAGGGAATCGGAACCTCAAGGGAAAAGGACATCCACACCCTGCTCTACTTCCTTACGGTCAAGGGATACCTCCGCAAACAGGAGGATGCGGACCACAATCTGCAACTTCGGCGACAAACCGACCTACAGTCGACGGAGGCCCGGTTCAACAAACGGGCCGAGATCTGCCGCTTCGCCATCGGTTGGCTATACCGCCAGGCCGCCGAGCTGACACAGATGCTTTCCCAATCCAATGACGTCAGGCAGGAACACACTGCCGCGGATAAGGCCGTGCAGTTCTCGATCGTCGAGTTGCTGAATCAATTCAAGGCCGATAACCGGACGATGCTCTTCGGGCGGAACGACCTGCAGCTGGGCGAGGTCGAAGAGGCACTTCTCTATCTCTCGAAGATCGGATCGCTGAAGCTCGAAGGGGGCTTTCTGGTCCTCTACAACGCGATGGACATCCGCCGGATCAAGGACAACAAGTCGCGCTACAAGGTCGACGACTACCGGCTGCTCAACGCCTTCTACAAGCAAAAGATCCAGCAGGTCCACATCGTGGGCGAGTATGCCAATCTGATGGTCAAGGACTACAACGCGGCGCTGCAGTTCGTACAGGACTACTTCCAGATGGACTATCGGCGCTTTATCACAAAATACTTCCGCGGCGAACGCATCGACGAGATCCAGCGCAACCTGACACCCAAGAAATACGGACAGCTTTTCGGGACACTCTCCCCACGACAGATGGAGATCATCTCCGACAAGGAGTCCCACTGCATCGTGGTTGCGGCCGGACCCGGCAGCGGCAAAACCCGTGTGCTGGTCCACAAACTGGCATCGCTGCTCCTGCTCGAAGATGTCAAGCATGAACAGCTGCTGATGCTTACCTTCTCGCGTGCGGCGGCCACGGAGTTCAAACAGCGTCTGATGGCGTTGATCGACAATGCAGCCCACTTCGTCGAGATCAAGACCTTCCACTCCTATTGTTTCGACCTACTGGGGCGCATCGGCAACCTCGAAGATGTCCAGGACATCGTCTCGCGTGCAGCCCAGATGATCGAACAGGGAGAGGTCGAACCCAACAAGATCGGCAAGACGGTGCTTGTCATCGACGAAGCGCAGGACATGGCCGCCGACGAGTATGCCCTCGTAACGGCACTGATGGCCCGCAACGAAGAGATGCGCGTCATCGCTGTGGGTGACGACGACCAGAACATCTACGAATTCCGAGGTTCCGACTCCGGCTACATGTTCCAACTGGCCCAACGCCCCGAAGCTCGTCTCATCGAGATGACCGACAATTTCCGAAGTGCTCGCCATCCGGTCACCTTTGCCAACGAGTTCGTCCAATCGATCCCCGGACGGATGAAGCACACGCAGATCCAATCGATGCGCCATGAAGAGGGATGGGCTGGCGTCACCTGCCATACCTCCGCAATCATGTACCGCCCGCTGGTCGACGAACTACTCCGCAACCGTCATGCAGGCACCTCGTGCATCCTCACCCAGACGAACGACGAGGCGGTCATTCTGACTGGGCTTCTGCGCAAGGAGGGCGTTCCGTGCAAACTGATCCAGTCGATGGATGGCTTCCGCTTCTGGAACCTCTCCGAGATGCGTTACTTTCTCCGATATATAGACAAACGAGTGACGACACCCGTTATTCCGGGTGAACTCTGGGAGAAGGCAAAGCGCACCACCAGCAAGACCTACGCGCGAAGTCTGAATCTGGATCTTGTGAAGCGCTGTTTCGAGCAGTTCGAACATCTCAACCAGACGAAGTATCTCAGCGATTTCAAAGAGTTCGTCTTCGAATCGTCGATGGAAGACTTTTGCGACATTTCGGGTTCCGAGGTGGTGGTATCAACCATCCACAAGGCCAAAGGACGCGAATTCGACGACGTTTACATGCTTCTGACCGACAACTACACCAAGAATGCGGAGCTAATGCGTCGTTACTACGTGGGAATTACCCGAGCGAAAAACCGGTTATTCATCCATACCAACGGACACTGTTTCGACCGTCTGACGGCGGACCGCCACGACTGCGACGATCGGAGCTATACCCTGCCCGAAGAGATCGTCCTGCAACTCTCTTTCCGAGACGTATACTTGGAGTTTTTCAAGGGGATTAAATGCGAAGTGCTGGCACTGCAGAGCGGTGATCCGCTGCAATACCGCGACTTCGCGCTCTATACCGAAAAGACAGACCGTCCCGTAGCCAAACTCTCAGCCCGGATGCAGAAGACACTTTCCGATTGGTTTGCAAAAGGCTATCGGGTCAAATCTGCGACTGTTAGCTTCATCGTAGCATGGAAACCCAAAGACGCCCCGAAGGAGGAGCCTGAGACAGCTGTTCTACTGGCCGATCTTACCCTCACCCGCTGATCTAATATCCAATAAAAAGTCGGGCCCCGATTCTCGGAACCCAACTACCCTATCCACAAAGTGTGACGGTTACTTCTTCTTGCGGTACCCGCACTTCGGACATACGCCCGCCTCGTTGAGTGCAACGCCGCACAGCGGGCAGCGATCGATGTCATTCTTGGTCACAAACTCCGCCGAGGCCGCATTCACACCGCTCGTAAAGGTGATCTTGGCGATGTTGAGTTTATCCTTCAGCAGGTCGTAGACAATCTTGATCATTCCCTCAACCGTCAGCGTCTCCTTCGTGACCACCAGACGGCAATCGGGATAGGCCGTAGCCAACTCCGTCTTGAAGGCCGGACCCTTCATCTTGTTCTGTGGGTGTCCGTTGCGGATACCCTGCTTCTCGTAGACGTCCAGAACGGCCGGCAGCAGCGGATCATCCTCGCGGAGTACCAGCGCGTGGTCAAAATTCCGGAGCACGTCCCACGCCACCTTCTGAATCTCATTGCAGGGGTAAACCATGTTCACGCCCGCTTCAATACTATCCTCCACCTCAATGGTCAACGTTCCCGTGTGGCCGTGAAGATACTGTGCCTCTCCTTGAAAACCGTAGAAACGGTGTGCATACTGCAGATCGAATGTTGTGATACTTCTCATAACAATTTGCGGTTTTTAAGTTAAACATGCTTTTTCAGGGTTACCTGTACCTGTATCTTTGCAATCTCTTCCTCCGTAAAATTCTTTCGTTTGAGGCAGTCGCGAATCAGCTGCGAAAGTTCCGAATCCGCATAATCCTCAACCGTCGTGCCGTCAAAGAGGTGATGATGCTCTGCTACCGTAATGTCGTAATAACACTTTCCGGTATCGGGATGGTAGATGAACGACAAAATGTTTGCCGAACAGAAGCTGTCCAAAATCCGATAGATAGTCGAAACGGTCACCTCTCGATCTTTGGACTGTACCAAGGCGATAATGTCATCCACCGTGGCATGACGCAACTGCATCATCGCCTCATATACCCTCCGTCGTTGCGGGGTCAGCTTTAGTCCTGCCTCCTTGATTCGTTTCAGTCCCTCGTTGTTCATCGTATTGTTTCTTTCTCTGATACAAACATAATGCAAAATGTTCGCAATTGCAAATATTTTGCATTTATTCTTTCGAATTTTGTGTAAAATTCTCCTCAGACACCACCAGGGCCGCTCTCTCCTCCTATTAAGCGCTTCAACAAGCCTCCTCCCCGCTCCGAAGTTTGCCAACTCACTCATCGTTTGTTGCTACCTATACGGACAAATCCCTACAATCGACAGACCTTTTATTCCTCAAGACACACTCTTTGTAGCAACTTGGATACCAAGTAATTTTATATATTTGCGACGATTTGACATACATACCGATATATGAAATTGAGGGCTAAACATCTGTTCATCCTGCTGTTGCTGCTTTCGGTGGTGATTCAATGTGCGTTCGGCAATTTCCCCTTTGCCTTTTTCGTCTTCCCGCTGGATGCCCTTATAGCCCTGCTCTGGATTGCAGGAATGGTGTATGCATATAAAGAAAATCGGTCGTCGCGATTCATTCAAATCTGGCTTACGCCGCAATGCACCTACTGGACATTGGGTTGGTTCGTGGCTGGTTGTCTAATCATCGGTCTGTTCCCGCAACTCTCCGCCGCAGAGGCAGCCCAACGCTTGGGCCTGCTCGCCCGTCTCGGATGCTACCATTTTACTACCTCATGGATCTTTGTGGTGGGACTGTTCGCCTTGCTGACCCATCTGGGAATGATTACCCTGCGAAGAGGCTTCCGTCCGGGACGCAACCGATGGCGCTTTGTCCTCAACCACGCCGGGTTGTGGTTGGCGCTCTTTGCCGGGGTGGTGGGAAGCGCCGAGGAACAGACACTGCGCATCCCGGTGTTTCGTGACACACCCAATAACGAGGCCGTCACAGAAGAAGGCTCCAAGGTTTATCTGTCAAAGGAGCTACAGTTGAATGATTTTGTGGTGGAGCACTATTCCAATGGCGTCCCGCGGCATTTCTTTGCCGAGATCTCCATAGATGGAAAGCCGGCCCGGCTGGAAGTCAACCATCCCTATGCCGCAAACTGGGCGGAAGATTATTACCTGACATCGTATGATGTACAATCGGAGCAGCCGCGCTACTGCGTGGTTCAGATTGTACGGGAGCCACTGAAATACGTCATGTGGGTGGGTATCGTCATGATGTTGTGCGGAGGCTGTCTGCTGTTTCTGGCCGGCCCGAATGAACCATACAAAGCACTTTCTGAAACATCGTGTTGACGTGAAACGTATAACAAGTATGCGAGAATGATGTGCACGTGGTATAATTTCGAGTGGTTCGCGTTGGTCTCCATCGTGTTGTGGGCTGCCGGCGCAGGGGTGGCTCTGTTCGCCAGAGAACGGCGCCGCTGGGCTATTCTGTTGACCGGTCTGGGCACGCTGGTCTTCGCGGTGTTTATTGCGGGATTCTGGATCTATATGCAGCGCCCTCCTTTGCGCACCATGGGGGAAACCCGTCTATGGTACTCCTTCTTCATGGGTGTATCCGGACTGTTGACCTACATACGTTGGAAATACCCTTGGATTCTCAGCTTCTCAACGGTTGTGGCGACGGTCTTCGCCCTCATCAACATCCTGAAACCGGAGATCCACGATCAGACGCTGATGCCCGCCCTGCAGAGCCCGTGGTTCATCCCGCATGTCACGGTCTACATGTTCTCCTACTCCGTGCTGGGATGTGCCTTCATTTTGGGCTGTATGGGGCTCATCAAGCACCGGGCCGACTATCTGGAGGCGACCGACAAGCTGGTCTACACCGGACTGGCCTTTCTGACCGTCGGGATGCTCACCGGATCGATCTGGGCCAAGGCGGCTTGGGGACATTACTGGAGCTGGGATCCGAAGGAGACGTGGGCTGCGGCGACATGGGCGGGGTATCTGTTCTATGTCCACCTGCGCCTCTTCCGCAAGAGCGCTTCACGTCCGCTCTACTGGATACTGATTGTCTCCTTCCTTGCACTGCAGATGTGCTGGTATGGGGTCAATTACCTGCCGGCGGCCCAACAGAGTGTTCACATGTATTCACGTTCTTAGTTATATAACCGGTTGTTTAATTTTAATTCATTTGTTATGAAGAAAAAAAGCTCAAAGATTATTCTATCCGCGTTGATAGTGATAATCGTGCTTTGCGTCGTCTACCGCTTGGTGAATAAGGCACCATCGGCCGACTTGGAAAGCGATGCGCAAATGGAGGAGATTGTGGCAAGCAGCGGATGTATCTCCTGCCACTCGGCCGATCCGAAGCTGCCCTTCTATGCCAATTTCCCGGTAGCGGGCAAGCTGGTGCAGGAGGATGTCCGTCTGGGCTATCGTTCGTTTGACATGGCTCCGATGATGGAGGCCTTGAAGAACGGCGAGAAGATCAACGAAGTGGATCTGGCAAAGGTCGAGAAGGTGGTTGCCGACGGAACCATGCCGCTGGCCAAGTACTATCTGGTTCACTGGGGCTCGTCGCTCACGGACAAAGAGACGCAGATGGCGCTCGCATGGGTTAAGTCTCAGCGTGAAGCCTTCTACCCCAACCCACTGGCAGACAAGGAGTGGGCCAATGAGACCGTCCGCCCGATTCAGGACTCCATCCCGGTGGACATCCGCAAGGTGGAACTGGGCAACAAGCTGTACAACGATACCCGTCTATCGGCCGACAACACCATCTCATGCGCTTCCTGCCACGGCCTGAATACGGGAGGTGTCGACAACAAAGCCTTCTCCGAAGGTGTTGGCGGACAGCTGGGCGGTGTGAACGCCCCGACGGTCTTCAACGCATACTATAACTTCGTGCAGTTTTGGGATGGACGTGCCGCAACGCTGGCCGATCAGGCTGCCGGACCTCCGGTAAACCCAGTGGAGATGGCCTGCAAGTCCTTCGACGAGATCTGCGAAAAGCTGAAGGCTGACGCCGAATTCAGCAAAGAGTTCACGGAGGTATATCCCGATGGCATCAATCAGGCCAATATCACCAATGCCATACAGGAGTTTGAGAAGACCCTGCTGACGCCGAATTCCCGCTTTGACAAATACCTCAAGGGTGACAAGACCGCCATGAATGCCGATGAGATTGCCGGATACGACCTCTTCAAGAAGTACAACTGTGCAACGTGCCACGTCGGCGAGAATATGGGCGGACAGTCATATGAGCTGATGGGCATCAAGCAGGATTATTTTGCGGACCGAGGTACAGAGCTCACCATCGAGGACAACGGCCGCTACAAGGAGACCAAGGACGAACGTGACCGTCATCGTTTCAAGGTGCCCGGTCTGCGTAACGTGGCACTGACAGCTCCCTACTATCACGATGCGACGCAGGCTACGCTGGAGGATGCCGTGATTGCCATGGCCCGCTACGAAGTAGGTGAGGAACTGACGCAGCAGGAGGTAGAGAAGATGGTCGCCTTCCTGAAAACCTTGACCGGGGAATATCAAGGCAAACTGCTGACCAACGATAACTACCCCGAGACGAAATAAGGCTCTGCGCGCGGGAAAGCGGTCTTGAGCACGACCTCGGACCCTCCGACAGAGCGACTCGTTTTCAGCCCGGCACATCCCCAACATGCCGGGCTTTTTTTCTTCCGCCGGAGCTTAGAGATCGTGCGAAAATTACTACCATTTGCTAATGGAGTCACACCCCTCCGGCGACCCAGTCCAGAGAGGAAAAAGAACCGCCCAAAATCGGACTTCAAACCCGAAATTACATTTTTCCGAGAATATCGGACCTCTGAAAAGAAGCGTCAAACAATGATTTGCCGCTTCTTTTCAGTGTGTCTTTTTGCGACATCAGCCAAAACAGCAACTAACTATAATTAACGAGTCGAAGCGTTTTTACATCAAAAAGTAAAAAGATATTATATTGCTTAAATTCCCATGAATACAAACAAAGTATTTCTACCAGAATCCTCGCAACTGACTATTTATAATAACTAATTGCATGCAAATCATTTCCCTAAACTTATATATCCTATTTTACACTTTCCGCAGAAATACACGATTGTAACTGTGGAATCAGTTTTCCGCTGCTGGGCAACTCGCACCGCTCGATAACGACCTTTCCATCCGGCCCCATCAACATAAAATGGGGAATATAGTGGTATTTACCTTCATAATATGGGTATTTCGCAGCCAGCTCCGGCGTCGGCAAATAATGCAACCCCTCTAACTTCTTATCGAGAATCATCTTTTTCCATTGTTCGTACTGCCGGCTGTAATCGAGCGACACATAAAGCATTGCAATATCGTTTTCTTTCAAGAACTTTTGCAACTCTTCCGTATGGCCCATCTCGGCTAAACACGGACCACACCATGTCGCCCAAAAATCGACCAAAACATATCGCGGCCCGATAAACTTCGCGGTCAGTTGTGTCAAATCGGAGAACTCGAATTGTCCGCTCTCCACGAAACCACCCTCTTCCGAATACGTGGCAACACAGTAATCTTTTGCCTCTTTGACTTTCAACCGCTCCAATACCGGTAAATAAATACTGTTCGGGAAAGCCTTCTTGAAACCTGTCACTTGTCGGGCCAATGCCACGGAATCCATCTGTCCCGCCGATACATTAATAATCAATGTACTCGCAATCTCCGCCTCTTGTTCTTTTTTATTGAGATATTTAAATGACGCATATATATAATCTATTCCCAAATTCAGAGTATCTCCGGGAATCAATCCCAACCTCCTCAATTCACCTTTATTTCCTACACATAACCCGTCCTCTTGGAGTACCGGATAACGTTCATACAACCGGTTCAGATCGGAATAGAATGTAACCGAATCCGTCTTCTGAAAACATGGATTCTTTACTGACCACCCAATAGACCCGGCGCGATACAAATAATCGTCGATAACAATCCCTTTGGCATAACGTACGAAGGCCGAATCTATATCACACGCCTGTTCGATACTGTCAATCCGATGCAAATAGGTCTGAATTTCCCGGTCGATAAAGTTATAAAACGAACTGTCCGTCCGGCACTGAAGATAGGCTTCCAGAGTCCTCTTTTCCCGTTGCGCTCCCGATCCTTTTTTCACTTCGTACAGCAGCTGTTGTAATTCGGCTCCCGTCCCCTCGAATCGAGGAGGTTGTAGCGTATCCAAATATACGGAAAGCTGTGCTCCTTCTCTCATGAAAAAATTGACACTGCTGGATAACTGGAGCTGAAGATCGGATCCTATCCCTACACGAAAAGATTGGATCGAATCGGGGATAGTAACAGACAGACAGTCTCCGACCGTATCGTATTCGGCTATATAATCTTTATAAAGATAGTTTTGTATCCCCTTAATTGAATAATACAGAACCACCCTTTTCTCGATGGTCGAATCCGGGAAGTAGAGGGTCAGCGTCTTTTTGTCGTGTCCACCGTCGGCATTACATGAGTGCAAAAAGAGTATTCCGACCAGAATTTTCATGACGGACCATCGTCGAAATACAGAAATCAAGAAGTGTCTCATCGGTTCATTATATTTATTTTCAAACAAATATAGCGAAAAGTAAAAACAGAAGCAAACAAAAAAAGTTTTCGATATTATTTTTTAACCCATATTACATTTTTATACACAAAAAGACACTCCGAGCATAACTATACTCGGAGTGACCATCATTCTATGTTTTGTTATTTTTGGGAGGTATTTCGTTTTTCAAACAAGGACTCCATTTGCTCCAGGGATTTACCCTTCGTCTCCGGGACAAACTTATACATGAACAAAGCCGACAACAGGGCCATCAGTGCGTAAATCCAGTAGGCAAAACCGTGATGGAACGTATCGATCAGATAGGTCGACTTATCCATCATCGGGAAAGTCCACGACACCAGATAGTTTGCACACCATTGAGCCGCAACAGCCAAGGCCATTGCCTGCCCCCGTATCTTGTTCGGAAAGATCTCCGCCAACAACACCCAGCAGACCGGTCCCCACGAAACGGCAAAAGAGGCCGTGTAAGCCAACATGGCAAGTAAGGAAAGTAATCCCATGTGCTCCGTATAGAACGTGAATCCCAGCGTAATCATGCTGACCATCATGCCCAAACTGCCGATAATCATCAGCGGGCGACGTCCGAAACGGTCCACGGTGAAGATCGCCAGTGTCGTAAACGAAAGGTTGATCACACCCACGATAATGGTCTGCATCAGAGCTGCATTGGTACCCATACCCATATTGCGGAAAATTTCGGGCGCATAGTAGAGTACGACATTGATCCCCACAAACTGCTGAAAAACGGACAACAGGATTCCGATCACAATCACAGCCACACCACAACTGAACAGTTTTGCTTTGACTACCCCCCGTAACGACTCCCGGATACTCTCTACTTCCGCTTGGGTATCCCGACGTGGATCGACCCGTTTCAGGATCATTTCGGCCTTCTCGATCCGTCCCTTCATGACCAACCAACGGGGACTCTCGGGAACGCAAAAGATCAAGATGAGCAGAAGCATCGCAGGCACCACCTCCGAGAGGAACATCAACCGCCACCCCGTATGGGTCAGCCACGCCTCATCACCGCTCAGGGCGATCGTATAATTGATAAAATAGACCACCAGCATACCGAAGATGATGGCAAACTGATTCCACGACACCAATCCGCCGCGTTTCTCGGCCGGAGCCATCTCGGCGATATACATCGGCGACAGCATCGAGGCCAAACCGACCCCGACTCCCCCGATGATCCGATATACGACAAAACAAACCAAAAACTCATGCGGCTCTCCAGCCGGGAAACCCATCTCCGGATAGGCCGATCCGACTGCTGACAAGACAAACAACACCGCAGCGATCATCAGGCTCCGTTTACGCCCCAGACGGGTCGCCATAAACCCGCCGATCATCCCGCCGACAACGCATCCGATCAGGGCGCTCGACACGGCAAACCCCAACAGTGAACTGGCCGCCGTCTCCTCCAGGCCCAACGGATCGACAAAATTGATCTCGAGATACTTTACCGTACCCGAAATAACCGCCGTGTCGTATCCGAACAACAGACCACCCAATGTGGCGACCAACGTCAGAAACATCAGGTAGCTATTACTATTTTTTTTCATTTCAGGTTAGTTTTAAATATAAAAGCGACCGCCCTTACAAAAAGGACGATCGCTCCGAAAAGCCTACATGTACATGGTCAACAGTTGCTCGTATTTCTCCTGCTTTCCGCTGAGGGTAGCCGGTTCTCCTGCTGAAGCCGCATAATCACGCAGATTTTCGAGCGTCAGTTTTCCCTGTTCGAACTCCGCACCCTTACCTGCATCGAATGAGGCATAACGCTGTGCACGCCATGCCTCCAGAGACGAATTTTTCAAGATTTCGTCAGCAATGATCAGTGCATGGGCAAACGTATCCATTCCGGTAATGTGGGCGATGAACAGATCCTCCACATCGGTCGAGTTTCTCCGGATCTTGGCATCGAAGTTCACGCCGCCGGTACCGAAACCACCCTTTCTCAAGATAACCAGCATGACTTCTACCGTCTCCTGCAGGTTCACGGGGAACTGGTCGGTATCCCAGCCGTTCTGGGCATCGCCCCGATTGGCATCGATGCTGCCCAACATACCGGCATCCACCGCACACTGCAACTCGTGTTCGAAGGTGTGTCCTGCCAATGTAGCGTGGTTCACCTCGATATTGACCTTGAAGTCCTTGTCCAGACCGTAATGACGCAAAAATCCGATCACGGTCTCCGTATCGAAGTCATACTGATGTTTGGTGGGTTCCATAGGTTTGGGCTCGACGAGGAAAGTTCCTTTGAATCCGTTGCGACGGGCGTAGTCCCGCGCCATCGTCAACATCATCGCCAGATGTTCTTTCTCCCGCTTCATATCGGTATTCAGCAGGGACATGTAACCTTCGCGTCCCCCCCAGAACACATAATTCTCTCCGCCAAGGGCAATCGTCGCATCGATCGCATTCTTGATCTGCGTACCGGCATACGCCACAGCACCGAAATCGGGATTCGTCGCCGCTCCGTTCATGTAACGGGGGTGACTGAATACGTTAGCCGTTCCCCAAAGCAGCTTGATACCGGTCTCTTTCTGTTTCTGTTTGGCATAGTCGACGATCGTCTGCATATTCTTTTCATAAGCAGCAACCCCCTGACCCTCACGGATCAGATCGACATCGTGGAAACAGTAGTACGGGGCGCCGATCTTAACGAAAAAGTCGAACGCCGAATCCATCTTCGCCTTGGCCTGCTCAACAGGGTCAGCGATTCCGGACCACGGAAAAACATGTGTCGCCGTACCGAACGGATCGCTTCCGTCTGCACAGAACGAGTGCCAATAGGCGATCGCAAAACGCAACTGCTCCTTCAGGGTTTTACCTCCGACGATACGATTCTCGTCATACCAACGAAAAGCCAGCGGATTCTTCGACTCCGGACCTTCGTATTTGATCTTGTCAAATTTTGAAAACATCGATTCTTTCATGGTAGTAAATCGTTTTATGATGAAACATTCTTTATGAAAACATGCCTTATTCGTTCGTCAGTTTAAGCCGGGATTCCAACTCGCTTCGCCAAACAGCATATCCCTGTTCCAACGTCTCGCGGATCGCCGGATCGGGATGCACCTCATCGATTTTTTTCAACGAAGCGAACGCCTCTTCCCGCGAGGCATACAATCCGGCACCCAATGCCGCTCCACGAGCCGCACCCAAGGCTCCATCCGTATTGTAGAGCTCAATATCGACACCACACAAGGTTGCCAATGTTTTACGGAAAACGGGGCTGAGGAACAGATTGGCCCGACCGGCCCGAATCACACGTGGCCGGAGTCCCGTCTCCCGCATGATGTCCATCCCATACCGGAAAGCACAGGCGATTCCCTCCTGAGCAGCCCGCAACAGATGAAAACGACCGTGGCGATTCAGATCCACTCCGGCAACGACCGCTCCGGTATAACGGTTCTCCAACATCCGTTCAGCTCCATTTCCGAACGGCAACATCACCACCCCGTCGCTTCCGGCCGGAACCTCCTCACACTGTCGGTTGATCTCGGCATAATCCATGTCGGGAGCCATCATCCGTTTGGCCCAAGCATTGAGGATTCCGGTTCCGTTGATGCACAACAGCACGCCGTAACGCGGCCCTTTCACCCCATGATTCACATGCAGGAAGGTATTCACCCGCGAAAGCCGGTCGGGCCGCGGCACGTCGGTCACGCCATAGACCACTCCGGAGGTTCCCCCGGTAGCCGCAACCTCACCCGGATCGAGCACATTCAACGAAAAGGCATTGTTCGGCTGATCGCCGGCCCGGTAGGTCACCGGAGTCCCTTCAGCAAGACCCAACTCCGCCGCTGCGGCCGCATGCACATAAGCCTGCACACCGATCGAGGGCTTTTCAGCGGGGATTGTATCCGGATCGATTCCGTAGTGCGAAACGACAAAATCGGCCCGATGATCCTCCCTGAAATCCCATAGGATCTGTTCGGAAAGACCGCTCCGCGTGGTCGACAAATCCCCTGTCAGGCGATACAGAATATAATCACCGGGCAGCATAAACCGATCGATTTGCGCAAAGAGTTCCGGTTCATGCTCCTTCACCCAAGCCAGTTTCGAGGCGGTAAAATTTCCGGGCGAATTCAGCAGATGTTCCAGACTGAGCTCCGGTCCCAGTGCATCGAAAGCTTTCCGTCCAATTTCAACGGCACGGCTGTCGCACCAGATGATCGATTTACGCAAAGGTTTTCCGGCCCGATCGAGGCAAACGAGCCCGTGCATCTGATAGGTGATTCCAATCGCACGGATCGATTCCGCCCCGACTTGAGATACCAATTTTCGAATTCCCTCTCCGACATATTTCCACCACAACTGCGGATCCTGCTCGGCCCATCCGCTCTGCACGGCATCGATAGGCATCTCGGTCGCAGGCAGTGTAACGGCGCAAGGGCATTCACCCGTCTCCACCTCCAACAAGGCCACCTTGACGGATGAACTTCCGACATCTATTCCCAATGTATACATAATTCCGATATTTTACATTTCAACGACATTCGATCAATTTTCAGAGCCCGTATTTTTCTCCGACAGGACGAAACTGTATGTACGACCGGGCTGTGTCTCTACATCATAGACATATTTGGCAGGAAGCTCTATCCCCACCAAGGAGGCTTGCGGCGAAACGACCACCTGCTGCAATTCCGGCAACCGGAACAGCGGATTCGGATTCTCTCCCGTCGCAGGCTGCAACGGCTTCCCGTTTTTCATGCACAACGGCACCGACGACCGGATGCGGCAATTTCCACCGACGGTCGAACGGATCACCACACGCCGGACCGCACGATCGGCCCATTCCAGCTCCACAACTTCGAAACCGCCACGGGCCCGCAATCCCGCTACTCGACCCGACGTCCACACATCGGGCAACGCCGGCAGAAGATCGATCACTCCGTCGTGGCTCTGCATCAGCATCTCTGCAATTCCGGCTGCACAACCGAAATTTCCGTCGATCTGGAAAGGCGGATGGGCATCGAAAAGGTTCGGATAGGTACCGCCCGTTTCAGACCCGTCCCCCTCGGGTTTGATCTGATCGGTAATCAGCTTGTAGGCATGGTTACCATCCAGAAAACGGGCCCACAAACACACTTTCCACCCCATAGACCATCCGGTAGAGGCGTCTCCACGATGGATGAGCGACGTACGGGCCGCCTCGAACAGCTCCGGCGTACGGTAGGCCGAAATCAACTGCCCCGGGAAAAGTCCCCACAGGTGCGAGACATGCCGATGATGATCGTCGGGACTGTCCCAGTCATGCAACAACCACTCCTGCAGCTGTCCCCAACTTCCAACCCGCAAAGGGGCCAATCGCTTCCGGGTCTCCCGCAGCTCCTCTGCCAACGAATTGTCCACACCGAGCGTTTCGGACGCAGCGATCGTACTCGAAAACAGTTCATGTATCATCTGATTATCCATCGTCGCCCCATCCAACACCGAGCGGTCTATTCCTTTGGCTGCCGGCCAGTTTTCGGGCGAAAGCGAAGGCGTACAGACCAAAAGCCCTGTTTTGGGATCGGGAGTCAAAAAATCGAGGAAAAACTCGCTGGCTCCCTTCATCAACGGATATACTCCGGCAAGATAGCTCGTATCCCCGTTATACAGATAGCGGTCCCACAGGTGCTGGCAGAACCATGCATTCGCCGTAGGCCACATGCCGCTGAGCGGCGAGTCGACCATTCCGCTGATGCGCCACAGGTCCGTATTGTGGTGTACCGTCCAACCCCTTGCTCCGTACATCTGCTCCGCAGCCTCACGTCCCGTCACTCCGAGCTCCTCGATCATTTTCAGTAACGGTTCGTGCATTTCGGGAAGATTCGCCACCTCTGCCGGCCAATAGTTCATCTCGGTATTGATATTGATCGTGTATTTGGAGTCCCATGCCGGCATGGTCTGGTGGTTCCAGATGCCCTGCAACGTCGCCGGCTGAGTCCCGGGTTGCGACGACGAGATCAGCAGATACCGTCCGAACTGGAAATAGAGTGCCGCCATCTGCGGATCGAAATGGGTGGCAAACTCACGTACCCGCACATCGGTCGGCTTTTGGGCCTGAGCATTGGTTCCCAGATCGAGCGAAACGCGATCGAACCACGTACTGTATCGGGCCGAATGGTCTGCCAACATCCGTTTATACCCTTTTTTCTTTTTTATAACATGTCCCAAATAGCGGTCGCACCGGGCCACCGGATCTCCCGATACATCCCGATAGTTGTTGAAATTGGTCGCAATGGAGATCAGGATGGTCACCGCATCCGCCCCCAAGACCGAAACTCCCGTCGTATCACACTGCATCGTACCGCCTTCGGGAATGATCTGTGCCACCGTTCTGTACCGTATCTGTCCGGGAATGGTCTCGTGGTCGTCCGTACGGCCGTCTATGATCAACCGGCCGTTCCGCTCCGTTGCGACCGCATAGTTTTTCATCGGTGACCCGAAACGCATCCGAAACGAAATCCGATCCCGCTCGGAAGCTGTCAACCGCACCACAATCACCGAATCGGCAAAGGACGAAAACACTTCGCGTCGGTACTGCACCTCCCCCACCATATAGGAGACCGTCGCTACGGCCCGTTCCAAATCCAACTCCCGGTAATACTCCGTAAAGGTTTCATGTCCGGGAAAATCGAGGAACAGCGATCCGGCCGTCTGATAGGGCATCCCATGTGATGCGTTCAACGAGACCTTTTGTGCACATAAATCCGAGGCCTCCCGATAGCGTCCCTCGAAAATCAGTCGTCGGATTTTGGGCAAAGCCTCCCGGGCTTCTGGATTAATATTATTATGTGGACCTCCGGCCCAAATCGTCTCTTCATTCAGATACAGCTCCTCAGTTGCCGGACCACCCGCTACCATCACCCCCAAACGCCCGTTCCCGAGCGGAAGCGCTTCCTCCCAACGTGTAGCCGGGCCCTCGTACCAGAGCTTCAAATCGGATGCTGCGGCCGAACGGAATGCAAGAGTCCATACGACCATCCACCCTACGAAAAACATGCGTTTCATACTTTATTTCAATTTTGGGCAGATAGGCTACACCTGCCAGTTGATAAAATTCAGACGAAACCTCAACCGATTATCTTTCACGAATTTGTTCTTGTCGAAAGTGTAATACATGGCCGGTTTATGCGCCACGTTCTTCTCCTTTTCTCCGGTTGCCCGGATGTAATCCGAAGAGAGCACCTTTTTTCGGAAATTCCGGTTATCGATCTCAACGCCGAGAATGGCTTCGTAAAGCGACTGCAGCTGTCGCAGCGTAAACTTCCGGGGCAAAAGCTCGAAAGCGATCGGTTCGGACAGAAACTGTTTTCCGAGCACCTCCAACGCCCGAGCCAAGATCTGTTTGTGGTCCATTGCCAGCCGACAGATCGACTCCACGTCGAACCACCTCGCCCCTTTCTCCTCCACCGAAACCAGCAACCGACGATTCAGTTTGACAAGCGAATAGTAGACTACCGTAACCACCCGCGTCGTATTGACATGATAATAGTCGTTCAACCACTTCA
>URBJ01000029.1 GCA_900546005.1 uncultured Alistipes sp. | reverse complement strand
TATGAAGCCCAGACTGCGGGCATGCAGCGCATGACGGGGCATAATCCGGAAACAGTTTTCGACAAACTGTCTGTATTTGGAAAAGGTAGTTCCTTTCAGAATACGGTCGCCGCCGTAACGTTCATCGTTAAACAGCGGGTGACCGATATACTCCATATGGACCCGAATCTGATGGGTCCGTCCGGTCTCCAAGCGACATTCGATCAGATTGACATATCCCAACCGCTCGAGTACCCGATAGTGCGTTACGGCATGCCGACCGCTCTCTCCGTCGGAAAACACAGCCATTTTCAACCGGTCCCTTGTACTGCGTCCTATATTGCCCGTGATCGTGCCCTCATCCTGCTCCATGTTTCCCCACACCAACGCATGATACACCCGATCGATCGTATGATCGAAAAATTGTTTGGCCAGACGGGCATGTGCCCGTTCATTCTTGGCCACGACCAATATGCCTGAGGTATTTTTATCGATCCGATGGACCAGACCGGCCCGCATATCCCCCTCCTGAAACAGGGGTTCATCCTTCAAATGATAGGTCAAGGCATTGACCAACGTTCCCGAGTAGTTGCCGTGTCCGGGATGGACGACCATTCCGGCAGCCTTATTGACAATGATCAGATCGTCGTCCTCGTAACGAATATCCAACGGAATGTTTTCCGGAATGATCTCGATCTCGCGAACCGGATAGGGCATCACGATCGAGATCCGATCCTGAGGCTTTACCTTATAGCTCGATTTGACCGCCGTTCCGTTCACCAAAATATTACCGGCATCGGCAGCCGTCTGGATCCGGTTTCGGGAGACCTGCTCCATTCGATTGGTCAGGAACTTGTCGATCCGCAACGGACTCTGCCCCTTGTCGACCGTCACACTGTAATGCTCATAGAGCTCCTCCTGCTGTTCGTCCTCCTCCAGCACGGCATCCTCTTCCGTCCACGTCTCGTTTGTTGCCATCGGCTCTTTATCAGTCAACTCGTTACTCATCGGCGGCTCGTTCTTCTGCTGCGGCAAGGCTGTCGGCCAACGCTTTTGCTGCCGCCCGCATACCCTTTTCCGACTGTGCTGCGCCCTGCTCCACCTTCTTGGCATCGAGTGTCAGGGCAAAATCGACCTTCGTACCCAAGCGTCGCGGACTTCCGGCTCCGGGGGTCTGCCGATAAACTCGAGCCTTATATTCATCTTTCGACGTAATTCCTTCGTCCCGTGTTATTTTCCCTACGTTGAATCCGGCCTCCCACAACCGGCTCTTGGCCTCCCGCAGCGGGAATCCGACCAACTTCGGCACCTGCTGCACCGAAGCATCCTCGCTCACTCCGACCACAAGCGTCACGCCCGATCCGATCTCCGCCTGAACCTTACTGCCCGAACGGATCGTCTTTCCTCCGCAACGCTCCTCCAACACGTAGTTGGTCGCCATATCCGGCCGGTAGATCAGCTCTTCGATCTCCAATCCGGCCATCTCGATGTTGTTCTTGGCCTGCCGCAGCGAAAATCCCGTAACATAGGGCACATCCACCATCTTCTGATGGAATGAATTGATCGTCACAAAGATGTGTCGGCCCGACTTGACTCGTGCTCCGGGCGCAGGTGTCTGTTCAAGGATCACGCCGCCCGCACAATCGGGAACATACAACGAATCGTTGACTTCAATCCTGAGCGAGGCGCCTTTCCCCGCCTTCAAAGCCTGTTCTACGGTCATTCCGCTAAAATCGGGCACCTCACGAATCTGCCCGTGTCGGGTGAAAAGATTGAGCAGCAGATTAACCACGCACACGAAAACGATGATTCCGCATGCCGCCAACACCAAATTCTTATATATGACATTCCCGTTGATCTTCCGGGCCAGTTTTATTAAAAAATCCATAGATACCTCTTCGTTCGATCGATTTCGTCGATTGTTCCGGGGATAAATATACTATTTTTTCACCGGATGGTAAAATGTATCCCGCTCGACCGGCTCATAACCGGCATCCCGAATCATCCGCTCCATTTCGGAGGCACTCATCGAAGGCTTCCGGTCTTCGGCTCCCGCCATCGAGTAGATCTTTGTCGAGTCGTCGATCGTTCCATCCATATCATCGGCTCCGAAAGCCAACGCCAGCTGCGCCGTTGTCTTCCCGAACATCGGCCAATAGGCCTTGATGTGGGGAAAATTATCCAGATAGATACGTGCCATGGCCATCATCCGCATATCCTCCACGACGCTCACCTCGCCCAACTCCGACATCGAGTTGTGCCGATTGCGGTACTTCAACGGGATAAAGGCATCGAAACCACCCGTTTCGTCCTGCAAGCTCCGCAGCCGATCGAGATGGTCGATCCGATCCGCCCACTGCTCGATATGACCGTACAGGATCGTCGCATTGCTCTTCAGTCCGATCCGATGGGCCTCGCGGTGCACGGCCAACCACGTCTCGGCCGACCCCTTCTCAGGACAAATCTGCTTCCGGATCTTTTCGTCGAAAATCTCTGCACCGCCTCCGGGGATCGCCTGCATGCCGGCCTCCTTCAGAATCGCAAGTCCATCATGATAGCTCAATTCCGCCTTATCGATCATGTAAGCCAGTTCGATCGCCGTAAATGCCTTCACCGCCACTGAAGGTATCCGCTCCCGGATCTTTCGAATCAGGTCGGCATAGTAATAGAGGTCTTTACGCGGATGCACTCCACCGACAATATGGATCTCGGTCGCCCCACTCCTACAATGGGCCTCAACCTGCTCCATGATCTCCTCAACCGAATAGTCCCATGCATCAGGAGCTCCGGCCGGCCGACGGTAGGAACAGAACCGACAATTAAACACACACAGATTCGTAGGCTCCACGTGAAAATTGCGGTTATAGAATACATTTTTCCCGCTCTTACGCTCCTTGACCGACGTAGCCAATACGGACAACAACGACAGCGGAGCCGAAGCCAGATATTCGGCCTCTTCCCGCGAGATGCGCTCCTGTCGAAGCACCTTTTCGGCCGGTTCACGATACGCTCCAAACAGATCGATCATAGCCAATAGTTCTCCTTTTCTGTTATCAAATCAAAAAAGGCTGCCGTTATACCCCAGCAGCCTATCGATCTCTTGTGGTCAGAGTAATTATTTCCAACGAGTTTCGTCCGAAACGGTCAATCTTTTACGTCCTTTGGCACGACGGGCAGCAAGCACCTTGCGGCCGTTAGCCGTAGACATTCTTTCACGGAAACCGTGTTTATTGATCTTCTTTCTCTGAGAGGGTTGAAAAGTCCTTTTCATCGCATTCCTATATTTTTATTTTTGCTATCGAATTTTTGCCACGCCGACATGTTCCACACGCAACGGAGTGCAAAGGTAAAACATTTTTGATTTTACACAAAATCTTTTACGTAAAATTAATTCAATCTGTTACAAAACCACCTTCTGATTCCGTGGAAAATAGACAACCCGTTTGGTTTCAAAGAAGGGATCCTCGAAAAATGTGGCGATATCGAACACCTTGTATCGCTTGCCGGTCGCCTCGAGTTCGGTCTGCAGATCGCCTCCCTTCAGGTAAAGAATCCCGTTGGGCAGAGTTCCGGCTCCTTCACCGCTGTCCAGCTTATTCCATATCCAACCTATAAACGGTGTCATCTCCGTCACCGCCCGGCTGACCACATAATCGAAACGAGTGTCGACCTGTTCCGCCCGACCATGTACCGTCTCGACCTGCGTGAGGCCCAAAGAACGAACCACCTCGTCCACCACCCGGATCTTCTTGCCGATCGAATCGACCAGCGTGAACCGCACCTCGGGGAAAAGAATCGCCAACGGAATGCCGGGAAACCCTCCACCGCACCCCACATCCATCACCCGAGCTCCGGGATCGAATCTGCACACCTTGGCGATCGCCAACGAATGCAACACATGATGCAGATAGAACTGATCCATATCCTTCCGGGAAATAACGTTGATCCGGCTGTTCCACTCCCGATACAACGGTTCCAACGCCTCGAAACGTTGGCGTTGAATCGCGGTCAACTCCGGAAAATATTTCAGGATCAAATCCATGCCGTATTTATGTATAAGATTCTGATTCTCGACAACAGAAAAGCTATCCGCTATTTGTCGCGCGACAAGACAAACTCGGCAAACAGATGCAACGACCGCAGAATATCGGACTCGGGGTAGCCTTCCAAATAGGTCAATGCCTTATCCTTATACTCGGTCATGCATTTACGGGCATACTCGATTCCCCCTCCTTCGATAGCGGCACGACAGAGATAATCCACATTTTCGGGAGCCTGACGCACATTGCTCAGCTTGGCGATCAACTTCTCCCGCTCATGTGCGGAACTTTGGTCCAACACATAGAGCAACGGCAGGGTAATCTTCCGCTCGCGCATGTCGCCGCCCGACGGTTTTCCGGTTTCGGACATGGGCGAATAGTCCAAAATATCGTCCTTGATCTGAAAGGCGATTCCCAAGTGGTTGCCGAATTGTCGCAGCCGGTCGACCTGATCCGGATCGGCTCCAACCGAGATCGCTCCGGTTGCCGCACAGGCCCCCAGCAACGCCGCCGTCTTTTTGTAGATGATGTCGTAGTAGATCTCCTCGGTCATCTCCAACTTTTCGCTCTGCTCGGTCTGGATCAACTCCCCTTCGCTCACTTCGTGAATCGAACGGGTCACCTCCGTCAACATATCCCACCCCTGACGTTGTAAACAGGTGTGGTAGGAACGGGCAAAAATAAAGTCACCGATCAGTACGGCGGTACGGGAGTGCCACAAGGCATTGACCGACGGCGCATTCCGCCGCACATAGGCCTCATCCACCACGTCGTCGTGGATCAGCGAAGCCGTATGGATCATCTCGACCAACGAAGCCCCCATATAGGTCCGTTCGCTGATCGGGCCGAAAAGTCCGGCCGACAACAGTACCAACAACGGGCGCAACTGTTTGCCCCGATGGCTTAAAATATAGTCGGTTATGGAGGATACGTAACGGTTCGGGCTCTGGAGAATGGATGCAATGTATGCCTCATAGCTGCGTACGTATGCAGCAATGGGATACTGAATCTCTTCGAGAGTAATTTTGCCTGAATTTTCCATTAAGGCACAAATATCAGAGAAATTTTCGAATCCTCAAAATTTACCCTCCGTTTTCCTCTTTGAAATTCAAGGATCGCCGCGATACGCGACACTCCTTGAGGGTTAATTATGATTAATTGTTGATAAATGGTCGATAAAAACGGTCGGTCGATCCGAAAAAACGTGCTATTTTTGTGGGATAACATCAGGATTCTGTCAAAACCGACCGCCATGGCGACCATACTCTACTACATTCTCTTATTGATATTTACAATAGTGAGCTTCATTCCTTTCTCGCTGCTGTTCTTCGCAACCGTGGCTTTCGACAAGGAGCGAGTCGCCCTGCACTTCGCCTCGCGGCTGTGGTCTTACGGAATTTTCAGACTCTGCCCCTTCTGGCACATCCGCGTCGAAGGAAAAGAGAAGATCGATCGCAGCCGACCGTGGATTATCATCACCAACCACCAGTCGATGCTCGACATTCCGCTGATGTATGTCCTGCCAACGACCTTCAAGTGGGTTTCGAAAAAAGAGGTACAGAAGATGCCTATTTTCGGCTGGGTCCTGCGCATGCACGGCGATATCGCCATCGAAAGAGGTTCACGCGACAGTGCAAAACAGATGATCGAGAAGTGCAGCGAACGGATTGCACGCGGCACATCGGTCATCATCTTTCCCGAAGGAACTCGCACAAAAACAGGAGAAATCGGCCGGTTTAAAGACGGTGCCTTCTTTGCAGCCCAGCATGCAGGTACGGGAATACAACCTGTCGTGATCGACGGTACATGGAGCCTGATCAACGGATGGAAACTGCGTATGCCACACACGTTCCGGGTCCGGATTCTCGACCCGCTCTCTTCGGAGTATGTGGCCTCGAAACAAGCAAGAGAACTTGCAACAGAGATGGAGACACTGATGCGGAGCGAACTCGCTGCCATGCGAAACGAAACGAAAAAATAAACTAAAAATATATGGTCGCAGATTACGGAGACGAACACATTCAAACACTGGACTGGAAAGAGCACATCCGGCGCCGACCGGGTATGTATATCGGGAAATTGGGTGACGGCACCTCGGCCGACGATGGCATCTACATTCTCATCAAAGAGGTGCTGGACAACTCGATCGACGAATACATGATGGGATACGGCAAAAACATCGACCTCACCATCGGTGCAGATAAAACGGTTACCGTCAGGGACTACGGACGGGGAATTCCTTTGGGTAAGCTGGCCGACGTCGCCTCGAAAATGAATACGGGAGCCAAGTACGATTCAAAGGCCTTCAAAAAATCGGTCGGACTGAACGGTGTAGGTATCAAAGCCGTCAATGCCTTGTCGGACAGCTTTCTGATTCGCAGTGTACGTGACGGGGAGGCGCGCAGTGTGCGCTTCGAGCGGGGCGAGGAGATCGACGAGAGTTCCGAAAGCGGTATTTCCGACAAGAACGGAACATTAGTAACCTTCCATGCCGACGAAACGATTTTCGGACCTTACGAATACCACATGGAGTATGTGGAGGCTATGGTCCGCAACTACACCTACCTGAATGCCGGCTTGGTCATACGGATCAACGGACAGGCTTTCGTCTCGAAAAACGGTCTGCTCGATCTGCTGCAAGAGAATTTGAACGAAGATCCGTTATACCCTCCGATCCACTTGAAGGGGGAAGACATCGAGGTCGTCATCACGCACGGACACGGATACGGCGAGACTTACTTTTCATTCGTCAACGGACAACATACGACACAGGGAGGAACCCATCAGGCCGCATTCCGCGAAGGAATCGCCAAGACGCTGAAAGAGTTTTACAAAAAAGATTATGATCCGGCCGATGTGCGTACGTCGGTAATCGCCGCGATCAGCATCAAGGTGGAGGAACCGTTGTTCGAGTCGCAGACCAAAACGAAACTCGGCTCAAAGGAGATGGGTCCCGAAGGTCCTACCGTCCGGAACTTCATACTCGATTTTTTGAAGACAGAGTTGGACAACTACCTCCACAAACATCCGGAGACGGCCGATGTACTTCAAAAGAAGATACAGGAGAACGAAAAAGAGCGAAAAGCCATATCGGGCATTCAGAAAAAGGCGCGCGAGATGGCAAAAAAAGTGAGCCTGAACAATAAAAAGCTGCGTGACTGCCGCATCCACCTGACCGACAAAAACGACCGGGCCGAGGAGTCGATGATCTTCATCACGGAGGGCAACTCGGCGTCGGGCTCCATCACCAAGAGCCGCGACGTGCGTACGCAGGCGGTCTTCTCGCTCAACAGCTACGGGCTGACCAAAAAGATCGTCTATGAAAACGAAGAGTTCAACCTGCTGCAGGCTGCACTCAACATCGAGGAGGACATGGATAACCTCCGCTACAACAAGATCATCATTGCGACCGATGCCGATGTGGACGGGATGCACATCCGTCTGCTGATGATGACCTTTTTCCTGCAGTTTTTTCCGGAAGTTATCCGGTCGGGGCATCTCTACATCCTGCAAACACCGCTGTTCCGTGTCCGCAACAAAAAGGAAACCCGATACTGCTACAACGAGGAGGAGCGACAAAAGGCTATCGACAGATTGGGGCCCAATCCGGAGATCACCCGATTCAAAGGGCTCGGAGAGATCTCGGCCGACGAGTTCAAGGAGTTTATCGGAGAGGATATGCGACTGGACAAGGTCCGACTGACCAAAGAGGATCCCATCTCCGACCTGCTGGAGTTCTACATGGGTAAGAACAGCAGCGAACGGCAGGGATTCATCATCGGCAACCTGCGGGTCGAGGCCGATTATGTAGAAGATTTAATATAGGAAAGTAACAACCATCTATAATGAACGACAAAGAGCTGGATCGCAACGATCCGACCGATTCAAATATTGAGCACACCGACGATACGACACCGCCTGAACAGTTCAGTGCGAAGACTCCTGCATTAACCCACACGCACCACAAGTACGACCGGCTAACCAGCGAGCAATCCGACCGGAGAAAGCTGACCGGCATGTATAAGGACTGGTTTCTGGACTACGCTTCGTATGTCATTCTGGAGCGAGCCGTTCCGCACATCGAAGACGGACTGAAACCGGTACAGCGCCGCATCCTGCACGCCATGCGCCGGATGGACGACGGCCGCTACAACAAAGTGGCCAACATCATCGGATCGACCATGCAGTACCACCCGCACGGTGACGCCTCGATCGGAGACGCCTTGGTACAACTCGGACAAAAGGAGCTGCTGATCGACTGTCAGGGAAACTGGGGAAACATCCTTACGGGGGACGGGGCTGCCGCACCGCGTTATATCGAGGCAAGGTTGTCGAAATTTGCGTTAGAGGTGGTCTTCAACCCGAAAACCACCGAATGGATGCTCTCCTACGACGGACGGAATCAGGAACCGGTTACGCTGCCGGTCAAATTCCCGTTGCTGCTGGCTCAGGGCGTAGAGGGCATCGCGGTCGGTCTGGCTTCGAAGATTCTGCCCCACAACTTCAACGAACTGATCGACGCAAGTATCGCTTGTCTGCGCGACGAACCGTTCGAGCTCTACCCCGACTTCCCTACCGGAGGTATGGCCGACGTCAGCCGCTACAACGACGGTTTGAGAGGCGGCAGCATCAGAGTGCGGGCCAAAATCAACAAAATCGACAAACGGACCCTATCCATCACCGAGATTCCGTTCGGTACGACGACCGAATCGATCAAGGATTCGATCATCCGGGCAAACGACAAAGGGAAAATCAAGATCAAAAAGGTCGACGACAACACGGCCGACAAGGTGGAGATCATCATCCACGTCAGCAACGACGAATCCTCCGACCGGACCATCGACGCCCTGTACGCATTCACGGATTGCGAAGTTTCGATTTCGCCGAACGCCTGCGTGATCATCGACGACAAGCCCCACTTTATCGGGATTCGCGAAATCTTGCGGCGCTGTACCCACCACACCAAGGAGCTGCTGAAGCGTGAGTTAGAGATCCGCATGGGAGAGTTGGAACTGGACTGGCATCTCTCCTCGCTTGAAAAAATCTTCATCGAGAACAAGATCTATCAACTGATGGAGGAGTGTGACTCCCGGGAAGCAGCCTATCAAGCGGTCGAAGGCGGTTTGCAACCGTTCCGTCCGTTGTTACGCCGCGACATCACGCGCGAAGATGTCATCAAGCTGACCGAGCTGAAGATGATCCGCATCTCGCGCTACGACTCTTTCCGCGCCGATGAGCACATCAAAAACATCGAATCGGAGATCGAACAGGTGCGTCACAACTTGGCCCACCTGACCGATTATGCCATCGCCTACTTCGAACGTATCAAGGCTAAATATGGGCCGGGGCACGATCGGAAAACCGAACTGAGAACGTTCGACTCGATCGAAGCTACGAAAGTGGTGGTAGCCAATGCCAAACTGTATGTCAACCGTGCGGAAGGCTTCTTCGGCATCGGACCCCAGATGAAAAAAGACGAATTCGTTTGCGACTGCTCCGACATCGACGACGTAATCGTCTTCACCAAAGAGGGTAAATACATCATTACCAAGGTTACGGACAAAGCCTTTTTTGCGAAAAACATCTACTATATAGGGGTTTTCAAGAAGAACGACGAACGGACCATCTATAACGTCCTCTACCGCGACGGCCGAAACGGCCCGATCATGATGAAACGGTGTGCGATCAAGAGCATTACCCGCGATCGCGAGTACGACATCACCCGCGGAACACCCCGCAGCGAAATTCTCTACATGAGCGTCAATTCGAACGGTGAGGCCGAAGTACTGAAGATCTACTTCAAGCCGAGGCCCCGTCTGAAAAAGCTCATTGTCGACCTGAATTTCGGCGACCTTGCCATCAAGGGAAGGCAGTCCCAAGGGAATCTGTTCTCGCGGTATGCCATTCACAAAATCGTACTCAAGGAGCGGGGAACCTCGACTCTCGGTGGCGTGAACGCATGGTACGACGATGAGATCCGGAAACTCAATACGGAAGGGCGCGGCTCATTGCTGGGAGAATTCGTGGGCGGAGACCGGTTGATCGTCTTCTCCTCGAAAGGAACCTACTATACGATCGGATTCGATCTGGGGCTCCATTTCGGAGAAGATACCATCCGTGTCGAGAAATACGACAGCCAACGAATCTACTCCGTCGTCTATTTCGACAATACCCAAAACTACTACTACCTGAAACGTTTCACCGCCGAGCCCAGCGACCGCATGCAAAGCTTTGTCGACGAGGCTTCGGGGGACAAACTGATTGCCGTCAGTGAAGATCGCTATCCTCAACTCGCCGTCACCTACGGCGGAGCTCATGTCAACCGTCCGGAGGATCGGATCGATGTTGAGAACTTCATCGGGGTCAAAAGTCATCGGGCCAAAGGGAAGCGACTTTCTACTTTTGAGATTGCGCACATCGCCTTTGTCGAACCGCTCGAGAAGGAAAGTCCCGAAGAAGCAGGAAGCGAACCGGATGAAGATATGTCCGACCCGGAGAGCTCCACGCAGACAAACGCCACTACACCGAATAGCGACACGACCTCACCGAAAATGGGCTTTATGGCAGGCGACTCCGTAGCATTCGGTACCGACGACGAGGAGTCCGAATCAAAACAGATGGATCTTTTCGGACAGGATGACAAGAACGAATAATTGAACGAACACGAAAAAGACAAGAGACAGACCATGATCATATTTTTAGTAGGCTACATGGGTTGCGGGAAAAGCTCCATCGGACGGGCACTGGCATCCCGCTTAAAAATGCGATTCTTGGATATGGACCCTCTGATCGAACAGCATTGCGGAAAGAGTATCCGGGAGATTTTTGCATCGGAGGGCGAAGAGGGATTTCGTCTGCACGAGAAGGAGGTTTTAGCTGAAATCGTAGCAGAACAACAAGAGTGTATCGTGGCGACCGGCGGAGGAGCCCCCTGCTTTTACGACAACATGGAGGTCATGAACCGGGCCGGTGTCACCGTCTACTTCCAGATGAGTCCGGAAAAACTTGCCGGACGACTCGAGCACGGCAAAGCCAAACGCCCGTTGCTGCAGGACAAAAGCCAAGAGGAACTGATCGATTTCATTCGCGCCAATGTCGAGAAGAGGGAAACCTATTATCTGCAGGCCAAACTGATCATTCAATGCGACGGAGTCTCCGATGAGTATATTGCCGATCACATCGTTCGCTACCTCCAACACATATCTAATTCCAAGAATTTATGAGAATTTTTCTGACCGTCATCTTATCGTTGTTCCTCTTCATAGGGTGCTCTTCCTCTAACGAACCATTTACGTGGAATCTAGTACTCTTCTCGCGAAACGATACAACCTCAGGGAAAACTTATACAGAGGTCATCTATCCTCTTTTTTACGACGGACCGAACTACGACTCGGTGAATGCCCGAATCGATTTTCTGATTCGTAAACACATGTGCGGTGAAGATCCCCGCTTTGCCAACATGAAGATGCAAGAGGCCATTGATTCGCTCCTTGCGTGGAAGAACCGCGACTCCGTCCTCCGTCAGGTTCCGTACGATACCCGTTTTCACAGCTATATAAAAGAGTGTGGCGATGTGATCGCTTTCAGATGCACGATTTACAAAAAAACGGGAGATGACAACGGAACCATCAACACTTATGTCTACAACATACACCGGGGAGGAACCCGCTTTCTGACACAAGACGAAATCATCTCCGACACCATGAGCCTTAAAAAGTTGAATCAAACTTACTTTTCCCGCCATCTGATCGACAAAGTGATCCCGGAAAAGGTTTTGTTTGTTCCGGTAGATGAATTACCTTTGCCCCAGAACATCAGCGTCGACAGTACAGGGGTATACATGCAATACAATCCCGACGAAGTGGCTCCACCAAATGTCGGAGCAATAGAGTATTACATTCCGTATGATGAAGCGGAGCCCGCGCTCAAACGAATCGTTCGCAAATAGATACAAAAAAACTAACAATACAAAATTGCTACACATAAATCCTGATTGATATGATTCTGTTTTTCAAAAAAGACAACACGATCTTTGCCGTAGAGACGACCGTACAGTTTTCGGAAGAGGAGCTTTCCCGTTTGCAATGGCTGCTGGGAGGTGCACACCGCATCGACGCGGAAAGTATCTCGGGCATATTTATCGGTCCACGTCGCGAAATGATCACCCCGTGGAGCACGAATGCCGTGGAGATCACCCAAAACATGGGCCTGAAAGGAATCAAACGAATCGAAGAGTTTGTCGAAACCGACAACGAAGATACTCCCTTCGATCCGATGTTGCGTAGAAAGTACCATACGATCGATCAGGATGTTTATACGATCAGCAAGAAGCCAGACCCGATTATCTATATCGATGACATGGCGGCCTACAACAAACAGGAAGGCCTCGCCCTCAGCGAAGACGAAATCGCCTATCTGGAAGAGCTGAGCCGTCGACTCGGCCGGAAGTTGACCGACAGCGAGGTATTCGGCTTTTCGCAGGTCAATTCGGAACACTGCCGCCACAAAATATTCAACGGAGAGTTTATCATCGATGGAGAGGAGAAAGAGTCAACGCTGTTCGGGCTGATCAAAAAGACCACAAAAGAGCATCCGGGCCGCGTTCTATCGGCCTATAAAGACAACTGTGCCTTTATACAGGGGCCCGAGATCGAGCAGTTCGCACCGGCACGTCACGACACGTCGGACTACTTTGAGATCACCGATTTCGAAAGTGTTATTTCGGTCAAAGCCGAAACCCATAACTTTCCGACAACGGTCGAACCCTTCAACGGTGCAGCAACCGGTACGGGAGGTGAGATCCGTGACCGGATCGCCGGCGGTAAAGGTGCCTTCCCGATTGCAGGAACCGCCGTGTACATGACCGCCTATCCCCGTCTGGACGGCGGCCGTGAGTGGGAAAAACAGACAGAAGCCCGTGATTGGCTCTACCAAACGCCGGAGGATATTCTGATCAAAGCCTCGAACGGTGCCTCCGATTTCGGTAACAAATTCGGACAGCCGCTGATCTGCGGAAGTCTCCAGACCTTCGAGCACTTCGAAAACGGGAAGAAATACGGATTCGACAAGGTCATCATGCAGGCCGGGGGTGTCGGATACGGCCGCAAGCAGGACAGCATCAAGGACGAACCCGAACCCGGCGACAAGGTTGTATTGTTGGGCGGTGACAACTACCGCATCGGAATGGGCGGTGGTGCCGTTTCGTCGGTTGCCACCGGAGAGTATGCCGGAGCCATCGAGCTCAATGCGGTACAACGGTCGAACCCCGAAATGCAGAAACGGGTCTACAACGCAATCCGCGCCGTCTCGGAAGAGTCTCGCAACCCGATCATCTCGATCCACGACCACGGAGCCGGAGGCCACCTCAACTGTCTGAGCGAGCTGGTCGAGGCAACCGGAGGACGGATCGACATGGAGTGCCTGCCGATCGGTGATCCTACACTCAGTGCCAAGGAGATCGTCGGCAACGAATCCCAAGAACGTATGGGTCTGGTGATGGACAAGAAGGATATCGAGCAGTTGCGGTTGATTTCGGAACGCGAACGGGCCCCGTTCTATGTTATCGGAGAGACGACCGGAGACATGCAATTCACCTTCGTCAACCACAAGACGAATGAAAAACCGATCGACCTGAAACTCGAGGACATGTTCGGCAAGGCTCCGCGTACGATCATGAACGACCATACGGTACAGGAAACCTTTGCAGAACCCGAATATCAGGCCGGAAACCTGCTTAAATATCTGCAGAACGTGCTCCAACTCGAAGGTGTAGCCTGCAAGGATTGGTTGACCAACAAGGTAGACCGTTCGGTGACGGGCCGTATCGCCATGCAGCAAACGACCGGTAGCATTCAGTTACCGCTGAACGACTGCGCCGTAGTGGCTCTCGATTTCCAAGGAAATCACGGAATCGCAACCTCCCTCGGACACGCTCCGGCTGCCGCACTGGCCGATGCAGCCAAAGGTTCGGTTCTGGCTATCACCGAAGCGCTGACCAACATCGTGTTCGCAGCAATCGACGGAGGGATCCACTCCGTATCGTTGAGTGCCAACTGGATGTGGCCCTGCAAGAACGAGGGAGAGGATGCCCGCCTGTATCGCGCCGTTGAAGCGGCAAGCGATTACGCTCAGGCTCTCGGGATCAACATCCCGACTGGTAAAGACTCTCTTTCGATGACCCAAAAATACCGTGACGGCGAGTTGGTTTATGCACCGGGAACGGTTATCATCACCGCAGCAGCCGAAGTCTCGGACATTCGGAAATCCGTATCCCCTGCACTGAAACATACCAAGAGCCAATTGGTCTATGTCGACATGAGCCGCTCGGCATTCAATCTCGGTGGCAGCAGCTTCGCACAAACGTTGGGCTTTGTCGGATCGAACGTACCCACGGTCGAGTCTGCCGACTACTTTATCAAGGCATTCACCGCCGTACAAGAGCTGATCAACGCAGGAAAAGTTCTTGCGGGACACGATATTTCGGCCGGAGGTCTGATCACTACGTTGCTGGAGATGACTTTTGCCGACAACGTCAGCGGCATGGACCTGAGTTTCGCGGCTCTCGGCGAACCGGATACGATCAAGGTGCTGTTCAGCGAAAAACCGGCTTTGGTGCTGCAAGTCGAAAACGGCATTCAGGTTTGTGAGGATCTGAAATTTGCGGGCGTCGACGCCTACGTGATCGGCGATGTGAACCAAGAACGCCGTTTCAGCTTCACCCACAACGGTCTCGACATGGAGCTGTTGATCGACGACCTGCGCGACACGTGGTTCAAGACCTCCTACCTGCTCGACCGCCGTCAGAGCGGTACGCAGAAGGCTTCGGAACGGTTTGCCAACTACAAGAAGCAGGAGCTCGTCTACTCCTTCCCCGAATCGTTTACCGGGAAACTGGCTCAATGGAATATAGAACCCAGTCGAAGAAAACCGACCGGAATCAAGGCGGCCATCATCCGCGAAAAGGGAATCAACGGCGACCGGGAGATGGCATGGTGCATGTATCTGGCCGGAATGGATGTCAAGGATGTACACATGACCGACCTGATCTCCGGACGTGAAACCCTCGAAGAGGTCAATATGATTGTCTTCCCGGGCGGATTCTCAAACTCCGACGTTCTGGGTTCCGCAAAAGGTTGGGCCGGAGCGTTCCTCTACAATCCGAAGGCCAAAGAGGCGCTCGACCGCTTCTTTGCACGTCCCGACACGCTTTCGTTAGGAGTCTGCAACGGTTGCCAGCTGATGATCGAACTGGGACTCATCACTCCGGGCCACAAAGATAAACCCCGCATGCTGCACAACGACAGCCACAAGTTCGAATCGACCTTTGTCGGAGTCACCATCGAACCGAACGATTCGGTCATGCTGAAAACGCTGGCAGGTAGCAAACTCGGCATCTGGATTGCACACGGAGAGGGTAAATTCTCTCTCCCGTACGAAGAGAGCTGCTACAACATTCCGATGAAGTACCTCTATCCCGAATATCCGGCCAATCCGAACGGCAGCGACTACAACGCCGCAGCCCTCTGTTCGGTCGACGGGCGTCATCTGGCCATGATGCCCCACCTCGAACGGGCCATCCGTCCGTGGAACTGGCCCTACTATCCGGAAAATCGGACCGAAGACGAGGTTACACCGTGGATCGAGGCTTTCGTCAACGCCCGCAAATGGATCGAACGGAAAAAAGCGACAAGCCATGAATAATGCTCCGATAGGGGTTTTCGATTCGGGTCTGGGAGGGCTGACCGTATGGAGCGAGCTTTACCGGAAGATGCCCGAAGAGTCGTTGATCTACCTCGGCGATGGGAAGAATTGCCCCTACGGGGATCAACCGCGCGAAAAGGTGATCTCCTATGTCGACGATGCCGTACGGAGGCTGATCGACAAGGGTGTCAAGATGATCGTAATCGCCTGTAACGCTGCGACAGCCGTTGCCATCGACTATCTGCGAAAGACCTATCCCATTCCGTTTATCGGATTGGAACCGGCCGTAAAACCGGCAGCTCTTTCGTCGAAGAGTGGCGTGATCGGCATTCTGGCTACCAAGGCGACATTAGAGGGACGGCTGTTTCGGGAGACTTCACAACGCTATGCCGACCGGGTCCGAATTCTGGCTCAAGTCGGAGAGGGATTCGTCGAGCTGGTCGAGGAGAATCGGGAACAGAGCCCTGAAGCGGAACAGATCGTCGGGAAACTGCTTCGTCCTATGCTCGAAGCGGGAGCCGACCGGATCGTTCTGGGATGTACGCACTACCCTTTTCTTGCAGGAGTCATGCGGCAAATCATCGCCGGCCGTAACGTAGAGCTGATCCAACCCGCCGAAGCCGTCGAACGGCAGACAGAAGCCGTCATGCGGAAATTCGACCTCCGGGCCGAAAGCGGACATCTTCCTACCTATGAATTCTGTACCTGCGCCGACGAGGCCTACCGCCAACGATTAATCGCTAAAAGCGAGACGGCCAAACAAATGATTTTTTAACTTTGTAACGGGGAGAGCTGTTCTACGTTCAACGTTCGATGAATCCCCCCGACAGCAAACACGCAACATGGCAGCAAAGAAAAATACGGCAAAACAGCAGAAGGCCGAAGGAATAAGCGATACGAAGCGATGGATCTATGGATTCGCACTGCTGTTCTTCGCTCTGTTCCTCACCATATCGGTCATCTCCTTCTTTTTTTCGTGGAAAGATGATCAAAACATCACGTGGAGCCACATTTTCGGCGGAGGAGATCCCGTATTGGGAGAAGCTGAAAACTGGGGCGGAAAGTTAGGATCCGTACTGGCACGCCTGTTGGTAGCCGACGGATTCGGACTCTTCGGGCTGTGTATTCCGGTCGTACTGATCATTCTGTCGTTGCGCATCATGCGGTTCCGCCCTACGTTGTTGCGTAAATCGGTCCGGCTGACGCTGATTCTGATGATCCTCGGCTCTCTGACGCTGGGGCTGCTCTTCAAGGGCCGGTGGGAGGTCTTCGGCACCGGATTGGGCGGACGACACGGAATCGAAATATCGGAGTGGTTGGTCTCGATATTGGGGACTTTCGGCACCGGATTGCTGCTGCTGCTCTCGATCATATTGTATGCGATCTACATCAACCGGAATACAATCTCGCTGATTAACCGCGTAGGGAAAGGACTTGTGGACAACAGCAAAAAGGTTGGCGAAAAGGTCGGAGAAGCGGTATCCTCTACTGCAGCCGAGCTCATCGGGACCCACGACAAGTCGCATCCCGCCGCAAAAAGCGACAACGTACAGAAATTGACTGACCACAAGGCCCAACCGCAACGACAACAGGATGAAGAGGATGAAGATCCATTTATCGTCCGAAACGGATCGGATGACGATCCTCCGCTCTATCCGGGTGAACTGATCGACGACAACGGGTTTACGATCGTCGACCGATCACGAGTTCCGTCGTTCGAAGAGAAAGATACACACGAACCTGTCCGGAAAGGGAAGGTTGAAGTGGACGATGCCGGTTTTGTCATTACGGATCTGAATGCACCGACACCTCCTCCCGATCCGGTCGAAGACGAAAACGGATTTGTCGTCCAATATGCCAATGGAGACGAACAGGATACGCCCTCGACGCAACCGGCACCAAACGTACAGCCGGACTACCGCACGACTTTCACGGCTCCAACACCGACTCCGGCGCCGAAATCCACCGATGCACAGATTTCTCACTCCGAAAATGCCTTCGTAGCTTCCGTTCCGGAGAGCATGCAGATCGAGGAGCGGAGCGATCTGCAGCTCGAACGACTGCCTGAAGACCAGAGTCTGAGCGACGACCAGATCGAAAGCACGCTGTATGACCCGACTTTGGAACTCTCCACCTACCAACGACCTCCGATCGAACTTCTCGAAGATCACAGCGTCGAGGTGAGCGTTTCGAGCGAAGAGTTAGTCGAGAACCGGAACCGCATCAAGGAGACACTCGAAAATTTCGGCATTAAAACGGTCAATATCAAAGCTACGGTAGGGCCCACTGTTACGCTATACGAGATCGTTCAGGCTCCGGGTGTCCGCATTTCGAAGATCAAGAATCTGGAAGATGATATAGCCCAAAGCCTTGCCGCATTGGGAATCCGAATCATAGCCCCGATCCCGGGAAAGGGAACGATCGGTATCGAGGTGCCCAACAAGGATAAAAAGATCGTCTCGATGTATTCGGTCATCAAATCGGCCAAGTTTCAGGAGTCGACATACGATATTCCTGTCGTTTTGGGAAAAACGATCCAGAACGAAACCTTCGTCATCGATTTGGCCAAAATGCCCCACCTGCTGGTTGCCGGAGCTACGGGACAAGGAAAATCGGTCGGACTGAACGCCATCATCACCTCTCTGCTCTACAAGAAGCATCCGGCCGAACTCAAGTTGGTTCTGATCGATCCCAAAAAGGTAGAACTGACCCTCTACTCGAAACTGGAACGCCACTTTTTGGCCAAAATGCCGGGCGAAGAGGAGGCGATCATCACCGATACGCACAAGGTTGTCTATACGCTCAATTCGCTCTGCACCGAGATGGATGAGCGCTACAACCTGTTGCGTGCAGCCGAGGTCCGCAAGATCACCGAATACAACGACAAGTTCGTTCACCGCAGGCTCAATCCCAACAAGGGACACCGTTACCTGCCCTATATCGTGGTGATTATCGACGAGTTTGCCGATCTGATCATGACGGCGGGACGCGAAATCGAGACCCCGATCGCCCGTCTTGCCCAGTTGGCCCGTGCCGTGGGAATCCATCTGGTTATCGCCACACAACGACCCACAACCAACATCATTACCGGAGTCATCAAGGCCAACTTCCCGGCACGTATCGCATTCCGCGTCACCTCGATGGTCGACTCACGGACCATCATCGACCAACCCGGAGCCAACCAGCTGATCGGACGCGGCGATATGTTAATCTCGACCGGTAATGACCTGATCCGTGTTCAGTGTGCATTCGTCGACACGCCCGAAATCGAACGGATTACCGAATTCATCGCCAACCAACGAGGCTACACGGGAGCCTATGAGCTTCCAGAATATACTCCTGAGAACGGTGATTCATCGGGCGCTTCAGGTAGCAAATCGGGCGACATGTCGCAATTGGACAGCATGTTCGAAGAGGTGGCACAATTCGTCGTACAGAATCAAGTGGGATCGACCTCCTCCATCCAACGCCGTTTCTCGATCGGATATAACCGTGCGGGGCGAATCATGGACCAGTTGGAGATGGCCGGTATCGTCGGAAAGGCCGAAGGCAGCAAACCGAGAGAGGTTCTGATTCAAGACATGATGTCGTTGGAACACATACTCTCGTCGCTCGACAGGTGATAATAACGCTCCTTAAATACGAATAGGCATCCCTTGCTCGTTATCTTCATAAAACGATTGATCGGAGACATGAAACGCAAACTATACTATCTCACTGCGCTTGTACTTTGCCTGACGGCAGTGGGTCTGCAGGCACAGGATCGGGGAACTTCCCTCGTCGATGCCCTTGCAAAAAAGATGACCGGCTTCAAAAACTACCGGATCGAATTTACGGCCGACATGGAGAATGAATTTTCGGAGCTTCCCGGAAAGATCGTTGTAGGCGGATCCTGTTACCGGGTAGAGATCAATGATTATGAGGTATCCTGCGACGGAAAGAATCTCTATACCTACAACACGAATGAGGACGAGGTAACGATCGATAAGGCTGATCCGACCGACCCGTCGCCACTGACCAATCCGGCCCGATTCTTTCAATCGGGGCTGAAGGATTTTCAATGTATCTACAAAGGGACTGGAACCGTAAACGGAAAAAAAGTCGAACGGGTCGAGTTGATTCCTGCCAAACAGCAAGCCGGCGGTTGTCGATCGATTCTACTTGCATTGGATCAAAATGCGCTGCCCGTAGCTATCGAATATCGGACCGAGGGAGCCGCCCCGATCTCCATCGCCATACAGAAGGTTGTCCCGCTGACAGAGATCCCTTCCGATACGTTTATCTTCAACCGGAAAGCACACCCCGAGGTAGAAGTTATCGATTTCAGATAATCAACTCTTCCCGCTATCTACTAAAACTTACAAATATTCCAATTGCCACTCCAATTCCGAGGCAAGGGATTTTAGAGCCGCGTCGTCCGCCGATGCGTATGTAGCAACGGTTTTCTGTACTCGTTCCCGATAGGCCGGGAACGTTTTGGCTAACTTGATAAAAAGAGATGCAACTCCTCGCGCAAGGTTACCCTCCAACTCGCCCGAGCCTCGGGCAATCCGATCCGCCGCATTGAAAACAGCTTCGGTCCAATCCTTCTCGCTTTCCGGACGTACAACCGCCGCCGCAGTCAGCAAACCCGCATAACGCTTCATCGCAGCATCGGACTCCATCCACTCCATCGCGACAGGCCCGGCTACTGACGGTGCCACGTACCGAAACAGCGCATACACCGTCTGCTCTACCTGCTCCGAATAGACAAAATCCTCGGCCCACTGCCGCATCTGCTCGGCATCGACCTGCTGCGGATCATCGATCCACGCAGCCGCGAACTTCAGCTCCCGAACCTGTTGCTTATAGAGCAGCTGCGCCAACGAGTGATTCGGAGCATAGGACTTCGCAATATCGCGTATCGTCGGAAAAGAGACGCCATAATTGAGCGGATAATTCACTCCCCGCTGCTGCATCGCCTCGACCACTGCCCCGTTCATCTCTTTGCGCAAACGGCCCAGCAGACGGATCATCAACGCAGTATCGTCCATCGGCTCGCTACTTTATCGCCGAAACGGGCATCTGAACGATCACTCCGTATTGGTAGATGGGCATCCGTTCAACGGTAATTTCACGATTTCCGTCCGTCAACCGGCAATTCACCATATCGGCAATCCGGTAGTAAATCGAACCCTTGGCATTACTTTTCTGTCCTACCCACGGAGAGTTGGCTGTTTTACCTTCGGGATTAAGCTCCAGCGTAATGGGACGGCCCGAAAGATCGGATGCGGGCAACAAGCCCCCGTTTTCCGAAAAACGGCATACGACCACCGTATTCTCGCCAGCCTGAGGAATGACACTAAACTCCTCAACGACACGTTGCCGATACTGCTTGCCCAAGAACAGCGACAGATACTCCTGTTCCAAACGGTCGATCTCGTCCAACGCCGCTTTTAAACCACCACCGAATACATTTTCACCTGCCTCTCCGGTCACCAGATCGATCCGGTGCCGACGCAACGAAAAGATCATCTCCGCAGCCTCCGAAGCCAACGTCTCGAGGCTCTTGTTCATGGTGCTTTGCTTGTCTACGGGAACCAGAAGGAAAGCAGTATCACATGCAACATAAGATACGACATCGACATTACCGTCTTTAGCTCCCGGTTTTACAGGTTTTGCAGGAGTCAATCTCAAAGCGGGCATTCCCTCCAACGGTGGAGCCATCAGCCCTTCGGGAGTCGATACATAGAGTCCGGCCGGTCCTTTATCGGGATTGTCCAACGCATACACTTCTGAGGGGTCTGCCTCCTGACTGCTGGTTATCGTTGCCTGTTTAATCGTAAAGACACTCTTATCGGACAAGGGAGCCATAACGCCCAACAGTTTCTGGGCAAACCGGGCATAAGGGCCCACCTTCACACACTCCTTTTCGGCTTCGATCCGCACCTTCACCACCGTCTGGGGCAGAGCATAAGCCACCGAATTGGGATTTGACAGATTATCCGTTTTATAAGCTTTCACTTGCGCCGACACTCCCGTTGCTATACAAACCGAGAGCATCGAGGTAACGATCAGTTTTTTCATAATTCACTCCAGTTAATTTCAATCGTCAACCACCTGACTCGAAACAAAGTTACACTATATTTCGGAACTTCCGATTACATTCTCAAATAAAAATCGCCTACCAGTTCTTTATAAGTAGCCGTACACTCGGACGATTGCTCTTCGATCAGCGTCAAGGTCTCCACACGCAGCCGCTCCGGTTTTGCCGTGAATTCAGACAAAACACGTCGGGGATTTTTCCCTTTGCGGGTAATGACATCGGTCCTTCGAACCGGAAACAGTCCACAACGTGCAGCCTCCATCACAAACTCCCGGTACGTCTCCACCGGCAACACGACCGCAAACCGGCCGTTCTCCGTCAATAATTTTGCCACACCGCGCAACAGCTCACCATAGGGCAATGAATCGGCATGTCGTGCCCGATTACGCCCCTCATCGACGGCCCGCACCGAGTCGACAAAATAGGGCGGATTCGAGACAATCCGTTCGTAGATTCCGGGAGCTGTCCGGCTACAAAATTCGGCAAACGAACAGGCATGCAGTTCGAGCCGTTCCCACCACGCAGAGCGACAGAAGTTATCCGCTGCATCCGCACTACTATCCGGATCGATCTCTACCGCATCGATCCGAGCCAACGGATTGCGCTGAGCCGCCATAAGGGCTATCAGTCCGGTACCCGTTCCAATATCCAATATCCGCATTGCTTGCACACCCGCATCGAACCAGGCTCCCAACAGGACACCGTCCGTTCCGACTTTCATCGCAGAACGCCCTTGACGGACCTCAAACTGTTTAAACGCAAATGAATCGTTCGACATGACACTGCAGCTTTATCGCCCCTTTATGAACATCGAGGGGAAGAAAAACTTTTTCCTCCCCTCGCTATCTCCCTGTATAACTCTTACCCGCTATTTCAATATGTATTGCTCGACATTCACCATACCGACTTGACCGAGATAGACCGCCATATCGCCTTTGAATTCGATCTGATCCCGATAGATCGACGGGTTATCCTGCAAGTTGAGTTTATCGCGCATCGGACCTTCGGGCAACTCAACGGCGATCACTTTTTCCGCCTCGCTCGCCGTTCGCGTATCGGCAATCAGAATGTTTGTCTTAACATTGATCGTATCCGAGTAGACCGCATCCGTAGCCACATTCGACCCTTCAACCGCTCCGACAATATATCCTCTTACCCAGACTCCCTTTTCCAGCTCCCTCTGCTCCTTAAATCCGGTTACATTATAGGGATGCAAGGTCGTTCCCTCGCCATTGGGATGGAGCACCTCTATCGTATAACGCAGTGGCGTATAAGGATTGATCCATGTCCCGTCATCCGGAGTCTGTGCCGTACTTCCGTACCCATACAACGATGTAAAGACCGTTTCGGCCGTCTCTCCGAATTTCATTCCGACGATCGCTTTATAGAAACCCGCAATATAACTCGTATCCGTTCCGTTTGTCGAAATCTTCAACGAATCGTACTTGGTTCCGATAGAGGAATCGTAAATATTATATTTTCTTGCCGTATCGGCAATATTTGTATCGAAAATAAATCCATCGAGGAATCGTCCCACATAATAGACACACACCGTCGTATCATCCGATACGGTCAATGTGTCTTTTTTCCCTAATTCCAAGGTTTGTCGATACACATTTTTAGCAATGGTATCATCGACCCGTTTTCCCCAATGGTTATAGGCAAACTGCTGAACTTGTTCCGTTTCATAGGCAACCGGATCAGCAACGATCTTTTTGAGTTCAAGATCCATAATAATCGCAACATCTCCTCCAACAGCAGAGGTTTGTCCCTGATAACCTCCAGAAAATGATGATCCATTAGTACCATAGGCCAAACTGGGAGGAATGTACGCCCGCACGACATCTCCCTCATTCATGGTTGCCAATGCATCATACACCCCTTGTATCACTCCGACCGTATCCGTCTTACTGAATTTTACAAATTCCGGCACATAATGGGTATAATACTCAAACGACCCAAGCAAACGTGCCGTTGCACTGTCGCGGGTCACAAAAATATTTCCAGAATAGAGAGCCCGCCCCGTATAGTCCAACGACACCCAGTTCCCATCTACCGGTGGTTTGATCACACTACTCTCCGATGACGAACTGAGCTTCTTGACATACACTCCTGTAGGAAGACGTGTTGCTCCGTCACCATATAATTCCATCCACGTTTCGAATGCCAGTTTTCGTTTTCCTTCTATATCATCCTCGACCTTTTCAGCACAAGCTCCCAGAACGGATGCTACAATCAGAATTGCCAAGAAAAAGCGCAACTTTCCACTCATTGTTTTACTACATTATTAATTTTAACAGACCACACCGTCGGTTCATCCGGACCGATAGCCCCCACTGACACGCTTCCGTAGGCCAGATCGGAGGTTACGAACAACAGCAAGGAGTCGTTCATCCGGTTTCCGACCAATCCCGACTCAACGCCTTTCAGCAGCGGTGTATACCCCAGTCTGACCCTACGCGGCGTCATGTCCCAATAGG
>URBJ01000028.1 GCA_900546005.1 uncultured Alistipes sp. | reverse complement strand
TGTTTCCGGAAAAGAGTCGATTCTTTTTACAAGATCGCGACAAAAAAACGACCTCGAATATCAAAAAAGAGTACATTAATCTTGCATCTCCTTTATATTTTTGTAAAAATAAAACACAATCGGTCATGAAAAGCTTCAAATCGGCACTTTTGGGAATCATGGTAGCGTCGACGGTTTACGCACAAAGTCCCGATGATTTCAAAAATCCGCTGCAAAAGTTCCGTCCGGAACCGCTGTGGTTCTGGAACAATACGGCAATTACCCGCGAAAGTATCGACCAACAAATGGCCGGATTTCGCGATCAGTGCGGATACGGAGGATTTGCCATTCTTCCTTTCGGCCCCAATTTGACTCCAAAATATCTTACCGACGAATATTTCGACCTGTATAAATATACGGCACAACGTGCGGCAGAGATGGGGCTGACGCTTTCGCTCTATGACGAGTATGGATTCCCGACCGGAAGCGGAGGCGCGATCAATGCCGACGGCATTCCCCGCTTCTTCAACCGTTTCCCGAGTCTGACCATGAAACGCTTGGACAAAATCGAAGCTGAAGCCACTGGAGGAGAGACATTTATCACTCCGCAGGACAAGACAGGGGTTCTTATGGCCGTTGTGGCGATGAATACGGAGACCAAAGAGCGAATCGACCTGAGCGACCGCATTACGGAGGAGACGATCGTATGGAAAGTGCCGGAAGGTCGATGGAAGATCATGCAATTCGTCTGCGTCAAAGACAACGACCCGAACATGGACTACCTGAGCAAAGAGGCCGCCAAGGCGTATGTATCGATGACACACGACGCCTATTATGAACGGATGCCGGAGCTCTTCGGGACGACAATCACCTCGACATTTTTCGATGAACCGACCCTGTATCGGGCACAGGCCAGATGCTGGACCCCGACATTCAACGAAGAGTTCCAGAAACAGTTCGGATTCAGCCCGACCCTCTACTATCCGGCACTCTGGTACGATATCGGCGCCGAGACCCAAACCGCCCGTAACGCCCTCTTCGGTTTCAGAGCCGAGCTGTATGCATCGGCCTATCCGAAAGTTGTCAGCGAATGGGGAGCCGAACACGGAATCTACGCTACCGGACATCAGGACAACGAGGAGATCGAGAATCCGGTAGGAACCTCGGCCGATCTGATGAAGTGCTTCAAATACCAAACGGCACCGGGCATCGACAAGATCGGAGGTCCCAGACCGGCCGAAAAATTTTACAAGATCGTCAGTTCGGCGGCATACAACTGGGATCACTCATTGGTCATGTCCGAAACCTATGGGGCCATGGGCGACATCCCATGGGATACCCTATATAATATAGCCATGGACCAGTACACCAAGGGGATCAACGTATTGATTCCACACGCCGTATGGTACAACGATGCAGATGTTACCTTCAAACCCGAGCTGTCGCACCGCAACGCTCTGTACAAAGGCAAACTGTACGAATTCAATACGTTTCTGGCCCGACTGAACACTCTCCTGCGCAACGAAGACCGCTTCGTCACCGACATCGCCATGCTCTACCCGATCGAGACCATGCAGGGAGAACACTACTTTGACGGACCGCTGGATCCATATCAGGGAGGGGTTAAAATCCCGAATATGGACTACATCCAGATCGGCGAACGGCTGACCAACCTGTTGGGTCGCGATTTCATGTTCCTGCATCCGGAGGTATTCGAGACCGCATGCCGGATCGACAAAGAGGGTATTTATTTAGAGAACGACCTACAGTACAATACGTTCCATACGCTGATCATTCCTTCCGTAAAAACGGTCAGCGTGAATGAATTAACGAAGATCGTCGAATTTTACGAGGCCGGTGGCCGCGTCATCTTTACCACACAACTCCCCGCCAAATCGACAGAACCGGGCCAAGACGGACAAATCGCCGACTTAATAAACAGACTGTTTCCGAAGTGGACCTCACGGGACACCCACACGGTTCAAACGGCAAACAACGGAGGTCAAGTATGGTTCCTGCCCGATCCCTCGAAGGAGATGCTGCAGAAGGCGCTGACCGAAAAGGCGACAAAAGCCTACGACATAGAGTTTCCCGAGGGGACCGCTCCCCTGCGTTACATCCACAAGGAGCATGACGGACGCGACCTGTTCTATCTGGCCAATTTAAATGGGAAAACCTTTGAATCGACCGTCGTTATACGGGGCAAGAAAGAGTTCTCACTATGGGATCCACATAACGGAGAGGTACTTCCGATCGAAACAACATATACCCGAAAAGGGAGAGAGCGAATTACACTCATCGATCTAACGCTCGCTCCTTCACAATCCGTATTTTTAATTGAAGCTCGTTAACCGATTTCCCCAACCAACTAACCCAACGGATTTTTTCGGGTAAGAAGAGGTCGTGCAAAAAGAGATGCACGACCTCTTTTTGTATCCGCCAAACGGATTTTTAAGGCTGAACCCCCGACGAGAGTACAGGAGAAACTGAGAGTAACGCGTATGAAGCGTAGATTGAATCGTGTTCGTGAAAAAGAGACTCGAACATGTTCGAGTGTTCACGCAGAAGAGAGTCGAGCTTGCATCACGCCCCTCCATTCCCCCGTTTCTCCCTCTTCCTCGCATTTTACAGATCTTGCCTACCTCCCCTTCCTCTTTTCTTTTCCTCCTACCCCCTCTTCACGTACAAGGACATAAAAAGAGCGCCTGACTCTACGTCAAGCGCTCTTCGGATCTCCCTTTGTTGACCCACCTGGACTCGAACCAAGAAAGGCAGAACCAGAATCTGCAGTGTTACCATTACACCATGGGTCAATTCCTTTGTACACCGCAAAGGTAATCAAAATATTTTTTTCGACGAAGGTTTTACGACGAAATTTTTCAAATAAAAAGGTTCGAAGTAGGCAGTGTCCTCGAATTTTCCACTTCTATAGGCCTCAAATGCGGGTTTGACCAATCCTCGAGCCGATGGAACAACCTCGACAAAATGCACATTTGGCTCTTTGAACAACTCGCGACACTTCCCGGATCCGTTTCCAAACACCAACAAACCCTCCGGTGCCGTACGCTCCTCCCGGAAACTCTCCTCGGTCAGCACATGCGCCGTCACTTCGGTCAACGGATGCACTTGCGCATCGAACAACTGACAGTAGACCTCCATGCGCCGGGCATCGATCATCGGGAGTAACCGCATACCCTCAATCTCGTCGATCCCGAGGATTCCCGCCTCGAAATCCTCCAAGGCCACCCGACACAACGCTTCCAGACTATTGACCGCAATCAACGGAATCGAGGCTCCATAACAGAGACCCTTTGCGAGCGAAACAGCTATACGCAACCCCGTATATGACCCCGGGCCCTTACCCACAGCCACCGCATCAAGATCCTTTGCGTCCAAATCATACTCCTTCAAAATTTCGGAAACATAGACTGCGAGATTCCGGGCATGCTGCTTCTCTTCCATACTTTCACGTAGCGAGAGCAACGTACCGTTTTTGGCCAAAGCCACCGATCCGACATCCGTCCCTGCCTCGATACACAAGATCAACGCCATAACATAAATCTATTTTATCCGCAAAATAAACGATTTTTTACTCAATTTGAAACCCGACTCACCCAGAAATAACATCTACCCCTCTTCCTTCGATGCTTTTTCTCGCTCTAAGAGCGCATGCTCGCGGAAACTGAAACACTCTTGTTCGGCAATAATGACGTGGTCGACCAACAGGATATCAAACAATGCAGCGGCATCCGCAATTTTTCGGGTTAACTCCACATCTCCACGGCTGGGTTGAGCACTCCCCGAGGGATGATTATGCACCAGCACTATCCCGCGCGCCAAATTCACGATCGCCCGTTTCATCACCAACCGTACGTCCACCACCGTCTCAGCTACGCCTCCCTGACTGATCCGTACACGATCGACCACCCGATTCGCCGTATTCAGATAGATCACCCAAAACTCCTCATGGGGGAGATGTACCAACAGCGGGCGAAACATCGTAATGACATCCTGATCGGTTCGGATGATCTCCTGTTTGTCAGCTCTTTCGGACTGTTCCCGATGTCCGAGCTCCAACGCAGCCGCGACGAGAGCCGCCCGTCGGATTCCCAGATTCTCCTTCACCCGCAACTCCGGAACCGTACACTTCGCCATCGATGAAAGACTTCCTCCGAATCCGGCCAACAACCGTTCCGCAAGGTCCAACGCAGTCATACTCCCCTCGCCTTTTTGGAACAAGATGCTCAACAATTCGGCTGAAGAGAGCGCTGCAACGCCTTTTTCGATCAGTTTCTCACGAACTTCTCTATCTATATCCGTACGATCCGACATATGCCTTTGCTTGTCCTTACTTCGATATATTCCACGAGCACATTCGCCCTCTTATACAGACAGCTCTCCAGTCTCTTCCGGGACACAGAAAATCTGAAATACCTCATGCGCCGCCGCCTGTTCCGACTCCTTCTTGCTTCCTCCTTCGCCCCTGCCGGCCGGCTGACCGTCCACATAAATCGTCGTCTCAAATTGTGGCAAATTCGACGTGTACGCCGCCCCGGGCTTCGTCTCGAAATGAACCTGACGTTTGCTCTTCTGCCCCCACTCAATCAACCGGCTTTTGAAGTCGTTTTCCTGCTCGGCCATATCTTCCCACGCGACATATTTTCGCAACAGACCATTGATAAACAGCCGATTGGCGAAATTGTAGCCCTTATCCAGATAGATCGCACCGAAAAGAGCCTCCAAGGCATCCCCGTAGATGTGTTTCTGCAATACGGGAATATTTCCCTGCGCGATAATGTGACGATCCAATCCGATCTCGATGGCCAACCGATTCAACGACGACCGACTGACAATGCGGGAACGCAACTGCGACAATACACCCTCCTTCTCTTCGGGATACTCAATAAACAGAAAGTCCGAAACGATCGTTTCAATAACTGCATCCCCCAGAAATTCAAGCCTTTCGTTATTAATTGGGGTCCCGTCTTCCAAAAACAAGGAAGCTGACCTGTGAATCAAGGCCAGCTTATAAAGTTCTATATTATTCGGAACAATTCCGAAAATAGTTTTCAAGATTTTATAATACGCCCTATCCTTACCGTATCTCGATTTAAAGAGAGCGTATATGGAACGGAACACGACTAAATCTTCTTAAACACTACTGAAGAGTTGTGTCCGCCAAACCCGAACGTATTGCTCAGTACACACTTCACATCGCGTTTCTGAGCCACATTCGCCGTGAGATTCAACTTCGGATCGATCTTCGGATCGAGATTTTCGAGATTGATGGTCGGAGGAATGATTCCCTTGTTCAGAGCCATCACGCAGGCAAGTGCCTCGATTGCTCCGGCAGCACCAAGCAGGTGTCCGGTCATCGACTTGGTCGAACTGATGTTCACCTTGTAGAGATGATCCCCGAACGTAGCGACCAGACCTTTCAATTCTGCAATATCACCCACCGGAGTCGACGTACCGTGCGTATTGATATAGTCGATATCCTCGACCTTCAATCCGGCATCTTCGATGGCGTCGAGCATTGCCTTTTTGGCACCGATTCCTTCAGGATGAGGAGCGGTAAGATGGTAAGCATCAGCACTCATTCCGCCGCCGGCGACCTCTGCATAGATCTTTGCGCCACGGGCCACGGCGTGCTCATACTCCTCGAAAAGCAACGCACCTGCACCTTCTCCGATTACGAAACCGTCGCGATCTGCATCGAAAGGACGCGAAGCCTTCTGCGGGTCATCATTCCGGGTCGAGAGAGCCTGCATCGAGTTGAAACCACCCACTCCGGGAGGGTTTACGGCGGCTTCCGAACCGCCCGTAAGAATCATGTCCGCCTTACCCCAACGGATATAATTCATGGCATCGATCATCGCATGATTGGACGATGCACAAGCCGACACGGTGCAATAGTTAGGACCTCTGAAGCCATACTTCATCGAGATGTGTCCTGCAGCCAAGTCGGCGATCATTTTCGGGATGAAGAAAGGGCTGTATCGGGGGATAAAGTTTCCCTCGACGTAGCCCTTTACCTCAAGGTAGAATGTTTCCAGACCACCTATACCTGATCCCCAGATTACTCCGGTACGTTCGGCATCGACTTTTTCGAGATCGAGGCCAGAATCTTTCACGGCCTGTTCGGCAGCGATCAATGCGTATTGGGAGAAGAGGTCATACTTTCTCAGCTCTTTACGATCGAAGTAATCTGTCGGATTGTAACCTTTCAGCTCACAGGCGAATTTTGTCTTGAAGTTCGAAGCGTCGAAATGGGTGATAGGACCTGCTCCGCTCACACCTTTTTCAAGATTTGTGAAGTATTCCTCTATACTGTTACCCAAGGGATTGATCGTTCCGATCCCTGTTATTACAACTCTTCTCTGTTTCATAAAATCATGGAAATTTGATCGACAAATGCCTGTTTGAAAGCTTTTTCAGTTAATTAGTTCTTTTTCGAAGAAATGTAGTTGATTGCGTCGCCGACAGTCGTAATCTTTTCGGCGTCTTCATCCGGAATAGAGATCTCGAACTCTTTTTCGAATTCCATGATCAACTCTACCGTATCCAAAGAGTCTGCACCCAGATCATTGGTGAAACTTGCGGCAGGAACCACTTCAGCTGCATCAACGCCGAGTTTGTCGACGATGATATCCACTACTTTTGATGAAATGTCTGACATAATCTAAATTAGTTTAAGTTTAACATTGAGTTTCTTCTACAAAATAACTTCCGTTTCAAAGCCAAATTTTTGCAAAAGTAACACTTTTTCGATTATTTTTGACCATTCATTTCTTTTTTTTATATTTTTAGCTGTTTTTTTACAACATACCCATTGCAAATGAAGAAGATAGCCATATTTGCCTCGGGTTCGGGATCGAACGCCGAGAACATTGCGACCTACTTTGCCTCGAAAGAGTCGGCACGAGTAACCTTGATTCTGACCAACCGGGCCGATGCTCCCGTACTGCAACGTGCCTCCCGGCTGGGAATCGAGTCGGTCGTTTTCGACCGCGACACCTTTTACAACAGCGACAAGATCATCGAACTGCTCGCCGCTCACGGAATCGACTACATCGTTCTTGCGGGTTTCTTGTGGTTGGTTCCCGACAACCTGTTAAAAGCCTATCCCGACCGGATTGTCAACATCCACCCCTCGCTACTCCCGAAACACGGAGGCAAGGGGATGTACGGAGACCGCGTACACCGTGCCGTCATCGAGTCCGGAGACAAAGAGTCGGGCATTACGATCCATCGGGTTAACGAGCTCTACGACAGCGGATCCATTCTGGCCCAATATCGGGTGCCCGTAACGCCGGACGACACGCCCGAATCGGTCGCTGCCAAAGTCCACGCTCTCGAGTACAGGTACTTCCCGATAGAGATCGAGAAGGAGATCGAGAAGCTTTCATAAAAGCTCACCCTCAGAAAATAGTGACCTGCAATGACGACTCGGGAGATCGGACAAAAGGGTGAAGACGCCGCCGCTCGCTATCTGATCGAAAACGGCTTCGAGATCTTGCATCGGAACTGGCGCAGCGGCCGGTATGAATTGGACATCACGGCCCGTCGCGACGGAATCCTGCATGTGGTCGAGGTGAAATGCCGCAAGGCTGGCGGCCTGACCCACCCCGAAGAGGCCATGACACGAACGAAGTTCAACCGATTGCTGCATGCGGCACGCCACTACGTTGCCCTCTACGGCCTTGATGTCGACACCCAATTCGATCTGATTGCCGTCGATTACACACCTGACGGAGCCTATGAGCTGCGATATATCCCCGAAGTGATGCAAACGAGGTGGTAAATCCTTTGAAAAACGAATAAAAAAACGTATCTTCACCTCATCAAACAGGTTTCACTAACCATCTAAAAGGCGCGCAACTATGTATAAGATATTAAAGGAGTGTCCTCTGTTCCGGGGATTGACCGAAAAACAGATCGAAGAGATTATCGACAAACGTGGCGACTTCACCGTTACCGAATATCCGGACAAAGCAGTCATCGCTCGCAAAGAGAGCGCTTACTCGGGCCTCATGATTATTCTCAAGGGGCAGGTGCACGGCGAGATCGTATACCGCAACAAACCGGTTATCATCGATCCGATCGAGGCACCACAACTGATTGCACCTGCTTTTCTGTTCGGGGGCTACAACAAACTGCCCATAGACGTTATCGCCGACGGCGAGGTAACCATCCTCACCCTGCACCGAGGCTACCTGTTCGAACTGATGCAGAACAACGTGCTGATCCTATCCAACTTCATCGACATCATCTCGGACCGGGCCAATGTATGGTCGAAAAAGATCTACTACTTTTCGTTCCATTCGCTCAAGGAGAAGGTGGCCAATTATCTGCTCGAATCGACTACCGACGAACACAACACCCTTACGGTAACGGATCTTCGCGAGGTGGCCGCCTATTTTGACGTGACCCGCAGCGCATTAGTAACCGTACTGTCGGAAATGGAGAAGAAACATCTGATCAAACACGATGAATCGACCATCGCCCTCCTAAACCGAAAGGGTCTTCAGGACATACTTAAATAGATTTCATGAAGCTACTATACAACTGCGGCGTCCGGCTGATGGACGCCGGTATTCGATGTGCGGCTCCATTCAACTCCAAAGCCCGACTCTGGAAAGACGGTCGTCGCGGACTCTTCGATAAATTGAAAACACTCGGTTCACACCGGGTGGCATGGTTTCATGCAGCCTCTCTCGGCGAATTCGAACAGGGGCGTCCCGTGATCGAGGCTTTTCGTAAGGCACGTCCAGAGTATAAGATTCTGGTCACGTTCTTCTCTCCATCGGGATACGAAATCCGGAAAAACTACTCCGGAGCCGACTGCATCTGCTATCTGCCGACAGACACGCCGAAGAATGTGCGCCGCTTCATGCAGATAGTACACCCGGAAATCGCCGTATTCATCAAATACGAATTCTGGTACAACTACCTGACGGCCATGCAAAAAGCCGGTACAAGGCTCTATTTGATTTCAGCGATTTTCCGCAAGGAGCAAATATTCTTTAAGCCCTACGGAGGACTATTCCGCCGGGCATTGGAGGCCTTCACCCACCTATTTGTACAGGATGAGAACTCTAAACAACTCCTGCATGAGATTGGAATCGATGCCGTCAGCATCGCAGGAGACACACGGTTCGACCGCGTATTTACCATCGCATCGAATGCGAAGAACCTGCCGGAAATCGAACGTTTTGCCCAAAATATGCCCGTCTTTATCGCAGGCAGTACATGGCCCCCGGACGAAGAGCTGCTGTTGACGTTAATCGAGCGCTACCCGAGCGTCAAATTCATCATCGCGCCACACGAGATACACGCTTCCCGCATCGAAAAGTTACGGACAGCGATCCACCGCCCCTCGTTGCGCTACACAGAGCTAACTCCGGAAAGCGATTTGGCCCATGCCGAAGTGCTTTTTATCGACACGATCGGCCTGCTCTCGTCGGTATACCGCTACGGGACTTGGGGCTACATCGGCGGGGGATTCGGTGCAGGCATCCATAACACCCTCGAAGCTGCCACATTTGGCCTGCCATTAGCCTTCGGGCCCCGCTATGAGGCCTTCAAAGAGGCCAAAGAGCTCATAGCCGCCGGAGGAGCCAAAAGCATCTCAACGGCAGACGAATTGATCCAATGGTTCGATCCGTTGTTTCAGAGCCCCGAAGCGACGCAGCGAACCGGTGACATTTGCAGGCAATATGTTATAAAACATAAGGGTGCGACGCAACAGATTATCGATGAAATTTGCAGATAAAAAATTCTTGCATTATATTTGTCCCGCTTAAGAAGATGAGCGATAGTGTTTGACCCATGGTGTAATGGCAACACTGCAGATTTTGGTTCTGTCATTTCAGGTTCGAGTCCTGATGGGTCAACAAAAAAGGAGGTACATGTACCTCCTTTTTTGTTTGATCTCGATTATGGGCTGGGCGTCCTTTCCGCTTTAAGCCTATTCTGCAAGAAGTATGTTTTCTGCAAAGCCGCTGATCATCTCGATCCGTTCAACAGGAATAGCACGGCTGCATACAGGAAATTTAGTCCCTTCCCTCTCTTTTGTACTTACTCCTCATTCCCTGTTGCCCAACCATCTCATTCAGATCTGTTTCTTAGAAACGCTTCTGAGTATGCACTTCATATAATATCTCCGAACCACAAAACGACTTGCACTCTCACACTGGGTTCACATAGCACACATAAAATAAAAAGAGGGACCCCCCCAATGGAGTTTCCCTCTTTTATTGTTCTCTTCGCTACAATCTTACAAAGCGAGGAATTCAGTCGTTCCGAAGAGTTTCGAGAACTCGATATCTTTAACGGCCTGATCTTTCTTAGCAGGATCTTTAGCGATTGCGCTCTTCAAGTTAGAGATTGCAGAAGAGGTGTTACCTTCACGCATTGCGATAACGGCTTTCAGATAGTCAGCGTCAGCTGAATTTTCGTTAGCCAACAGCGATTTAGCTTTCGAAAGGTTACCGTTCATCACTTCAGCAACAGCCAAGTTGTAACCGTTCAGCGATTTGGTAGCCTCAGAGTAGTTACCTTCTGCGAGGTTAACCAAGCCCATGTTAGCTTTTGCATCCGGAGTATTCAGAGCTGAGAAGTATTTCTGAGCTGCAGCAGCGTCACCTTCCATCAGGGCGATAACACCCAAGTTGTTGGTGATGGCAGCGTCTTTGCTCATGCCGGCAGCTTTTTCGATCTGAGTTTTAGCCTGAGCCACTTTACCTTGTTTTGCAAGAACTACACCGGCGTTGTTGTAACCACGAACGCTATTGTATTTGCTTGCAGCAGCTTCGTATGCTTTCAATTGAGCATCGAGATCGTCGGTAAGCGTAGCAGCATAAAGCATCTCCTCTTCGCTCAGCACGTCGATGTTGTTGGCAGCAGCCTCTTGAATTTCGGCATCGGTACGGCCTTCGATATCAACGTCAGCAACCAGTTTGGTACGACGCAATTGAGGCAGGATCTCTTCAGCCAATACTTCGAATACGCTGGTCATGTTCTTGATCTCCTGATCGCGTTGAACTGGATTATCAGTCATGGCCAGAACCTGAAGAATCAGATCTTTGTCTTTGATATCCGAAGCGGCAACCAATTCTTTGAAGCCTTCCCAGTCCTCACCGTAAGCTGCGATGTCGTATTTAGCGTCAACGCCTTCCAGAGCTTTGCTGATAGCTTCCTGACCGCTTTCACTACGAGCTTTCGAAAGTTCGTCGTTGAATTTCACCGGACCATCAGGAGAAGCATAACCTTTAGCGTATACGCTACCAAGGGTTGCGCGATCTTTGTTAGAATACTCTTTAACGAAATCTTCGAACATCTTCACCTGTTCTTTGGTCAATTCGCCCTTACGTACGTTCGAACGATTGATCAGATACATGATGTCGGCGCTCTGAGAGATCGTGGTCACTCTCTTGAAGTTGTCGGGCATGATCGACAGATAAGCCGTATTGTTGGCCAGAGCCTGTACGGTGCTTACACCCTCAGCAACCGGAATAGCTGCGAAATCGCTGTACTCTTTGCATTTTTTGCCTTTGGTACATTTTGCCTCGATACGCAGTTCGAGAGTAGAAAGTTTTGCACGTTCGTCATAGGGGAACGATACGGATTGAGTGTAAGAGCTACCGGTTTTGTAAGGGATAACCGTATAGTTGTCTTTCACTTTTTCGCCCTGCAGGTATTTGGGAGTGCCGACGATTTCGCCACCTTCGAATACCAATACCGGGGTTACCTTCAATGTGGCTTTCTTGTTGAAGTATTTAGCCGGGAAGGTCACCGTAACATCAGTAACGACGTTACTTCCTTTCAAGGTCAACACAGCAGGAGTTGCAGAGATGCTCACTTGATCGACCTTTTTCAGCATCTTCTTGTAGCAGTTACAGCCAGCCAGCAGAACTACCATTGATGCAAGCATCAAACCTTTTACTAACTTTCTCATAATCAGTGATTTAATTGATTAATTACCATTTTGTTATGTTAATCGTTTAATTCTCAACTCAATACTTGTATCCGCAAAAATAAGAATATATTTTAAATTCTGTTCAAAAAAACAGCTTTTCTCCTCTTTTTTTCATGCAGAATACTGATTTTCATAGCTGATTACTTTTTTTTGCCCAGCAAAACCTTCCGGGAGAGTTTGAGCTTTCCGTTTTTCGGATCCAGACCGATCAACTTGACCTCGATCTCGTCACCCTCTTTCAAGCCGGTCTCTTCCATGTTCTCGAACCGTCTGTTATCAATCTCCGAGATATGGAGCAGACCGTCTTTGCCGGGAAGAATTTCGACGAAGGCGCCGAACGATACGATCGACTTGATCTTACCTTTATAGATCTCTCCGACTTCGGGAATGGCTACAATTCCTTTGATGCGAGCCAATGCGGCATCAAGAGCCTCCTTGTTTTCTCCGAAGATATCAACATACCCTTTCTCGTCCTTCTCTGTAATGGTAATCGTCGTTCCGGTAGTTTTTTGTATCTCCTGGATCACTTTACCGCCCGGGCCGATTACAGCTCCGATAAACTCTTGCGGAATGGTAATCTGCTCCAGACGAGGAACATGCGGTTTCAATTCGGGTCTCGGCTCCGGAATTGTCTCAAGAATCTTGCCCAAGATGTAAAGACGTCCCTGTTTAGCCTGCTCGAGAGCTTTGGCAAGTACCTCATAGGACAAGCCGTCGACCTTGATATCCATCTGCGTTGCCGTGATACCGTCTTTGGTTCCGGTCACTTTGAAATCCATATCGCCGAGATGGTCCTCATCGCCCAAAATATCGGAAAGAATAGCATACTTCCCGGTAGCCGTATCCGTAATCAGACCCATAGCAATACCGGAAACCGGTTTTTTGATTTTCACTCCGGCATCCATGAGGGCCAGTGTTCCGGCACATACGGTGGCCATCGAAGAAGAACCGTTCGATTCGAGAATATCCGAAACCACGCGAACCGCATAAGGATTCTCCTCACCTACGGGCACAACCGGCTTTAGGGCACGCCATGCCAAATTTCCATGACCGATCTCACGGCGAGACAAACCACGTGCGGGACGGGCCTCTCCCGTAGAGAACGGTGGAAAGTTGTAATGCAGAACGAACTGCTCGGTTCCTTGAATCAATACGTCGTCGATCTGTTTCTCGTCCAACTTCGTACCGAGCGTTACCGTTGTCAGCGACTGGGTTTCACCCCGGGTAAAGATTGCCGAACCGTGTGCTGCGGGCAGATAATCTACCTCGCACCAGATCGGACGGATCTCGGTCGTTTTACGGCCATCGAGTCGAATACCCTCATCGAGGATCATGTTGCGCATCGCCTTTTTCAACACGTCGTCATGGAAATAACGTTTGATCAACGGAGCTTTTTCGACCAACTCTTCCTCGCTGAAACGAGCTTCGAATTCAGCTTCGAGGGCATCGAACTTATCGGTACGCTCATGTTTCGAGGTCATCGATTTTGCAATCTCGTAGGCCTTGTCGTACGTCGCTTCAATCACCTGACGACGCAACTCCTCGTCATTTTTCTCGTGGCAGTAGGTACGTTTCACATCCTTACCCAACTCCTTGGAGAGTTCGATCTGTGCGGCGCAATGTTTTTTGATCTCTTCGTGGGCGAACTTGATGGCATCGAGCATAACTGCCTCCGAAACCTCTTTCATTTCGCCTTCGACCATCAGAATGTTGTCGATCGTTGCACCGACCATGATGTCGAGGTCCGCATTTGCATTTTGCGAGAAGGTCGGATTGATGACGAACTCGCCGTTGATCCGCGACACGCGCACCTCCGAAATCGGGCCTCCGAAAGGAATATCCGATACTGCCAGTGCGGCAGAGGCTGCAAGACCGGCCAATGCATCAGGCATGATGTCCTTATCGGCAGAGATCAACGTCACCGTAACGAATACTTCGGCATGGAAATCCGACGGAAACAACGGGCGCAACGCTCTATCGATCAATCGGGAAACAAGAATTTCGTAATCCGACGGGCGCGCTTCGCGCTTAAGGAATCCACCGGGAAAACGGCCGCAAGCCGCATATTTTTCTTTGTATTCGACCGACAGCGGCATGAAGTCACAATCGTCCTTTGCCTCTTTGGCCGCCGTAACCGTGGCCAACAGCATCGTATTACCTTGTTTTACCACGACCGAACCGTCGGCCTGTTTGGCTAATTTTCCTGTTTCGATGATGATTTCGCGACCTCCGCTCAATGGAATCATCTTTTGTGTTGCATTGTACATCTCTATATTTTTTATCCTCCTAAAGTTTCGTAATTCATTCAATCTCTAACGGGCCTGCATCCTTATCTCTGAAAAAGAGAAGAAAGCTGCCCTTGAAAGAAGGGCAGCTGTCCCCATAAGGATCATCCGAAAAAATTATTTCCGGAGTTCCAAAGCCTTCACGATGGCTCTGTATCTTTCGATATCAACCTTTTTCAGATAGTCCAAGAGCTGACGGCGTTTTCCGACCAAACGCAACAACGCACGTTGCGTGCCGAAATCTTTTTTGTTTGCCTTCAGATGCTCCGTGAGGTGGCTGATACGGTAAGAAAACAGAGCTACCTGACTCTCGGGAGAGCCGGTATCGGTATTAGACTTTCCGTAAGTTGCAAAAAGCTCCTGCTTTTTGTCTGCATTCAAATAACCCATTGTTTTGAGATTAAAATTTTTTACTATTGCCTTGGTTACTCACTTACCTCAAAGATGAGTCTTCGCAAAGCGACTGCAAATCTAACGTTTTTTTACGAAGCAACCAATTAATAATCAAATTAACTCAATTTTTTTACGATTACCCGTTTTTTCCACGCCGCGTCGCTGTTTTTCCGACCGTTTTATGCCCGACCGTTGACGGGTTTGCAATAGATCTGGCCATACTCCAACCGGGTAATGACGACTTGGGCTCCCCGATCGACGAAAGCACCATCTTCGGCAACGGCATCGTAGTAGGCACCGTCGACCTGAATTTTTCCCGACGGGCGTAAAACGGTTGTCGCTATGCCCCTGCGTCCGATCAACCGCTCTTCCGGGAACCGATGTCCGACACATCCCTCCTGTGGTGTCAAATCGGTCGTCAACACGATTCGGTTGCGCAAAACGGAATTTCCCGACAAAAAACGTTTTCCCAACCACAGACTGGCCACGAAGGCTACCGTCATGCCGACGACTACAACCAAGAAGGGCTGCAACACCCGTCCTGCAGACATTTCGCCCGTAACCACATGACGGAACACCTCCCGATCGAGCGCAGCAAAGGTCAAACCAACAACAACGGAAACAATTCCCAGAACGCCGGCAACTCCGAATCCGGGCAGCACAAAGATCTCTACCCCAATCAGCAGTATACCAATAATAAACAGAATCAGCTCCCAATACTGCACCATCCCTTCGAGGTATAACGGAGAAAAATAGAGCACCGCCCCCAACACCGCCACAACCAACGGGAAGCCGATTCCGGGCGATTGCAACTCAAAATAGATTCCGCCGACGATCAGCATAACGAAGAGCCCCTGTGCAAACGGATTCATCAACCATCCCAGAATCCGGTCAAGCAGGGTTGGCTCGTAACGAATCAGCTCATAATCATCAACGCCTGCTGAAGACAAAACCTCCTCGACGGAAGAGGCTTTCCCCTCGGCAAAATGTTTTCCGATCGCTTCATCCGCCGTCAGTGTCAACACCTTTAATGTCGTACTGTCACCCGACGTGACACCTACCATCGCTTCGGCAATCTGCGGATCGCGATGCCAGCGCCACACGGTATCCGTACCCTCGATCCGGTCAATTACTTTTCCGTGTGCTTCAGCCGTCGCTCTCATCGTCGCCCGCATAAAACTCTGATACTTGTCGGGCATCGGTTTCCCACGCTGATCGACAACCGAAGCGGCTCCTATATTTCCCCCGGGGCGCATGTAGATACTATCCGCAGCCAATGCAATCAGTGCCCCCGCCGATGCAGCCTGATTGTCGATAAACACCCACACCGGAACTGCCGCATTCAGCAACATCGTGCGGATCGAATCGGCGGCATTGACCATTCCTCCATAGGTATTCATCTGGATTACGATCAGATCGGCTCCGTTTTCAGCCGCTTCTGCGAGACATTTTGCGGTAAGCCTCTCGGTCGACGGCATAATCTCCTCCCGAATCGGGAACGTATATACTTTCCTGTGCGAGTTCGAATCGGCTCCATACAGCCGACCGACACCCACAATCCACAACAACAAGATACACCACGCTATCGATCGTTCCATCACTCCACTCTTTTTTCTCTAAACCGAGGAGCCTCTCACACCTTCTGTGTCTACAATAATTTTTTCCACTTGAAAAACAGATAGGTAAGTATCGACACCAGCACCATCAGCCCCAAGGCATACGGATAGCCGAACTCCCAATGCAACTCATGAATGCCGTCGAAGTTCATTCCATAGATACTGGCGATCATCGTGGGCGGCATGAAAAACAGCGCTGCAACGGTGAAGATTTTCGTGACGTTACTCTGCTCGATGTTGATCAGACCGAGTGCGGTATCCTGCATGTAGTCGAGCCGTTCGGAGCTGAAATCGGCGTGGTTGATCAGCGAATTGACGTCCTTGATCATCAATTGCAATTTGGGATAGATATCGTTCGGGAAGCGTTCGCTACGCAGAATCCCCGAAAGAATCCGCTGCCGGTCGAAAATATTCTCCCGAATCAACATGGTATTCTCCTGCATGTGGCTGATCTGCTTCAGCGTCTCCTTATCGATATGCTCGCTGTTGTTCATAGTCTTGCTCAGCGCCGCAATGTTCTTGGCAAGCACCTCCACAAGGTCGGCATCGAAATCGATCCGCACCTCTAATATCGAAATCAACAGGTGATACCCTGTCGAATAGGCCTTGTAGTTCATCTGCAACTTTTTGGCACTCTCAGTAAAGGTCCGGAACTCACTGTTGCGCACCGAGACCAAAATCCCTTCGGCTATAATAAACGAAACCGGTTCGGTCGTGAAAGCATCCGGATTCGGAATGAAAAAGTTCGAGTTGCAGATAATGGCATTCTCCGTCTCGGAATACTTCGAAGAACTCTCAATCTCTTCGACCTGTTGACGGGATTGCAGATTGATCTCCATGAAATTCTCGACGGCCTTCTGCTCCTTGATGGTCGGAGAGAGCAGATCGATCCACAAAATATCGTCGTATCCGAGATCGTCGAACAGTTTGACGTCGGCGTTACGGACTATTTTATTGTACTGTTTCAGATAAATCGTGATCATCTCTTCTATGCTTTAGAGGGTAAATATTCGGGTTTGTTCCGTCTCCTCCGAGAGCGTCGCATCAGAGGAGTCTTCAGCCGGGTCCGATCGGGGGGTCAACCTTCATCTTCTCCGTCCAATAGAGTTTTAGAGCACGATGTTTCTCTTCATCAAAACGGTAATCGATATTTTTGGTCAAATAGTCGTATGCATACGGTTTGTCATCGTAGTGATAACAAGAGATCGCCTGCGAGATGTGCCCGACCCCATAGCGTAAGGCCGATGTAAGTTCTGCGACACGCTCTTCGGGCACACATTTGCGAGCTACCCATGCGGCAAATACGAAAGACAATCCCGTCATCTCGCGCCATTGATCAGCCAGATCATAGTAGTAACGGAAATTGTTTTCATGTGTAAACACCTTATCTCCGATCATCAGATAACCCGTTCGATCCTGCGGATCGTCCAACACCGAAAAATCCTCCATCGCTCTCCATTCCGGTGAGATATGCCACCAACGAGAGGACAAAACACGGACCAAACCGACCGAAGTCAGCGAATGGCTGTCGAGATAGATCGTATCGATCTGGAAGATCGGCGTATTGGAGGCCAGCACGACCGTACGGACCGAGTTGCTGGCACCGATACAATAAGGTGTAATAATCCGGATATCGGGAATAGTCGGAATGGCCGCCACCGGAATCAAGGCGATATCGGCCTCACCGTTCCGCAGCGAAGCGGCACAATTTCGGGGTGGCGACAAGATCAGATCGGCATGCAACGCTACGTCCGCATGCTCTATCCCATATATAAAAGGTATGGTATTGAGGTATGATAGCGCAATAATTCGGCTCCGCATCATCATCCATACAGCATCAAAATTCGTTCGACAATCGCCGGTCACAAACGGTACCGACCCATTAAGCTGTTGGCAGAGTGCTTTTTCCCAATGAATAAAACCACTTTCCCGTGACGCGAAGGTAACGAAAATTCGGCAAACTGCAACCCCATCCCCGATTTATTTTCAACAGAGAGAAACCCTCCTCATTTTTAATTCCGCTTTTTGCCCAGCCTACTCAAGGAGGATCTTTCCAAACCGAATGTCAATTATTTTCAATCAAGTGATACAAATGATACAAGATATGCAGGACGCCGCTTGTTCTATGCCACAAGATTCTTGCACGTCACGAATCCGTCAGTAGACCCCAAACACATGTATCTTTTCCGCAAGCACACACAAAAAACGAGGGACGGCCGTTTTTTCGGTCGTCCCTCTTCTATCGTTATGCTCTGACGCTGATTAGCAATCCAGTTTACCGGCAGATCCCAATACGTTGATGATCTTGTGTTCGTACAATTTCTTCATGTTGTCACGAGCCGGACCCAGATATTTACGCGGGTCGAATTCAGCCGGTTTTTCAGCAAATACTTTACGGATAGCAGCCGTCATTGCCAGACGGGAATCCGAGTCGATATTGATCTTGCAGACAGCCGATTTAGCCGCTTTACGCAACTGATCTTCGGGAATACCGATCGCTGCTTCCAATTTTCCGCCGTACTTGTTGATCGTATCCACCTCTTCCTGAGGAACCGACGACGATCCGTGCAATACGATGGGGAAGCCCGGCAGTTTTTTCATCACGGCATCCAATACGGAGAATTCCAATGGAGGAGGAACCAACCGTCCGGTAGCCGGGTCTACATGACACTGTTCGGGTTTGAACTTGTAAGCTCCGTGCGATGTTCCGATCGAGATAGCCAAAGAGTCGCAACCTGTACGCTTTGCAAAATCAACCACCTCTTCCGGATCCGTATAGGTATGGTGCTCTGCGCTGACTTCGTCTTCGATGCCGGCCAATACACCCAGTTCGCCTTCTACGGTTACGTCATATTGATGAGCGTAATCTACGACCTTCTTGGTCAGAGCGACGTTCTCCTCATAGGGCAGGTGCGAACCGTCGATCATAACCGACGAAAAGCCCATGTCTACACAACTCTTGCACAGTTCGAACGAATCGCCGTGATCCAGATGCAATACGATCTGAGGATTCGGACAACCCAACTCCTTTGCATATTCTACGGCACCCTGAGCCATGTAACGCAGCAAGGTAGGATTTGCATAGTTACGTGCTCCCTTGGATACCTGAAGGATTACCGGAGACTTGGTTTCAACCGCTGCTGCGATGATCGCCTGCAGCTGTTCCATGTTATTGAAGTTGAATGCCGGGATGGCATAACCTCCTTTGATAGCCTTTTTGAACATCTCTCTGGTGTTGACAAGGCCCAGATCTTTGTAATTAACCATGACTTGATCTATGTTAATGTTAATAAATTCAATGTCACAAATTTAATGATTTTCCGGAGTTTTCCTCCGAAATTTCATAAAAAATTTTAAGATTTTCCTTCTCCGCTTCGGTCGTCCCCTCTGGGGTAAACCTCGGGGATCGGCCCGATAAACGGACGCTTTTCCGACATACGTCGCACTACAATCTCTTGCGCAAGGCGTCTCCCTGATCCTCGTATCCGGGTTTGCCGAGCAATGCGAACATATTCTTTTTATAGGCCTCAACTCCGGGTTGGTCGAACGGATTGACCCCGAGCAGATATCCGCTGATGCCGCACGCCTTTTCAAAGAAGTAGAGCAATCCGCCCAAATAGTACTCCGTCAGTTCGGGAAGCTCGATCCGGATGTTGGGCACGCCACCGTCGACATGTGCCAACAACGTTCCCATCTCGGCCATCAGATTGACTTCGCTCACCCGTTTACCGGCCAGATAGTTCAATCCGTCGAGGTTGGCTGCATCGGAATCGATCTTCAATTCATGTTTCGGCTTGTTGATGCTGATCACGGTCTCCATCAGCGTTCTTTCACCCTGTTGGATATATTGTCCCATCGAGTGCAGATCCGCCGTCAGGGTAACGCTGGCCGGGAAGATACCCTTACCTTCCTTGCCTTCACTCTCGCCGTAGAGTTGTTTCCACCACTCGGCTACATACTGCAATTTCGGATCGTAGCTGGCCAATATCTCAGTTTTATACCCTTTCCGGTAGAGCGCATTCCGCGCAGCGGCATACAAGGCAGCCGGATTCTCCTCGAACGGCACGTCCGGAGCCGTAGCCCGAGCCATATCGCGTGCTCCACGTACCAGCTCTTCTACATTGACCCCTGCGGCAGAGAGCGGCAACAATCCGACCGGAGTCAGTACCGAGTAACGGCCGCCCACATTGTCCGGAATCACGAAAGTCACGTAGCCCTCCTGTTGAGCCAGAGTCCGCAACGCACCGCGTTTGGCGTCGGTCACCGCAACGATCCGACGTGCGGCTTCGGTCTTCCCGTAACGCTTCTCGATCTCCTCCTTGATAATCCGGAATGCCACGGCCGGTTCGGTCGTCGTTCCCGATTTCGAGATAACCACAGCACCCAATTTGTAGGGTTTTACGGCATCGAGCAGCTCATAGAGGTAATCTTCGCTGAGGTTCTGTCCAGCGAACAGCACCACCGGCGTGTCCTGTGTCTTGTGCAAGAAACGGAACGAGTCGCTCATGGCCTCCAGCACAGCCTTCGCACCCAGATACGATCCTCCGATTCCGATCACCACGATCACTTCGGACAACGAAGCCATGGAGCGGGCACATGCCTCGATAGCCGCCAACTGCTCCGGCGTAATTTCGTTCGGAAGGTTGACCCAACCCAAGAAATCGTTTCCCTTGCCGCTACCGTCATGCAGCATGCGGTTCGCCTTTTCGGCATCGTTTTTCAGAGCTTTGACCTCATCGAGCGATACTCCGCCCTGAATCTTGTCGATAGAAATTTTAATCATACTCATAATTCGTTGTTTTTATGATTTTTAATACTCTCTTTCTGTCATCATTGCACGTGTTTTCGATTATGAAGTTCCATGCTTTCCCCGTTTTTCGCTTCTCCTGACCCGACGCTTCTTCTTTTCATCAAAACAGCCGGTCGGTCAACGCCCGCATCGAAGCCGCAGGCGAGGCTCCTCGATAGAGCACTTCGTAAACCATTCCTGCAATCGGCATATCCACCCCTTTGCGCAGGTTAATCTTCATGATGCAATCGGCGGCATAATACCCTTCTGCCACCATACTCATCTCCATCTGAGCCGAATGCACCGAATAGCCCTTTCCGATCATCAAACCGAACCGTCGATTACGGCTGAACTGAGAGTAGGAGGTTACCAACAGATCGCCCAGATAGGCCGACGCGAACACATTTCGCTTCTCGGGATAGGTCTGTTCCATAAAACGCGCCATCTCCATCGCTCCGTTCGAGATCAACACCGCCAAAAAATTGTCGCCGTATCCCAATCCGATCGCCATACCCACAGCAATGGCATAGATGTTCTTGAGCACAGCGGCATATTCTATGCCGTAAATATCGGTCGAAGGAGTCACCCGGATATAATCGGTCCGAATCTTTCGTCCGAGCGCTTCGGAGTTTTCGGGGGTTTTGCAGACGGCGGTCAGATAGGAGAGACGCTCAAGAGCCACCTCTTCGGCGTGACACGGTCCGGAGACGATTCCGAGTTGATCGAACGGAAGCCCATAGGTCATCTTCATGTACTCGGCCACGGTAACCAACTCCTCGGGAATGATCCCCTTGATGGCCGAGACGACGAATTTCGACTCGAGCGGAACGGTCAGCGGAGCCAGCGTCGTCTTCAGATAGATCGACGGAGTCGCCAAAACGAGCAGATCCGAGTCCTCAACGATCCGGTTCAGATCGTCGGAGAGCCACAAACACTCCGTATCGAAGTGCACATCGCGCAAGTATCGCGGATTGGTTTTGTATCGGCGAATGTGCTCCAACACCTCGCCGTTGCGGATATACCATCCGACCCTTTGTTCGTTTTCGTGCAATATTTTGACCAACGCCGTTGCCCAACTACCGTACCCGATAACCGCGCACCGTGCATGGGTCTCGATTTTATATCCCATACGCTCACCGCTTTCAAGTCCACAAATTTACAAATAATTTAAAATAACCGCCTCTTCCCCACGTTTTATTCACGGGGAGATGAAAAATCACTTCGAAATATTCGATCGCAACGGCATATTTTTACGACTTGCCACAAGCATCATCTTTTTTTTTGTATCTTTGTGGTTCTAAAACATATTAAACAATACAAGACGGTGAAAAAGATAAAAAGCGCACTTATTTCAGTCTACTACAAAGACGGACTCGACCGCATCGCCAGAAAATTGGCTGAAGACGGAGTTACCATATATTCAACCGGAGGAACCCTCTCGTTTATCGAGAGTTTGGGGTTGAAGGCCACCTCGGTAGAGAGCCTGACGGGTTATCCGTCGATTCTCGGAGGACGTGTCAAGACCCTGCACCCCAAAGTGTTCGGCGGTATTCTGGCCCGTCGCGACAACCCGCAAGACCAAGAACAGTCCGCTCAATATGAGATTCCCGAAATCGACGCGGTGATCGTCGACCTCTATCCGTTCGAACAGACCGTCGCTTCGGGTGCCGAAGAACAGGCCATCATCGAGAAGATCGACATCGGAGGAATCTCGCTGATTCGTGCCGCTGCCAAAAACTTCAAGGACGTCATCATCGTTCCCTCGGTCGACCAGTACGACGAATTCTACGACATCATCGAAAAACAGCACTCCGCGACCACCATCGAACAACGCCGCCGGTTCGCAGCATACGCCTTCTCGGTCAGCTCACATTACGATACGGCGATTTTCAACTACTTCAACCGGAAAGAGGGAATCGATGTGTTCAAGCTGAGCTTCAATAAGGGAACCGCCCTGCGTTACGGAGAGAACCCCCACCAATCGGCCGTTTTCTACGGAGACCTCGACCGGCTCTTCGAAAAATACCACGGCAAGGAGATCTCCTACAACAACATGCTCGACATCGATGCCGCAATCAACCTGATCGAAGAGTTCTCCGAACCGACGTTCGTCATCATGAAGCACAACAACGCTTGCGGAGTAGCAAGCCGTCCTACGGTTCTCGAGGCGTGGAAAGATGCACTGGCGGGCGATCCCGTATCGGCATTCGGCGGTGTACTGATCTGCAACCGCGAGATAGATGCCGCAGCCGCTGAAGAGATCAACAAGATCTTTTTCGAGGTGATACTGGCTCCCTCCTACACCCCCGAGGCCCTTCAGATTCTGGAATGCAAGAAAAACCGCATCATCCTGCGGCTTAAAGATACGACCCGCTGTCCGAAACAGTTCCGTTCGCTACTGAACGGAGTGGCTGTACAGGACCGCGACCTGAAGGTAGGCGGCGTCGACGGCGAGTCCCACTATGCAACCCAAAAACAGGCTTCACCCGAACAGCTGAAAGACCTGATCTTCGCCAACAAGATCGTCAAACATTCGAAAAGCAACGCCATCGTACTGGCCAAAAACGGCATGCTGATTGCCAGCGGTATCGGCCAAACCTCGCGCGTCGACGCTTTGAAACAGGCGATCGCCAAGGCCAAGAGTTTCGGGTTCGACCTGCACGGCGCCGTAATGGCTTCGGACGCCTTCTTCCCGTTCGGCGACTGCGTGGAGATTGCCCACAAAGAGGGTATCGACGCCGTAATCCAACCGGGTGGATCGGTTCGTGACCATGAAAGTATCGACTACTGCAATGCGAACGGAATGGCCATGCTGTTTACCGGACTGCGCCATTTCAAACATTAGGCTCGATTTTCGAAAAATATTTTAACAAGACACAACGTTATGGGATTGTTCTCATTGACACAAGAGTTGGCCATCGATCTGGGGACCGCCAATACGATCATTATCAGCAACGGTAAGATCGTAGTGGACGAGCCTTCGATCGTTGCGCTCAACCAACATACCGGCAAAGTGGAGGCCATCGGTAAGAGAGCCCGCCAGATGCACGGTAAGACCCATCAGAATATCAAGACGATTCGTCCGCTCAAGGACGGTGTTATTGCCGATTTTAAAATAACCGCAAAAATGCTTCAGCACTTTATCAAAAAGGCGGTGAAACCCGGAATTTTCAGCAAGCCGAGAGTTATAATCTGTATGCCTTCGGGTGTTACCGAGGTTGAGAGAAAGACTGTTGAGGACGCCGCATATCAGGCAGGTGCAAAGCCTCCCGTTGTTCTTATCGAAGAACCAATGGCTGCCGCAATCGGCGCAGGTATGCCCGTTGACGAACCGTGCGGAAGTATGGTTGTTGACATCGGCGGAGGCACAAGCGAGGTTGCCGTAATTTCTCTCGGTGACATTGTTACAGCCTGTTCCGTAAGAGTTGCCGGAGATAAGTTTGACGAGGCGATTTCAACCTATGTCAAAAGAAAATATAATCTCCTCATCGGTGAAAGAACTGCCGAAGACATCAAAATGAAAATCGGCTCCGCATATCCGGGTGAGGAAGAAAAAAACCTTGTTGTCAAGGGCAGAAACCTTGTTGACGGACTTCCAAAGGATATTACAATTTCCTCAGCCGAGGTCAGAGAGGCTCTTGCCGATCCGCTTGCAACAATTGTTGAGGCAATCAGAACCACTCTTGAAAAAACTCCGCCTGAGCTTTCTGCCGACATAATCGACCACGGTATTATGCTCACGGGCGGCGGTGCGTTACTCAAGGGACTTGATATGCTTGTTATGCAACAGACGGGTATGCCTGTTCACATTGCCGAAAGACCGCTTGACTGTGTTGTTGACGGT
>URBJ01000027.1 GCA_900546005.1 uncultured Alistipes sp. | reverse complement strand
ACCCCTCCCACCTGTTTAAAGCCATACTCCATAAGAGCGTAGGTTTGGTCCATTTCCTCGAGACCGACCTCGATAAGGATTACTATTATCTTCAGGAGTGGGCCGATATTCAGATGCAGCTCTCTCCGCGCGCACCGAGACCGCAAAAGGATCTCGACTATTCGGAAGAGTCCAAAACGGTTATGGAGGAGGCCGAAGCGTATCGGGAAAAGTTCGGATTGGCCGAATGCGAGCCGGTTTGTGTCTTGGCGTCGTTGGTGACTCCCGGCGTAGGGTTTACGTTTGATCAACTGAAGACCCTTCCCCTCACGGTGAGTGAAATAGAGGCGAAAATAGGGACTTCGGTCTCCGGGACGAAAGGAAAAAACGGTGCCGAGGGCAAAACCAATCTTGCGGCGGGAACCGGCAGCGGATCTGTCGAAAAGTACTGCGTTGATCTCGTCGCAGAGACCCGGGCCGGGAAGTACGCTCCGGTCATCGGTTTTGAAAACGAAATTTCGGTCATTTTCGAGATTCTGGGCCGTAAGACCAAGTCCAATCTGTTGATAACCGGAGAGTCCGGCGTGGGGAAAACCGCCTTGATTCATGCGTTTGTCAAGCAGCTGAGCGAAGGCCACGTGCCGTCGTTTCTGAGCGATGCGGCTGCTTATGAGCTTGATCTGGCCAGTATCGGTGCCGATGCGTCGTACAAAGGCGAGTTGGAAGACCGCTTTAAAACCCTGCTGCGAGAAATCAAGGAGCGTCCCAATACGATTCTGGTCATCGAGTCGATCGATAAACTTTTCGATAAACAGAGCAGTCTGTACGGAGCCTCATCGATGCTGAAACAGGAGCTGAACAAAGGTAATCTGCTGTTGCTCTGTACGGCCTCGATCGACGGGTATACCAAAAACATCGAAACCGACAAGGAGTTTGTCAACAAGCTCGAAAAAATTACCCTCGAAGAGCCGAATGCCGACCTCTGTCTGCGTATTTTAAAAGGTGCCGTGGGAACCTATTCCGAGTATCATCGATTGGCTGTCGGTGAACCGGTGCTGGTCGATGCGATCCGTCTGGCCAAACGCTATCTGACGGAGAAGGCGTTGCCGGATTCGGCATTCGATCTGATCGACCGTACGATGGCTCTGGTCAAGACGATGAACGATATGTCGGCAGCGGATGTAGCTGCGCTTCAGACGGAGTTGGCCCATCTGACCGATCAGATGGAGACCAAGGAGAGTGCTCAGATCATGACCGAGTTGGAGTGGCTCTACTATAAGATGACCAACCAGATCAGCTGTATCCTGTTGGCTCAGCTGGATGCAGAGGTCGATTTCAATAAATTGGCGACGGCACAGGAGCGGGTGGACTATCTGAAACAGACACTTGACCGGCTTGCTCAGTTGTGCGAACCGAAACGTACGGAACTCGACAGCTCCGATCTGTTTGCCGTAGTGGCCAAGCAGACCGGTATTCCGTTGGGTAAGGTGCAATCGAAAGAGAGGGACCGGCTGATCAACGCGGAGGCCACTCTGAAAAAAAGGGTGGTCGGTCAGGATCATGCGGTCAAGATTGTGCTCGATGCGGTGTTCGAATCCCGCTCGGGCCTGAACAAGAAGGGACAGCCGATGGGATCGTTCTTCTTCCTCGGTCCGACCGGAACCGGAAAGACGGAGCTCTCGAAAGCGTTGGCCGCATTCCTGTTCGAGGACGAGTCGTCACTCATCCGTTTCGATATGTCGGAGTTCAAGGAGGAGCATTCGGTGGCCCTGCTCTACGGAGCGCCTCCGGGGTACGTCGGGTATGAGGAAGGGGGCCTTTTGGTCAACAAGATTCGTCAGAAACCCTATTCGGTCGTGCTATTCGATGAGATCGAGAAGGCGCACAAGTCGGTATTCGATCTGTTCTTGCAGATTCTGGATGAGGGAAAGCTGCACGACCGGTTGGGCCGCGTGGGCGATTTCTCGAATGCCTTGATTCTGTTTACCTCCAATATCGGCAGCCAGTTTATCGTCGATTCGTTCAACAAGGGGGTGGTTCCGCAGAACAATGATCTGATGGATATTATGCAAAACTATTTCCGGCCCGAATTTTTGGGTCGTCTGACGGAGATCGTTCCCTTCTCGCCGATTACCGAAGAGACGGTTACCCGTATTTTCGAAATCCATCTGAAAGGCTTGCTCAAGCTACTCGAGGAGCAGGGTATCGAGCTGGTTATGGCGCCGGAGGTTAAGCGTGACATTGCGATGATGGGCTTCAACCCGCAGTACGGGGCGCGTCCGGTTATCGGCATCATCCGCAAGGAGCTCCGCCATCCGCTGTCGAAGCTGATTATCTCCGGAAAGGTTAAGTCGGGCGACACGGTGGAGGTGCGTATGAAAGAGGGTCGGCCAGAGTTCGTAACACGTTGAAAGAGAAAGACTGATTAAAAAGAATAATAACACTAAAAACAAGAAGATTATGGCAATGAAAGAGAATTTCATCTCGATGGCACCGGATGAAGAATCTAATGCGAAAGTCAGCCCGATAGACAATAACAAAACGTTGATGATCGATCAATATACATCGGATGTGGAACCGGGAAATCCCGAATTGGTGGAAGATATCCAGATGATACAGGATGCCTTTGCACACTTCAAGCCGTCGGTTGAAGTGGACTTTGTGGACGAGGATGGCGGTTCGGTGAATGAGGTGCTGCATTTCAGTGAACTCCGTGACTTCGAGGCTCAGGGAGGTAAGGGCCGGCTTGTGGAGAACAGCCAGTTTCTTTCGGGTGTGAAGAAAAAGATCGATACGAGCAGCAAGATTCGCAAGAGTATAGAGCAGAACCGTAAGCTTCGGGATATTCTTAAGAACAGCACGGCTAAAGAGGAGCTGAAGGAGATGCTGCAGGCGATGTTGGAAGAGTTGGAAAGTAATAAATAAATGAAAAATAGATAGAGTTATGGCAGAGACTGAATTACAAAAAAGCAACATCGCTTCGCAAGGTGCAGCGGATGTGCAAGAGGGGAAACAGGCTCAACAACCGGCACAGGGAAAAGATATATCGCAACTGTTATCGGCATTCGGCGGATTCAATGCCATACGCGGGTTTATGCCCGATGCGGATAATCTGAATCCGGCCCGTAAGGCGGCAAAGGCCGTCTTCCTGTCGGACAAACGATTCAAGGACAAACGGGAGAATCTGATTAATGAGATCAAAGGGTGGCTCGAGATGTTGGACGAAGGCCACGAAAGTGCGACCGAATTTGTCGATTCGTGCAAGGCCAAAGAGGCGAAATATACGAAGGTACTCAGTCAGGGAATTACCGACGCGCTGTTTGCAACGGCCAATCTGGAACGCTCCTACCGTGCACTCGACAGCTTCTTTAAAACCGCGAATACGGATAAGGTGAAGAATCTGCGCGTGATCAATGTCTACAAAGACGATATTGCAGACAGCGATTCGGGTTTTGCACAGGAGGTCGATACGTTGTTGCGTAACGGATTCGATCGGCTGAGCCTGAAGGATTGCTACAGCTTGATGGTGGTTCCGGGTAATGTGTTCCAAGATAAACCGACCCTGTTGCAGTGGGCCAAGATCGCTTTCAAGTATAAGGTGATGTTGATTACGGATCATGCCGATGAGTATTCGTTCGACGATCTGTTTGCCAATACGGAGGGTTACCGCGACAGCGATATCGAACTTCAGAATGTGATTATGACGGCCAACTGGTTGGTCGGCCGCGATTCGGAAAAACTCTCCGAGGACGAAAAAGACAGTCCCGCTTTCTACATTCCCGGATCAGCTGCTTTGGCCGGAAAACTCTACGACGAGAGCGCCAACATGGCTCAGGGTGCGGGCGGAAAGAAATACGGAACGTTAGACGGCGTGAAGGGGGTGAAACTGGATCTGCTGAAATCGCAAATCGCTGCGTTGATGGACAATCAGGTGATTCCGATGGTCTATTCCGAAGGACGGGTTATGGCCTTCAACAACACGACCCTCTACAACGGCGACAATACGGCGATGAAGGAGTATCCGATCGTCCGGGTGTTCGACTGGGTCAAGAAGGTGCTGATGAACTATGTGCATGAGGTGGCTCTCGAGAACTGGGATCCCTACAACTCACCCAAGAACCTCAAAGCGAAGATTCAATCCTTCTTGAACGACTATAAGGGCTACGGCAATCTGTTCCAGAACTACGAGATCAAGGAGCCGACGCAGGATCCAGTAACCAAACGTATTACTTGTGATATCAGTCTGACTCCGTTCTATTCGGCCAAGAACTTCATTATCAAGGTTTCAGCCGATAAGAAGGATAAGGATGTGCAGATGGAGTAATCGCTTAGAATATAGATAGTTAATAAACTCAAAAAACGTAGAATTATGGCAAAGACACCAGTGAAATTAGAAGTTGACGGCTATAAGGAGCGGGAAGTCATGATGGTTAAATATGAGTTCGATCAGGCGACTGACGTGGAAGGCCAGATGTCGGGTATTCCGCGGGGCGGCAAGATCAACATTCGGGTAAAAGCGCTTAACGACGGTACTCCTGATCTGCTGGCGTGGATGGTCGAGCGTAACCTGCCGAAAAACGGAGTGATTACCTTCCTCGAAACGAAGACCGGCAAAAACATGAAGACCATCAAGTTCACCAACGGCTATTGTGTCAACTTCGAGGAGCGATGGGAGGACAAGAAGGGCCATTTCGAAGAGATCGAAATCACCTGTCAGAAGATCGAATTCGAGTCGGTCGTTTATGAAAACGATTGGGCTTAGTGTGAAACGCAATGTCAAATTTTAACAGTTGAAAGCATTATGGCAGAGAATATAACGCCGGTACAGTTATCGGTAAAGGATTTCGAGACACGGGAAGTGATGATGATCGACTACGCCTTTTCGCAGGCTACCGATCGCGAAGGACAGATCTCGGGTATTCCGCGTGGCGGCCGCATCAACATCCGGGTCAAAGCGATGAATGACGGAAACAATCAGTTGTTGCAGTGGATGTTGTCGCCCAATGATCCCCGCGATATCAAGATTACGTTTTTCAATACGATCGACGGATCGACGATGAAGGAGTTGGAAGGCGTTGCATGCTACTGTGTGCACTATCTCGAGAAGTGGGAAGATGGCGAAGAGCACTTCGAGGAGCTGCAAATCGTATGTCAAGAGTTGAAAAACGGTCCGATCGACTTCCAGAATCCTTGGAAATAGGTTTTGGACCCTGCAATATAGGATTTTGTGTTTCCCCGACAGTCGAATTGCTCCGATTGTCGGGGAAACACACACTAATGAGTTTGAATTAAAACATCGTTATGTCTTTATCCGCACGTTTATACATTGGGGACAACGCCTCCGCCAACTATACGAAAGAGTATCAGGTGGCCCAATGCAAGGTCAAGGTGTCGCGACACCACAACACCTTTCTGCCCGATGCCGATCCTCGGTGCGACGAGGTTGTCCTGTCGGTTATCGCTCCCGACAAGAACGATCTGGATCTCTACGAGTGGTATATCGATCAGACGGTTTTATCGGGCAAAATTGTGATCGATCTCTCCAACCAGTCGGCCAAGTACGATGTGACGGAGCGAACCTATACGTTTGAGGATGCGACCTGTTTCTCTATCGCGGAGATTTACGATATCGATGGGCCTCACCGTCATTTGTTGCGGTTGGGAATCATGATGAAGGAGCTGGAGATCGATGAGGTTGTTTTTCAATAGAGCGGTATCCGCAATTCTATGGGTTGAACAGATGTGAGTATGGGAAACGTTTCAAATTACAAGAAGGCTACGCTATTTTTCAGCGATATAACCGACACGGCGGTCACGGCAAAAAAAGAGCAGAGTTTCACGCTGCAACGCTTCGGTTACACGTGTGTCCGACAGCGAAACTCGATGGGCGAACCCTATGGCCCTACCTTGACACAACCGATGCAGTTTGTGATCAAATCGCTGCCGGATGGCTATCTGAAGGAGCTTTACCGGAGGTTAACCGAGAACAGCACATCGGTGTTTTCGGTCGTATTCCATGCGACGTTTCGGCTCGACGAGAGCGGTGATGGCGTATTGAGCGATTACGACAGTGCCCTGATCGTGTCGGGTGCCGTGGTTGATGTGAGCGAAGACTACGATACGCTCGAGATCCGGGAAAAGGGCTTTCTGAAGCCCGAGCGGGCCACGACGGTCGATCTCATGATGACGACGGTCGATCTCTTGTTGCAGTCGATCGTGTATGTCGGCAACAACGGATACCAGAAAAAATTGTATATAAATTACTAAAGGGCGAACGAAAAGATGGCAACCTATAAGTTGACTTTAAGGAACCTCAATAATTCGGGGGAGAACAGCAGCGTTACGTTGACCTACGATGCCCAAGGGACGGCGGCCAAGATCAAGGTAGATGCGAAAGAGGTTACGTGCACCTTGAGTGAATTCAATTATTCGAAGGAGGTCTATTGTCCGGGAAAGATTTGGTTCAAGCTCCAGTTGGGATCGACCTTTGATCCTTCGGTGATTTACAAATTGTTCAGTTCGTGTACCGTTCAGTTGAGCGTGGGGACGTTTCAGGTGGCAGAAAACTATCGGGTCTTCAATATTCAGCTGGAAAGAAAGTTGAAATCCAGTGATGTATATGTCATTGTGGAGGCATTCAGCCCGGATAAGTTTTTGACTCTGGATACCTATTGTAAGGCCTATACGGGGAAGAAACTGGTTAAGGAGATCATCCAGAACAAGGAGTATTGGCCCGATAATGTCGGTTCGGATCTGTCGCAACTGGTCGATGTCCATCCTCAGTTTTTAGAGTTTGCGGTGACCAAGACCGAGGAGACGGAGGACCCCAATACCCACAAAAAGGAAACACAGCAGGTAACGACCCGATATGAATTCATCCAGCCCTATCTGGTACAGTATAATGAGAGTTTTTTCGACTTTCTGGTTCGTGTGACCAACCGATGCGGAGAGTTTTTTTATTACGAGGGCGGAAAGATACATGTGGGTTGGCCCAGACCGGATAAAGATGTTTGGGCGTTGACGGATAACGATCTTGTACATATCGATACATATACATCGATCAGATACATGCAGCGTCAGACAACGGCGTGGAATGCAGCATCGCTTGCCGATGTACACAACGACTATACGCAAGCCAAGACATGGATGACGACGGCTTCACCGAAGATGATGCGGGATTCGGAGTTGGCCTATGATGAGCATTTGGCAGCCCTTCCGCCCAAGGACAAATACACGAAGTGGGAAGATTATGCAGGATGGCCCGAAGCCTTTTGGATCAGTACGGTGTCCGACGTGTTCAATCAGGCCAATCTGAAAGATATGATTGCCTATATCATGTGGGATGCTCCGGTAGCGTTGGGAACCAGCAAGATGTCGGCAGATTCGAGTAACGATGACTACGAGCAAACGTATTTTAAGAAGGAGGCCAAAGAGGAGAGAGGTTTTAAAAAAGACGATGAAGATTGGATGTGCCTGTACAGTACGGCTCCACAGAGTGGATATGACGTAATGTGCAGTCTGGATTTTTATAAGAAAATACGGGAAGGAATCGAGACGGCCGAACAGTCCCGGATTCGTGTGACGTTAGAGAACAACTTTTATAACATATCGTTGGGGAGCCTGATCTATTTTGAAGACAAAAAGGATATCTATCTCGTTGTAAAAATAGAGGGGGCCGCGGTGGCCTCAACACAACAAAAGTTGGGGCAGTCGTTGACGTTCGAAGCGATATCCTATGAAAAGGACAGTAAGAAAAAAGTCTTTCCCCCGGCGGCTTCGGTCGCTCCGATTCGAGTATCGAGTCCTCAGCGGGCATTCATTACGCACAACAGCGATCCATTGAAGCTGGGACGGGTACGGGTGCGTTATCCGTGGCAGGGTGGGGAGGATGATCCTTCGCCGTGGATCCGTATGGCGGTGCCCATGGCCTCTAAGGATAGCGGATTTAAGTTTCTTCCCGAGAAGGGTGACGAGGCGATTATTAACTATGAAAACGGCAATGTCGAAAAGCCTTATGTCGAGGGGATGCTCTATTCAAGCGAGCGGCAGCCTCCTTTTGCGTATAAAGGGAAAGGACCCCGAACGATCTCTTCGTTGAACGGACACTCCATCATTTTTTCCGATTCGGGAGCTGGTACGAACTATCTGAAAACGTTTGCTCCGATATGGGGAACCGTCACAACCTTTTTCCCGAGCCTGAAAGAAGATTTCCCGGGAGATGGAGTCAAAAAGGCGTTCGGCGGTATCGAACTGACCGATGAGTACGGACTCTACTCCATATCGATGTCCTCGGACAAGCGGTCGATATCGATCAAGTCACCGTTGGGCAAGGTCGGAATCAATGCCTTTACGGGCATCACGATCAGTGCACCGAACGGGAACGTGAAGATTCAAGGGAAGAATGTCGACATCGTAGCGGGAAATAACCTAACCCTCCGTTCGGGTACGAATCGGGATTTTCTACCTACGTCGACAAAGGATGCCGTAAAACTGGCTAAGGGGATAGGTACGTCCTTGGCCGGAAATCTGACGGTGGTCGATCTGCCGACAATCCGCATTATTTTCGAGACGGTACTGCGTCCGATCGCCGGCACTTTACGGCTTTCGTCCAAACGTTATCTGTGTCTTGAGGCGGGGAAGGGAAGTGCTGAGATCAAAGGTCGGAGAATCGTAGATAACTTCAAGACGAAAAAGAATGTGATCGGTTCGAACGGCGCCGGAAGTTTCTTTAAGGGAAAATACACATTCACGCATGCAGCCGATAACAAGGTCTATACACCGAGAATACCTCAGGCATTACGCGATATAATAAGCGGATGCAATACCCTGTTCACTTCGTATAAGACAAGAAGCCAGACGGTGTTGCCCCATTTTACCATTTATGAGCAGCAACGTACTGCGTTGAAACAACAGCAGGATCTTGACAGCTTGTTGAAAAAGACGGATATTCCGGACCTCAAAACCGTGTTTGACAATGCACAAAAAGGTCGGCAACCCGAACAGTTCGAGATGAAGGATGATAACGACATTCCGGCCAATATCGACGCGAATACACGTCAGATTGTGGATGCGGCTGTCACGGCTCTCAATAATGCGGCGGCGGCGATTTATGCTGAGGCCTATAATGAGGATACTGTACTCGATAATACATTTGCAGGCGATGTAAAGTTCGTGGTAAAGGATGCAAAAGTAAAGAAGGCGCTACAAAAGTTATATACTCCGGTGACTCCTGCAACTGTTTTGGATAAGTCTTTGACTTCAAATGCGCTGACAGCCCTGAATGTCGATCCGGAGGCGCGTAGAGAAGCGGTGTATCAAGCTTTGTTGGTGTTGGTCAATAACCAGATCGTGGAGGAAGGTGATCGCTATTACGACCGTATTACCGCGGGTGGAATCGGGAAACCGAAATCATATGAAGCTTTTTCTTGGGTTAAGTTTGTACGTGAAGTGAAAAAAGAGAGTTCCGCTAAAAAATACTTAAAGGATATCGGTTCGACCCTTTTGCCCATAGATGATCTTATCCATTTGGACGATCAACATGTTTGGGATAATACGGACGATGGTAAAATCTTGTTTGCTGATACAGCTGGTAAAACGCTGGATATAAATCAGGGTGCACTTCATACCTATATGGAGTCTGAAGATTTGGATAGGGTTCTTCAAGCAATCCAACAAGTACTTTACAGTGTATAAAAATTAAAAGAAGGAATATCGATGAGGGGGATAGCAGAACAATTTGCCAACTGGCAAGCCGCATTGGAGGACTTCCAGAAAAACATCGAAAAAGATCTGGAGGAGATCCGTCGTTGCAAGCGGGAGGTTCGTCGGATGAAGATCGATCTGATCGATCAGATCGAACGCGGACGTTATGTCCGGGACGAAGAACGGCTGATTATATCTGCGCCGGAGATCATTATCGGTAATGTCGACAAGAGCGGCGTGCTGTGCGGAAACTATTCTCGGGTGGTTATTCGGGGCAATGAGGTTGATTTAGAGGGTGTCGGACTCGATGCAACCACTCCCGGTTCCATCGTAAGCCGGGCCTCGAGTATCCGACAGGTAGCGGTTGACCCCGGAATCGATGGTGCCGAACAGGTGGTGAAGGGTACTTCCGAGATCATCTCGCAGGCGCGAAATGTGGTTCTGCGGGGAGAGAAGGCAGCGGATTTCTTTCCGAGCGGCAATTTGTCCGGGACGGATGGCGGGATCGTGTTGTCGACCGATGGTCAGATTCGCGTGCAAGCAACGCTCCCCTGCGATACGCTGAAGGAGCAGTTGACTGCCGAAGAGAAAAGCCTGACCACGCAGGTGAATGATTTGAAGAAAGAGGCGGCCCAGACCAAAGCGGAGGTTTCATCGTTGATCTCGTCCATGAACGATTTGGTGGCAAAGGATACGATGAACCTCGACGAAACCTCTACGCGTACGAATTTCGTAGATATAGAGGAGCTGCACGAGGAGTTCCGTCATGTCTCGGCGGCCCTGTATCATGCGATGACGGCCTATTTCGGGACGTTGTCGCGTCTCGCAGAGTCCAACCGGCAGTTGGAATCGGTTAAAACCCAAAAAGAAGCCGTATCCAAACGGAAATCGACCTATAAGGAGAAAACGACCGGAACCTCCATTTCGCTCCGGTCGGAGAATATCGATCTGGTTTCGATGGATGGCGACGGAAATCTGCGGACCAATGCAGACTCCGGGATCGGTATTTCGGGAAAACAGGTGACAATCTCGTCGTATGGCGATGATCATGCACTGATCAAGGAGAGCGGAATCACGTTGGCCTCGCAGCAGGTCGAGATCAATACCGGTAATCCGAAAGTGTCGGGGAAAAACAGCGAGGTTCCGGCGGAGGGTAGTGTACGGATAGTATCGAAGGATATACGATTCGAGGCGGTCGATTACCAGACGAAGGAGAAAAAGATCGAGGAGAAGAGCCTGACCAAAGATGGAGTGTTCTCCGTGCGGGCCGAGAAGATCGATTTCAGTGCGACCGATACGGAGGGTAAAGCTACGGGGTCTTTTGCGGCCAATGCCAAACAGGTGGAGGTGAAGTCTATGGACGTCGACAAGGAGAAACGGACCGACAAGTCGCTGGCACAAGGAAGCGCCCTGCTGCTGTTGGCCGAGCAGGTCTTTGCCGGGGCGAAGGACAAGAAGACGAAAAGCAAATCGGTCCAACTCGCTTCGGACAAGGTGGGTATGTTCGGCGATACGACCATCGAGTTGCAGCAGGACGGGAAGGCAATCTTGCAGTTGAGCGGAGGAAACGCTTCGTTGTCGGGCAGCAAGACAACCCTCTACGGAGAGACTACTTCGGAAGGAAAAACGACCTTCAAGTCCGACGTGACCGCCGGAACCGTCAACATGAAGAACCTCAAGGTGGACTCCTCGTTCAAGACGCCTTATACGACAGAGGGCATTTCCGTTCCCGGTGCGCCCTCTACCGCGAAATTAAGCGCGAAACTGAAAGAGGAAGAGATGAAGACAACGAAATAAAACGAGCAGCGTATGGCTAAATATGTGTGTATGGGTGCGATGTTGAAGTGTACGTTCGGTCAGATCCCTTCGACGTTGATGGTGACCAATCCGATGCGCCCGATGATCCAGAATAAACCGAAAGCCACGATCATGGATTTCGTTCCGATGGCGAATATCATGCCGTTCGGCATGTGTACCTCACTGGCCAATCCGACCGTTGCTTCCGCGACATCTGCCGCCATGGGAGTTCTGACGCCCATGCCCTGTATTCCCGTTCCCGCCGGACCTTGGGCTCCGGGAGGCAAACAGTTGATCACCAATATGCCGGCGCTGCTCGATAACTGCAAACTTATGTGTGCCTACGGCGGCAGTATCTCCATCAACATGCCCGGACATACCTGTAATTCGGAGGGTAAATAACACATGTCGGTTGCGGTTCAGGGGGAAGCCGAGTGTATGGTTCCGATCATCGTGTGTCGCAGCGAAATCTCCCCTCGGGTCGGGACAAAAAAAGGTATAAAGATAGAAAAAGTGAGCGTTCTACTCGTCTCCTCCTGAAAAGGCATCCATGTTGAACTGTTTGCCGGCGGTTCCACTATGGGCCGCCTCTTTTTCCCGTTCGGCACTCTCTTTCTCTTGTTGCCGCTTCAGATAATCTTGATAGGCTGCCTCGATCTGGTTCTCCTTCTCTTCGCGGTAGGATTTGCATATTTCGAGGTGCTCGTCGTGCATCTTCTTGAGCTCCTCTTTCGCTTCATCGGCTTCGTTGGCCTTGGGTTGTGTCAGCACTTTGCCAATCTTCACTCCATAGGCCGTATTGACCGTATCGAGTTTCGCCAGCGTCTCGTCGTAGATCGTTTTCACGTAATCCATACCCGCATCGCGGCGCTCTTTGGTCACTTCGGGCATCGTACACAAAATGTACTTTTCATCCTCTTCGTCCGTGTCCCGATCTTCTGCTTCCGTAGGGCTCTCCTCCTGCTGCTCGTCGTTCATCGATTTCTGCTCGATCTTGTACTCGGGATGAACCATGCCGATCGCCTTGCAGATAGGGAACAGGTAGGATTGGCTCTTGGGAATGATTCCGAATTGGGTCTCGTTCGGGAGTATGATATCGGCCACATCTTCGAGATTCATCCGTACGTTGTTCAGCTCGACCTCTATGGCAAGAAGTGCAGCCGGTTCGGCCTGTACGCTGAAATGGATGAATTGATAGTTCATGTAGACGGCGAATCCGCTCATCTTTTTCTGGGCCTCGTTTAATAGATCGAATACTGCTTTTCTCATGATTCGTTGTTTGAACGTTATTGGAGGTTATCTCTTTTTCAGGTTCAGAGAGACGTTTACGATATCGTTGCCTCTGAGATGGATCGTTTTTTCGGCGACTTTTTTCCCTTTGACCAGACGAATCCGGTAGGTGCGGTCGATCGGCAGATTGCGCAAAACGCAGGGGGCGAATCCGGCGGGTATGTCGTTCAGAAAGACTTCGGCGTTCACCTCATTGCACGAGATGTTGAGCATTCCGTAGTCAGCCAGCGGGGAAGCCAGATTCAGCTCAACCGTTTTCCCGGCTTCGACCCAAAACAGATCGGTTCGCGAGTCCAAGCTATCCTTCTGGGAGCTGACGGCATAAAAACCGGGAGCCAACTCACCTTGCCATTCGCCTTTGCCAACCCGTTCCCGATTGAGCCAAATCTCCGTATTTGCATCGAATGCGGTAATATGTACGCGGGACAGAGTTTGGGTAGAGGCGGTACTGTCGGTTGCGGTAAGGCTCTTTGGGGATATGGATCGGGCGGTCGGTAGTGTGCGGTTCTGCTCCGTTTGATTTTCGGGCACGCTCCGGCCGGGTCGTGGAGTGCTTGCAAGAAACGGAGCTTGAGTAGAGTTGCGCAGGTCTATAACCTTCCGTTCGGCATTGGCGATTTCGATAGACTGGTCATATAAGGGTTGGTTGTCCTGTTTGACGGTCAGGCGGTAGCATCCGGGCATCAGCCGTCCCGTTTCGATACGTCCGGAGCCGAGCGGCTCTCCGTCCAGCAGGATCTGGGCATCCGGTCTGTCGGTTTCGACCGTGAGGTAGGCGTAGAAGGGCTCCAAGATAAACCGCTTTTGGACTCGGGAGGCGTCCGTAACGTCTATCGTGTCGTTGAGCGGTGTGTAGAACGGGGATTCGATGCGGCAACTGTGTCGCCCGATAGGGAGGTACAGCAGCAGATGTCCGTCCTGAATGGAGTGAAAGGTGCTGTCGATGAAAACGATGGCGTGTTCGGGCTGGATGTGGAGCAGCACCCACTGTTTCTCTTGCTGAAACTCCTTGTCTAAGCTCTCCGTATACAGGTAGGCGTGGTAGTGTTTTCTCTTTTTCAGCTCTTTGTCCGGAACTTTCCATGCGATCTGTCCGTAGGTGGGGTGCTTGATGGTCAGAAAGGCAGTGTGGTTTGGAAGGGACAGGGTGACGAATCCTTCTGCTTCGGCAGCAGGTACGGCGACCTCTCCGACAAAAAACTGAAATCCCTTTTCGTTGGTATAGAGGTCGAGCAGGGCGTTATGCTTATCGGTCGTAAAGGTAGCTTTCCTCAAAAACGGTTTTTTGTAGCGGGCAAAATCCTCGATGCGCATCCGTTGTGCGTTCAGGGGAAGAAAAATCACGCCTAATATGATAGCCCACAAATACTTCATCCGTACAGCCCGTGTAAAAATATACTTGGATTACAAACATACGGAAAATTGCTGAGATTTTTGCTCCGTACGTCAAATAAATCCTGCCTTGCGGCGTGCCGGACAGAGAAGATAGACCCATGTGATTCGTCGCAATATCAGCAGTGTCGGTAGGGATGATGCCGTTCCGCGCGGAGTGGCGTTTGTCCCAAATAGTCGGGAACTTTTATGTACTTTCCCGAATAATTTGTATTTTTGAAAGGTAAACTGTAAAGGGGTTAACGAGATGGGGCGAGATGGCTCGGTTCCGACGCTCGGTCCGGAGTGGGGAGAGCAGGTATTTGCGCAGCTCTCTTGGTTCAGACAGGAGCAGCTGGAACGTGCGAATGTTATGGTGGTCGGATGCGGTGCCTTGGGCAACGAGGTGCTGAAGAACCTGACTCTGTTCGGAGTCGGACATCTGACGGTCGTGGACTTCGATACCGTCGAGCCTTCGAATTTGACCCGTTCCGTTCTTTTCCGTCGGGCAGATGCCGATGCGGGCAGAGAGAAAGTCGCTGTCGTCGCCGAAAGAATTCGGGAGATCAACCCGACAGTCAGTGTATTGCCGCTCTTGGTCGATATTTGTCACGATGTCGGTTTGGGTTTGTTGCGGCGGATGGATGTAGTGGTCGGATGTGTCGATAACCGTTGGGCGCGGTACTGTCTGAATCGTTTGTGTATGCGGGCAGGTGTCCCGTGGGTGGATGGTGGAATCGACGGTTTGGAGGGTACGGCGCGGGTCTTCGTTCCGGGTAAGAATTGCTACGCCTGCAATCTGGGGCCCGAGGCTCTGAAGGAGTTGTCCTATCGGCTCTCGTGCAGCTCGGTTATCCGTCGGAATGAGGCCGCCGGAAGAGTGCCGACCACGCCGGTCATCGCTTCGATCATCGGAGCGGTCGAGGCTCAGGAGGCGGTCAAACTGCTGCACCCCGAGGAGTTGGCCGACGGGCGGCTGACCTCGTTGTGCGGAAAGATGTTCTACTATGAGGGACAGCATCTCGCATCGCGAGTTGTGGATTTCGTGGGATATGACGAGGAGTGTCCCGTGCATGAACGATGGACGCCGATCGAAAAGACTGTGCTGACGACCGGTTGGAGGATCGATGAGGCTTTAAACTATTTGTCCGAGCGGTTTGGAACGAATCGGTTGGAGATCGTACTCGGAGATCACTGTTTTGTGGACTATCTGGTCACGCGGAGGGAGGAACGGAAGTTTAAGGTTGTGTTGCCCGATTATGCGGTCGAACGGTTTGTTGAGGAGGATGCCGAGTTGCGACATTTGCCCTCGCAGGCGTTGTATCAGCACGAGATCAGGAGTATCGATGCCTGTTTTCCCTATAAGGAGCTGACCTTGCGAGAGGTCGGTATTCCCGAGTGGGCGGTTCTGCGTGTCTGCACCGAGCAGGGAGACCGATACGTCGAGTTGGCCGATGAGCGAAACTATTCGAAGTTTTTGTTTCAAAACGAGGAGGTATGAAGAACGTGAACGATCTATTCGATATCAGTGCGGAGTTTTTGCTGAATTACCTCTATCCGGAGAGTACGGATCGGTGGCAGGTGGATTGTGCCGGAACGTTCTACCGGAACTACAGTCCGGATGTGCTGTCGGTCGACCCGGAGCATCGGGTCGTACGTCTTGCTCGCGACAGTTTCCTGCGGTTGTTACCTCAGGGTGTGATCGCTCAAGATAATGCCTTGAAAGGTAGGGATTTCGAACAGAAATACGAACATCTCAAAAGAAGGGAGGAGCTGTTGCTCGATCTTTTCCGACCGGTCGATACGCTGGCATTCAGATCGCGGCTTCATGTCGAGCGGCAGACGGCCCAGTTATTGCATGAGAAGACCGCTTTTTTACTGAAACGTTATTTTCATTACGACATAGAGAAGGAGGAGAATCCCTACATTAGGCAGACGGCTCCGCTGTTGCTGTACGTCAGTCGGCTGCGGGCAGATTTCGGTTTTGTCCGTAATCTGCTGGAGCTGTTGTTCGATTGTGAGGTGAAGATGATGACGGGCCGGTATTCGTGGGAGGAGGGTGCGGAACATACGCAACCTGCGGTCGAATACCAGCTTATCGTTCCCCGGTTGACGGCCGAGGCCTATGATGAATTGACGCGGACGATCGAACCGTTCCGGAAGTTTATCTGCGAGTGGTTTATTCCGTTCGATACACATTGTACGATTGCCGTCAAGTATCATGATCAGCCCTTTGTGTTGGGTGACGGTCTGGTGTTGGATTACAATACCGAGATCGACCCTCTCCCCTCGTTAAACCCGAATATGGACAGTTAAGCAGAAACGCATTATGAATATCAATTCGAGAATCGACTGGAAAGCCGGCATGGCGATTTCCGCACGGACTTTTCTGGAGCAGGATAAAAATCTACTCCGAAGGCAGCAGGCGGCAAGCCGGGCCATCAACGGAGATCAGTTCGGGCTCATCCCGTTTACCGAATTCGATAACCGGGGCGGATTCGTCCGCAATAAGTTGGAGATCGAACGGCTGACCTGTATGGCCCTTCTTCCCTCCGGAAAAATGTTGCATGTTGACGAAAAGGTGGTGGTCTCCGTTCCGTTGGTCTACGGTGACGAATACTATCTGGCATGTGGTTTCGGAGAGAAAGAGGTGGAGTTCGATGTGGATACGGTGCCTTTCGTCCGGCCCGAATATACGTATGGCATCTATTCACTGGACGAATTGAAAGGGACCGATCTCTTTCCGGTAATGAAGTTCAAGGTCGATAACGGAGTCTTCAGTATCGATGAAACCTACATACCTCCATGCCTTCAGTTGGTGTCGGACGATCGGTTCCGAGCCTATATGGAGCGGCTTGCGGAGGGTGTGGGCATCTTGGCCGGACATCCGAATCTGGAGTCAGGCGAAGGCAAACGTGCGTTTCAGCGTTATGCCTACCTGCTGCAAAGGTTCGATACGAAGAATCGGACGAGTCATTTTATCCGGTTGGCGTACGAAATAGCGCAGGCGGTCGACTTTTACATCGTGGTGCCCAATACCGAAACGCCGACCCCCATCGAGCCCTATTCCGAATACGATATTGTCAAGTGGCTGGAGTGGTTGGACGAGTATGTGCACAGCGCGTCGACGATTCTCGACAAGGTCGTACTCGAGGACCATACCATCGATTTCGAAGAGCTGAAGGCACAGGTCAAGGCCGAGTTGCACGAACAGCTCTATCCCGAGTTGTATGACCGGCTCTATGAAGCGCTCAGGGAGAAACTCTATGCCGAGATTACCGAAGAGCTGACCGCCAAATTGACCGACTACATCAGCCATCAGTTTAAGGCCGAGTTGCACGATTTGCTTTCGGACGAGTTGTCGGAGAAACTGTTCGATAGTCTGTATCAGAAGTTGTACGAAAGTTTGTACAATGCGTTGTATGTGCCGGAGGAGAAAGAGGAGCAGGAGGAGTTTATGCCTTTAATTTAGAGTGTTATGAGTATTTTGCTTCCGTTGCAGGTAGGGCAGAGTGGTTCAGGCGTCGCAGGTGAAGACGGCTGTCGATGCGTTTCTCGAGCTGTTGTTGACAACGGCGTGCGGAAGTTGCGTGTCGGATCCTCAGTTCGGTTTTGTCTTTAATAACTTGAAATTCGAGATCTTCAATGAAAATGAAGGGGTGATCTACGACTCGGGTGCGAAAAACGGAGCGACTTCGGAGCTGTACAGCAAGAAAGTTTCGGGCACCTCGAAAAGTATCAACACCTTTGCGATCGAGTTGAAAAGGGCGATCGAGCAGTATGAAAAGAGGCTATCGGGTGTATCGGTATCGATGGCTTATGTAAAAAAACTGAAAAAGATTCAGATCGATGTCGAGGGTACCCTCGTGGAGACGAATGATGCGTATCGATACACGACCAGCATCGATATATGGAATTAAGTACGGTTGAGGCGTTATCTGTTGCGATAAAGATGAAATAGGATGAAACAGACGATATTCACGACCCGCCAAAGGGCGGAAGAGATCATAAAGGAGGCTGTTGCCGTGTGGGCGCAGAGCAGCAACAGCGAGCATTTGGAGGGCTTGGAACGGGATCCCGTATTCTCGTTGTTTCTGACGGCACTGGCTTATCAGGCCAACGAGATCGACGACGAGATCGAACAGCTCAAGACCGAGATTATCAATGAGTTTGCCCAGACGCTTATCCCTTATGAGCGGGTTCATGCCCTTCCGGCTACGGCCGTTGTGGAGGTTGTTCCCGAGGAGGGGATTCCGTTGCAGATCTTGGATCATCGGGTGCGTTTCTCGTTGCTGGGGACACCTTATACGTTTATTCCGCTGCTTCGCACGAAGGTGTTTCAGACGGAGGTCTCTTCGGTGGTCCGGCTGGATAACCGGAGGTGGAAGGTGGTATTGTATTTCAAGGAGGCGGTCGACAATCTGTCGGGACTGACCTTTCTGGTGGACAATCCCGATTTTCAGGATTTGAAGGTTTTTGCCAACGGACATCCGCTGCCCCTCGTCAAACCTTGGGATTATGCGGACCTGCCGTTGGACGACTGTTTCTCGCCCAAGAATATGTTGTACAACCAGTCACCGCTCTTTCAGTCGAGCCATACGTGGTTCGACTTGTTCGCAAAACAAAATGTGAGGCTGTTCTGTATCGATAACTATAAAACACCCGCCATACAATCGTATGCGACCGACAAGGTCGAATTGGTGTTCGAATTCTCCGGAATACCCGACAGCTTCCTGTTCGACAGGGAACGCCTGTCGCTGAACTGTACGCTGCTGACCAATGCTTCGGTTCGGACGGCGACGCTCTCTACGGCCTCGCCCGTCGTTCGTCTGTCGGGAGAGGAGGGCGATGCGGGCAGATGGCAGTTCCTGCATCTGGTCCGTCCTCCCGTTACACAGCTCTTCCGGGATGAACCGATCGAGATCCGGAATGTTGCGGCAGATCGTTTCAATCCCGATCGCTTGGTCAAACTGGCCGGAACGTTGATCAGCCGTTTCGCATCCGATTACTATGCTTTTCAGGATATCGATACGCTGCGAGAGGGCGCCTTTATGGATCAATTCTATGCGCTGCTGAAGAAGATGTCGGAAGGAGTAGCCAAGGCCTCCGAAAAGAGTGCCTCGGGATTGTACCTTATGCTCAGAAACAACGATGGCTTCCATCCGAAGGAGGTGAGCCTCAATATCGATTATTTAGTCACGAACGGAAGTGCGGTCAATGCGGAACTGAACGGAAAGAGCCAGTTTGCCGCAGCAGCCGGGTCGCACGTGAAGTCTGTCCGGCAGGTTGCGGATCCGATGCCCGGATCCGACGAGCTGCAACGGATCGATGCACAGGAGAGTCTGGCCCGATACTATATGGTTACCAACGATCGGGTAGTGACTCCAGCCGATATGAAGGTGCTGTGTTACAACGAGCTGGTCGTGCGTTACGGTATAACGGACGACATGATCGAGAGGATCAAGGTCAGGAACATACAGCACACCGAACGCTCCCATTGTGGATTCGAAACGCAGGTGTATATTACGTTGAAGGACAATCCCTACATTCGACGCAGTTTTCAGGAGAAGATTCCGATGACCGAGTTGATTCTTCAGAAGATGATCGAGGTGAGGAGTACGAACGTCTTTCCGGTTCAGGTCAACATCGAGATAGTTTGACAGAATGCGAGGAGACGAGAAGAGGGTTCAAGAGGGTAGAATTCGTTATTTTTGTAACCGATAAACAAGTAATTGATGGAAGACTTCTTTTTGGATATTGTATATAAGGACAAAAAAGTGAGGTTTCGCGTCATGTATCCGCAGGCTCCGTTGAGTTCGCTGATGAGCAATCTGCGTCATGCAGTGGGCAAGGACGGACGGTTGATCTTCGATTTTCCGTCGATCGATCAAACGGGGGCTCCGTTAGACTATTTTTTCGGCAAGGAGGATCCGACGACCAATGAGGTTCGGGTACTCCGTCCGAGAATAGGGAAAACGGACCAGACACTGGCGGACTATAATGTCAAAAACGGAGATACGGTCTTTTTGATTCCGGATCCATTTCCGGGATAATCGAGGCGTGCCATGGTGCAAACTTCTCTACAAGATTGGTCGGATTTCGAATCCAGAGAGTTGACCGGCCGGAATCGTAGATTGCTCCACGAGTGGAGGGCGTTGGATCGGGCTGTCGAACATAGAGACGGAATCGACTATCGCATCACCAAACGCAATGTGCAGGGTTTGCCTACGGAGTATGTGATTACCTACCGGATGCGGTCCATTTGTGGGGTGGAACGGATTGAGCGGTTGAATGAACCCGGCGTGTCGAACCCCCCGATCTTCGCTTCGGAGTTTAGTATGCGCATCGTCTTGCCACCGAACTATCCGTGTGTGGATGCACCGGTCGAGTTCCGTTTCCTGACACAGGATTCCGCGGGAAATCCGATTCCTCATCCGTGGCATCCGAATATTCGGTATTTCGGTGAGTTTGCCGGTCGGGTCTGCCTGAATACCCCCGATACCTATGCCGGATTGGATTGGTGTGTAGACCGTGTAGCCCGCTATTTGAGCTACGAACGTTATCATGCGGTTCAGGAGCCGCCCTATCCGGAGGACTTCAAAGTGGCCGAGTGGGTGGTCAGACAGGGTGAGCCCAACGATTGGATCTGTTTCGAGTGAACGACGGCTTCTGAAAATAGAGATATGGAACGGTTTGATTTCTGATTAATTTCGTATTTTTGTGATATATTGGGGAAAGAGCGAAGTATGCATATCTTGAATAAAATTATATTAGCTCTCATTATTCTTAGCTTCAACGGCGCGTTGCAGGCGCGGACGATCAAGAAGGTGGAGGTTTCGGGGAGTACTCCGTATGTCGATCATCTCTCTCTTGCCGAGGGGTCGACCGACATGGATCTGTTGGTGAAGATCGCGTTCGATGAGCCGAACAACAGTTTGACCGTCAGTTTGATATCCTATCGTAAATTGTTCGTTTTCCAGAGTGACGTCTCCTATTTACAGGCGGTGAGACGTTCAGAATTGCGTCCCGAACGGTTGCCTTATGTCGTCGAATCCGATGAGCAGGCCGTCTACTGTTTGACCAAACCGTTGAAGAAATCCCTTGCACCCAAACGGAAACATGTTTTCAATCGGTGGATCGAATATGAGGGACTTCAGTTGCAGCCTACCGATTACCAGATGGTGAATGACTATATCGAGCAGCGATTCGATATTCTGCACAAGGAGGCGGATGTGTCGATTACGTTGCGGGATGTGTTGGTGATGGAGGAGCAGGCAGCCCGTAAAAAGGTTCGCTATGAGCTGTTTTTTCAGACCGATCTGGACCGCCGGTATGAAATCTCGATCAAGCGTGACCCCTGCTTTGGAAAAGAAGAGGCGATAGCGGCTGCCGTAGCACAGACCGAGGGAATCAAAACAGCCTTTGAGGCTTTCGATCAGAAGTTCGGCAAGGCATCGAGCTTCAGTACGCCCGAAAGCGACAAGTTGTTCAATGAGATGAAGGCGTTGCTGCTGAAACAATTTCCGCAGCGGGATGAAGTGAGTACGTGTCCCGATATTCAGGCGAACATCGATCGGTACAACTGTTACGTGGATTCCATCCGAAACATGCAGTCCAAGTATGCGATCAAGGTGCAGGCGCGGGAACGTGCGGCTGCAATTCTCGATCTGAGTGCCGACTATATTCTGCAAGCGGCCCGAAAAATCGATGACCACGTCAACCGGTGGCTGCTGTCATCCGACAAGATGGAGCGGCGGGATCTGGAGAACGCCTGTCGGCAGACGATCGAGCAGATCCAGTCGCGGGTGAACCGGGCCACGGAAATCAGCGAGAGCCAACATGCAGCCCTTAATATTTTTTATGAGGCGGAAAATTATTTTCACAGGACTTGTGTAAAAGAGTAGTGCGTATGAAAAGGGCAAAGCATAGCAGACGATGGGTGTTCGGGTTGTGTTTGTGGATGATTCTGCTCGGTCCGGTCGTGGTGGCACAGCCGGAAGGGGATGCCTTTGCCGATGATATGCAGCTGTTGGAGATCGAGAGCCGGATGCTCGATTTCTACGATCAGCTCAACGAACTTTCCGCACGGGTGCCGCACGCCAAGACAGAGGCGGAACTAACGGAGGTCGATCGTCAGGCCACAGCCTTGGATACGAAATGGAATGCCTACTACCAATCGAATCAGACGGAGATTGCTGCAGATGATTCGTTGTTGCAGATCGTTGCCGATTACCAGCTTGTCAAACAGGGATTATCGGATTCGATTGCCGGTAAAAGACACTTGAATGAGGTTCGGACGGGGTTTGCTGAGGCCGAAGCATTTATTTTTGCACAGGACAGTGCCTATGCGCGGTTGTATGAGACAGCCCTTGAGTACTCCTTGGTGAAGTCGCTGGCCCCCCAGCTCGAGAAGGTTCAGGGGCGGGAGCAGTTGCTGTTTGCGGAGATACAAAGCCGGTACGAAAATGCAAAAAATTGGGCACAGGAGGTTCCCGAATTGCAGCCCCGGTTTCCCAAGATCGAAGAGAAGTACCTTGAACTGAAAAACACCTCCGAGAAGATACAGGATATGAAATTCAAACCTTGGATCCAACGGATCAAGGATTATCTGTACAGTATAGCAGCCGTAGCGATGATCCTGATGTTTGTCAATGTCCTGCAGGCGAAGCTGAAAACGCTCAAACAGGCCCGAGAGAATGCGAAAAAACTACGCCAGATGATGAATAAAGAGGAGGACGATTATCCGACCATTTAATCGAATGTCAACCCGATAACCATTTGTTACCATGAACAGCCGCAATATATTGTTACTCTTGTTTGTCGCCTTTTTCTGGTCGGGCTGCACCACGTTTACGCCCGACAACAAGTCGTATGGCGAAGATGTGAACATCAATATTCTGAGCGTCGATTTCGATTCCAATTATAAACGGCTCTACGTAAACGTGTTGATGAACGACAGCATTACGTCGTTGTTGTTGGGAAACGATACGACCGTCAGTTTCAAGGTGGAGGAGTTTACGAAAAACAATTTGTACAATCCACGTACGCAGCCGGAGTTAGAAGGTTATGAGAATCTTAAAATCAAGGAGATCGCAGATCTGGATCTGGACATATTGGTGCTGGTCGATCTGACGCTCGATTCGGCGAAGGTGGCTGAGCAGAACCAAGCGGTCCGGAGTCTGAAGAAGCTCTTTGCGCTGAAACCGTTTCGGATTGCTTTTGTGGAGGGAGAGACGGTTTCGGAGTCGATGGAGGCGACGGACTATGTGTTGGATAACTACTTCAAGGCGAAGCCCGACAACAAATACCTTTACCGTTCGATTCTGTCCAAGATCGAGGAGCTGGACGATAGTACTTCCCTCTACGCTTCGGGAGGCGAAGGTCATGCTCGTATGGCAGCGGCTGTACCCGAACAGAAGGTGCTGATCGTGCTTTCGGACGGCAAGGTGTATGATCGCAATCGGCCGATCGATCCGAGACATTTTAACGTACAGCATGATATAACCCAGTGTAGCGACTCTTTTCCCGGACTTACCGTCTTTTTTGTCAACTTGATGGGACAGACGGAGGGGAAGAGTGCTTCGGCTTCGGCGGAATCGGTAGAGAATCCGAGCGAAGCCTCCCGAAACTTCCTGATGGCGCTTTGCCAAAAAACCAACGGAACTTATCTCGATGCGTTCGAACCGAATCTGATCTTAAATGATATTCTGAAACAGTTCGACAAGAATTACGCGGATTATCGGTTTACACTGGTCAATCCCGATTTTAAGATCTATCGGGGTATGGAGCGCAAGCTCCAGATCGGCTGTTACCGGGGGGATAGCCTGATAGCCTCGGACTACATCGACTACAACGTGGGAAGTATCTACAATCCGGTAATCATCAATGGGCTGACTACCTTTCAGGTCATTTTGCAAGGAGGAATACTGGGGCTGTTGACCATATTCCTGCTTTATCTGTTCTTCCAATTGATTCTTCCGGGGATCCGGTATCTGATCTTCAAGAAAAAGTATGTTACGAAGTACACCGGCAAGAATATGATCTATAACGAGATTGTGGTTAGTCCGACATGCTATTTCTGTAAGGCGCCGTTCGAGGAGGGCGATGAAATTGTCGTCAAGTGTCCGCATGTGCTCCACAAGTCGTGTTGGGACGAGAATGAGTATAAATGTCCGGAGTATGGGAAAAACTGTAAGCGGGGCAGCCATTACTTCAACATGAAAAACATGTTCGACCCGCGGAATGCTTCGTTCTACCTTGCGTGGATTCTTGCGGGGGCAATTGCCGGGCTGGTCGCGTGGATAAGCTTTACGGCCAATGCGCACAACAGTGAGAATCTGTTGTTGGTCAAGCTGATCAATGCTCTCTTTGATCTGGATCCTAACTCTCCGCAAACTGCGGCATTTATGGAAGAGTATGGGAGTCCGTTCCTCTATTTGCCGTTTTACGGGATGAATATCGGATTCTTCCTCACCCTGACACTGAGCCTGTTGACCGGTCACGGACGTTGGTGGTGGAAACGCTCTCTGCTTGTTTTTGCAAAGTCGGTCGTCGGGGGTATTTTCGGGTATCTGTCGTTTTTCATCGGGTGTATCATCTCGATCTCCCTGAACTTCAAGGATAATTCGTTCCTGATTGATTGGATTCCGTGGATGCTCAGCGGTTTTGCCATTGCGTTTGTCGTTGCGTACGGGACGGATATCAAACTCAAAAAGGCATTGGTCGGAGCGGCAATTTCCATCGTCTTCGGATTGGGATCGATGTATTTGTGGTCGTTTGCTTACAGTTCGCAGATCGATACGCGGGAGTTCCTGCTGTTGAGCTACATGATCTATTGTGTCGGATTTGCGGTGAGCGTTGCGGTGACCAGTCCGAAGTCTGAACGCTATTTCTTGCGCGTCGAGGGGCCGATCAAAGAGATGGATATCGCAATATACAAGTGGATGAATGCTTCGGTACTTTCGAAACGGGTGATCATCGGAAAGTCGGTCAACTGCGATTTGCAGATGTCGTGGGACATTACCAGTCGGATTGCACCGGAGCAGGCGGAGGTGAAGATGATCAACGGCTATCCCTATCTGATCGCATTGGAAGATGGGGTCATTTTTGATAAAAAGGAGCTGAAACCGAACCTCAAAAAGCGATTGTACCATGGTTCGAAATTCTTGATCGGCAAGACAACGTTCACGTATATCGAGAAAGATCTGTAATACGGCTCCAGTGGAGCATGCAATCATTCAGACTGTCAGCTGTTTTGAGGCGGACAGTCTTTTTTTGTCCGAACGAAAGGGGCGAGTTTTAGAAATACGATGGAAGCTGTGGCGCGTGCGGAGAGAGATGTTTTCGCGTTTTTTTATTGATCGCCCCGTTTTTTCGTGGGTGATTGCAATCGTGATCATGCTCGCGGGCCTGCTCTCCATTGAGACGCTGCCGGTGAGTCAGTATCCTCAGATTGCGCCTCCGCAGGTAAGCATCACCGCTACTTA